>NZ_JBIIOV010000177.1:0-6532 GCF_044342925.1 Mycobacterium sp. | reverse complement strand
CGCGTGGCGGGTCCAGTTCCCGGTCGCGGAGCGGGAGTGGATCTCCACCCGGGCGGTGCCGTCGTCATCCGGTACCAGCTGGGTGGTCAGCCGAGTCTGTTCACCGAGCGGGAGCATCTGCTCGACTTCCAGCCGCGACAGCCGCAATTCGCGGGCCGGCCGGCCGAGAGCCGCACAGCCGGCGGACAGCGCGATCTCGGCGAACCCGGCTCCGGGCATGACCGGCTGGCCGTGCACCTTGTGGTCGGCCAGCCACGGGTGCAGTTCGGTCCCGACATCGGACTGCCAGACGTGGACGCCGCCGGCGGGCAGCTCGACGTGCATGCCGAGCAGCGGGTGGGCTCCGCTGAATTCCCTTCCCACCGAGGCGGTCTGCATCCAGTAGCGGGTGTGCAGCCAGGGTGTGGGCGGCAGGTCCACCAGCAGGTCCCTGCGCCCGCCGGGCTGGGCGGTGGCCGGCGGCCGAACCCCGGCCAGCTGGGTGTGGAAGGTCAGCGTCTCCGGGTGGTCACGGTTGACGGTGCCCGACACCCGCGCCTTCTTCGCGCCGAGGGATTCACTGATGGCGTGGGTCAGCAGCGGATGCGGGCTGATCTCGATGAACGTGGCGTGGTCGGTGGCCGCCTCACCGACGGCGCGGCTGAACCGGACCGGGTTGCGCAGGTTCGCCGCCCAATAATCGGCACCGAACATCGTTGTGCTGCCGGAGGTTTCGACGGTGCTGATCACCGGGATGGTAGGACCGTCGGGCTCCAGATAGGCCAGCGCCGAGCGCAGTTCGGGCAGGATCGGATCGATGGTCGCGTGATGCGAAGCCACGTCGACCTCCACCCGGCGGGCCAGCAGGCCCTTGGCGTCCACCGTGGCGACGAGTTCGTCGACCTGATCGGGTGGTCCGGCGATCACCGACTGAGTCGGCGAGGCGTACACGGCGACCGACACGTCCGGGTAGTCCGCGATCAGCCGCTCGGCGCCCTTGGCGTCCAGCTCCACCAGTGCCATCGCGCCCTGGCCGGACAGTCGCGACATCAGCTTGGACCGGGTGGCGATCACGTCGAGGCCTTCGGCGGGGGTCAGCGCCCCGGCCACCACCGCGGCGGTCACCTCGCCCATCGAATGGCCGATGACGGCGTCGGGTTCCACACCGTAGGAGCGCCACAACTCGGTCAGGGCCAGCTGAATCCCGACCAGGACCGGCTGGATCCGGGCGATCCCGGTCAGCGGTTCGCCCACCTGCAGGACATGGCGCAGCGAGAAGCCGACCTTGTCGACGAAGACCGGCTCCAGGGCGTCGATGGCCGCGGCGAACGCCGGCTCGTCGGCCAGCAGTTGCCGGCCCATGCCGGCCCACTGCGCTCCCTGACCGGAGTAGACGAACACCGTGCCCGGTCCGGGTGAGGCCTCGTGGCAGGCGACCACTCCGGGGCCGGGCTGACCGGCGGCCAGCGCCCGCAGGCCCTCGACCGCGTCGTCGTGGCTGCGCGCGGACACCGTCGCGACGATGCCGAAACGGCTCCGGTGGTTGAGGGTTTCGGCCACCTCGGCGATCGGCACAGACCTGCCGGGGCCGATCATCCAGTCGGCCAGCACGCCGGCGGCTGCGGCCACCCGCTGCGCGGTCTTGCCGGAGACCACCAGGGTGGTCACCGCCGGACCGGTGGGCGCCGCGGACTGCGAGGCCGGGCCCTGCTCCAGGACGATGTGGGCGTTGGTGCCGCCCATGCCGAACGAGGAGACACCGGCCCGGCGGGGGCCGTCGTGCTTGGGCCACGGCGTCGAGGTGGTGGGCACGAAGAACCGGGTCGACGACGGGTCGATCGCCGGGGTCCATTCGGCGAAGTTCAGGTTGGGAGGGATCCGCGAATGCCGCAGCGCCAGAACTGCCTTGATCAGTCCGGCGACACCGGCCGCCGCTTCGAGGTGGCCGATGTTGGTCTTCACCGCACCGAGCGCGCAGGGCACCTCACCGCGGCCGTACGCCGCCGCCAGCGCGTCGAATTCGATGGGATCACCGAGTGGAGTTCCGGTTCCATGGGTTTCGACGTAGTCCACCGACGCCGCCGTGACGTCGGCGGCGCGCAGCGCGCGGGCGATGACGTCGCGCTGGGCCGGGGCGTTCGGCGCGGTGAGGCCGTTGGAGCGGCCGTCCTGGTTGACCGCCGATCCGCGCACCACCGCCAGCACCCGGTCGCCGTCGCGGACAGCGTCGGTGAGCCGCTTGAGCACGACGATTCCGGCACCCTCGCCCCGGACGAACCCGTCAGCCTGGGTGTCGAAGCTGTTGCACTTGCCGCGGGGCGATAGCATGCCCCACTTGCCCAGCGCCAGTTGGGTTTCCGGCCGCAGGCTGAGGTTGACCCCGCCTGCCAGCGCCAGGTCGCTCTCGCGCATCCGCAGGCTCTGGCAGGCCAGGTGCACCGACACCAGCGACGACGAGCACGCGGTGTCCACGGCCACCGCCGGTCCGCGCAGGCCCAGCAGATAGGCGATCCGCCCGACGGTGACGCTGTGCGCGTTACCGGTGGCCGAGTAGGCGTCGATGGTGGCGGGGTTGCCACCCGCGGCGCTCTGGTACTCGTTGTAGTACACGCCCATCATCACCGCGGCGCGGGTCTCGCCGAGCTGGTCGGGCCGCAACCCGGCGTTCTCCAGCGCCTCCCAGGCGACTTCCAGCGCCAGCCGCTGCTGCGGATCCATAGCGACGGCTTCGCGCGGGGAGATACCGAAGAAGTCGGCGTCGAAGCCGGCGATGTCGGACAGGTAGGCGCCCCACTTGGAGGGCATCCGGCCCGGCGCCATCGGGTCCGGGTCATAGAACGCCTCGGCGTCCCAGCGGTCCGGCGGCGTGATCGTCACGCCGTCGGTGCCGTTGTCCAGGAATTCCCAGTACGACTCGGGTCCGGTGACGCCGCCGGGGAATCGGCAGCCGATCCCGATCACCGCGATGGGTTCAGCGCCGGAGATTCGGGAGGACTTGTCGAACTGCTCGGTCAGCGCGGTGCGCTGCTCGGCCGTCATGGCCGAGATCCTGTCGAAGATGGTCTTCATCGGATCTAGCCTTCACTTTCCACGCTGGCCGTTGATTCCACGCTGGCCGTTGATTCCACGCTGTCGAAGAGTGCGTCGAGCACGCTGAACGATTCCTCGGCGACGTCCTCGACCGGTTCCGGCTCGGGCTGCGGCTCTGGGGTCAGCAGGCCCGCCACATGCTCGGCGAACGCACTGACGGTCGGGTTGTTCCAGAGCATCGTCGCCGATAGCTCCTTCTGGACCAACTGCTTGGCGTCGCGCAGCAGGGTCATCGCCATCATCGAGTCCAGGCCCAGTTCGGGGAACGGCCGGTCGAAATCCACCGCGGCCTCCGGCATGCCCAGCTCGCGGGCCAGGATGGCCCGCAGCCGGACCCGCAGTTCGCCGACGACCTGCTCGGCCGTCATCGCCGACCAGTCCGGCACATCCACCGGTGCCGACTCGGGCCCGGCGTCGGCAACCGGGACGGAGTCCACCTGGGCGTAGCGCAGTCCGCGCAGGTCCAGCCAGAGGGTGCCGTCCGGGGTGTGCGCCCGGACGTCGGCCACCAGATCGGTGCCGGTGCGCCGGCAGACCTCGATGACGATCTCGGACGGGACCTTAGTTTTCATTTTTGGGCCCGCCGCGGCCGCCAGCGCCTCGGCGGCGGCCGGCAGCATCAGCGCGGTCGAGTTGTCCACCACCCGGGCCAGATAGACGGCGGCGTCGAGCACAGCCGCCGCCGACGGTTCGGGCAGCGTGACGGTCGCGCGCAGGCCGCCCGGCGCCGGCTCCCAGCCGGTGACCGACCACGGGAAGGGTTGTCCGTCGACACCGACGGTGCGCTGCAGATCGGCCATCGACGTCGGGTCCCCGGCGAGTTCGGGCACCTCGGTGGCGCTGTCCGCCGAGACCTCCGGCAGCTGCTGCAGAATCCGGGCACTGGAGTGCCGGGTCCAGCGGTCAGCCGGGGTGTCGGGTCCGGCGCCCGACGACAACGTCAGGCTCTCGCCGTCGGCGCCGCCCTGGCGGACCACCCGGATCACCCGTGACTGCTCGGCCACGACCGGGTACTCGAACCGGACATCGCCCAGGACGCCGGGGGCTGCCGCGGTGACCAGCGTCTGCAGCAGCACCGACATCGGGACCACCTCGACGCCGCGGACCCGGTGACCGCCCGGGTAGGGCTTGGCGTCGGGAACCAGGCGGGCTTGCCAGGTGCGCACCGGGCCGGCGTCCACGGCCGGGTCGCCGAGCAGGGTGCCGAACGCCGGGGCGGACACCCCCTCGATCCCGTCGGCGTCGCCGAACCCATCGCCGCCCAGCAAGCGGTCGATGACGGGCATCGGAGCACGCATCTGATACGTCTCGGCCAGCCGGGGCCAGTCGGCGGCCACCACGATGCTCTGCACGCCGGCGTCGGGACTCAGCACCGCGGGCATCATCCGGATGGCAACATCGTTGGGCATCGGGGTGAGCCCGGCCGCCTTGGTCGACGGCTGGGCGTCGGCCCAGCTCTTCCACAGGCCCCATTCGACGACGCTCGCCGCCAAGCCCAGGGCGCGGCGGGTGTAGGCCAGCGCACCCAGGTAGGTGTTCGCCGCGGTGTAGTGGCCCAGCCACCGGGATCCGATGATGCCGGTGATCGAGGAGAACAGCACGAAGCGGCGCACCGGGGTCCGCAGCGTCAGCCGGTGCAGCACCGCCGCGGCGTCCACCTTGGAACCGAACATGGTGGTGACGTCGGAGTCGGTCATCTCGGTCAGCAGCGCTTCGTTGCCGGACAGCGCGGCAAGGTAGACGCCCTCCAACGGCGGCAGGTCGTTGCCGAACCGGTCGAACAGCGCCGTCATGGCGGCCTCGTCGGCGGCATCGGCGGCCACCTCGACCAGCCTGGTGCCCGCCGCGGTCAGCTCGGCTTGCAGTTCCTCGGATTGCGCTGTGCCGCTTCGGGATACCGCGACGATGGTGGAGGCACCCATCTCGGCGAGCTGGCGGATCAGGAACGGCCCCACATTGCCGGTGGCACCGATCACCACATGGCTGGTGTCGCTCTCCAGCCGGGTCAGCGCGACCGCGGGCGCGGCCCGCCGCTGCAGCCGCGGGACATGGCGCAGCCCGCGCCGGTGGACGGCCTGGTCGTCACGGCCGGTGTGGGCGGCCTGGGCGGCCAGGATTGTGGCGACGAGTTCGGCCGGCACGGCCTCGTCGACATCGACGATGCCGCCCCAGAACTCCGGATGCTCCAGCCGGATGGTGCGGGCCATGCCCCACAGCACCGCATGCGCCGGGTCGGCGCGTTCGCTGTCGCTGACCGATTGACCGTTGCGGGTGAGCACCAACAGCTTCGGCTGCTGCGGCATCGCGGCCAGCACGCCGACCAGCCGGCGTGCGGCGTGGAACAGCCGGTAGGCCGCCGCTACGTCGAGGCGCGGGTGTGCCGCGGGCGCGTAGAGCACATGCCCGGCCCCGGCGAGGGCCTGGCGCAGCGCGGCGTGGTCGCCGTCCTCGTCCAGAACAGTGGCGTCCAGCGCCGTCGATCCGGCACCCAACAGGCCCGCGAGCTCAGCCGCGGCGGACGGTTTGGTGGCGGCGCCGTCGCCGATCACCAGCCACCGGCCCTGAGCCGGCGCTGTGGACAATTCCTTGAGGGTCAATTCCTTGACCGGCCAGGCCAATTCGGCGAACCAGTCGCCCGTACCGCCGGCGGTACCGCCTGCCGGGGCGGCAGCGGCGGCGGACGCGCTGTGCGCCGGCACAGCCGCGTCCGGGGTCAGCCAGTGCCGGGTGTGATGCCACGGGGTGGCCGGCAGCATCGGGCGGGGTTCGGCCGGGTGCGGCAGTTCCGGCATCCGAACCGTATGCGCGGCATTGAGATTCGTCCGAAACGTCAGTGTGTCGTTGGTGTCGCGTTGCAGCGTCCCGAGCGTGTGGTGGTGGACACCTTCCACGCTGCCGTCGATGGCGTAGCTGAGCACCGGGTGCGGGCTCACTTCGATGAAAGTGCCGTGCTCGGCGCCGGCGGCGGCCACCGCCTGGGTGAACCGCACCGGGTTGCGCAGGTTGTCCACCCAGTGGCCGGCGTCGAACGCAGTCTCAGGCTCCATCCCCGAGTCGCTGCGCTCCTGCCCGCCGGTGCCCCGCCCACCGGTGGTGACGAAGACCGGGATGCTCGGCTTCTGCGGGTTCAGCCCGGCCAGTTCGGTGCGCAGGTCGCCCAGCACCGGATCGATGATCGCGTGGTGCGAGGCCACGTCCACCTCGACCCGGCGGGCCAGCCGGTCCTGGGCGGACACCACCGCGATCACCGCGTCGACCTGGTCGGGCGGACCGGCGATCACCACCTGGGTGGGCGAGGCTTCCACCGCCACGGTGACGTCGGCATAGCCGGTGAGCAATTCCTCGGCGGCGGCCCCGTCGAGTTCCAGCAGTGCCATCGCGCCCTGACCGGACAGCCGCGACATCAGCCGCGACCGGGTGGCGATCACCGTCAAGCCTTCGGCGGGGGTCAACGCCCCGGCGA
>NZ_JBIIOV010000062.1:0-16341 GCF_044342925.1 Mycobacterium sp. | reverse complement strand
GCGCCAACGTGGTGACATCGCTGATCGCCACCCGCACCGCCAAGGGCAAGTTCACCGACTTCTCCGACTACCTCAACAAGATCGACATCGGCGCCTGCAACAAGAAGGTCACCGAATCGCTGGTCAAGGCCGGGGCGTTCGATTCGCTCGGCCATCCCCGCAAGGGTCTGTTCCTGGTGCACAGCGACGCTGTCGAGTCGGTGCTGGGCACCAAGAAGGCCGAGGCGATGGGCCAGTTCGACCTGTTCGGCGGTGGCTCCGACGACGGCGGGGCCGGAACCGATGCGGTGTTCACCATCCGCGTGCCCGACGAGGAGTGGGACGACAAGCACAAGCTGGCGCTGGAACGCGAGATGCTCGGCCTTTACGTGTCCGGCCACCCGCTCAACGGTGTCGCGCACCTGCTGGCCGCCCAGACCGACACCCAGATCCCATCGATTCTCGACGGTGACGTGGCCAACGACACCCAGGTGCGGGTGGGCGGCATCCTGGCGTCGGTCAACCGCCGGGTCAACAAGAGCGGGATGCCCTGGGCGTCAGCGCAATTGGAGGATCTCACCGGCGGTATCGAGGTGATGTTCTTCCCGCAGACCTACTCCCTGGTCGGCGCGGAGATCGCCGACGACGCGGTGGTGATCGTCGGGGCGAAGGTCCGCGTCCAAGACGACAGGGTCACCCTGATCGCCAATGACCTTGTGGTGCCGGACTTCTCCAACGCCCAACCGGACCGGCCGCTGGCGGTGAGCCTGCCCACCCGGCAGTGCACCCTGGACAAGGTGACCGCCCTCAAGCAGGTGCTCTCGCGCCACCCCGGCACCTCGCAGGTGCACCTGCGGCTGATCAGCGGGGACCGGATCACCACCCTGGAACTCGACCAGTCCCTGCGGGTGACGCCGTCCTCGGCGCTGATGGGTGATCTCAAGGCGCTGCTCGGGCCGGGCTGTCTGGGCGGCTGATCCCTCGCGTCGAGAGGGGGGATCCGGTCGAAAAGCGGTCAGCGTGTGGATCAACCGGCCGGCTGCGGACGTCTACCGCTACGCCGCCGACGCCAGGCACGACCCGGGCGCCGGCGACACCGTCACCACCATCAGCGATCCGAGCTTCAGTGATTCCGTCGGAATCGCCGTCGCCGCGGACGGCAAGGTCTACGTCGCCAGCCAGATCGGCAATTCGGTCTCGGTGATCGATCCTGCGGCCGGGAACTCGGTCAGCGTCATTGTGGACCAAAGTTTCGACGCCCCGACAGGGGTGGCTGTTGGTGCGGACGGCAAGGTCTATGTCACCAACTACTACGGCAATTCGGTGTCGGTGATCGATCCGGCAGCAGACAACTCCGTCACCACGATCAGTGACCTGAGTTTCAACAATCCCATCGATGTGGCGGTGGGCCCGGACGGCACGGTCTACGTCACCAACTATTACGGCAGTTCGGTGTCGGTGCTCTCGGAAGCCACCGGCGGCGGCGACGGCGGCAACGGTGGCAACGGCGGCGACGCCACCTCCGGCTTCGGCGGCGACGGCGGCGACGGCGGTGCAGGTGGCCCCGGAAGTGGTTCCGGCACAGGCGCTGCCGGTCTCAACGGTGCAAGCGGCATCGGCAGCACTCCGGGCGCCGGCGGTACCGGCGGCCCCGGGGGCGTAGGGGACAACGGCGGCGACGGCGGCGACGGGGGGACGGGCGGCGACGGCGGAATCTGATTCCCAGCGCCTGAGCCTGGCTACCCTGGAAAACATGCCGCTGACTGGAGAATACGAACCGAGCACCTCTGACTGGGCCCGTGAGAACGCCGAGCTGTACATGGCCTCCGGCGGAACCCGGGGCACCGACTTGAAAGGCAAGCCGGTCATCCTGCTGACCACCATCGGCGCCAAGACCGGCAAGCTGCGCAAGACCCCGTTGATGCGGGTGGAGCACGACGGTGAGTACGCCGTCGTCGCCTCGCTGGGCGGGGCGCCGAAGAATCCGGTCTGGTACTACAACGTCAAGAAACACCCCCGGGTGGAACTGCAGGACGGCACCGTCACCGGCGACTACGAAGCCCGCGAGGTAGTCGGCGAGGAGAAGGCCGCCTGGTGGCAGCGGGCGGTCGAGGTCTGGCCGGACTACGTCGACTACCAGCGCAAAACCGACCGCGAAATCCCGGTCTTCGTGTTGACCCCGATTCACTGATTTTCCCCGCGCGGTGGCACCATTAACCGGTGTCCACCGAGTTGAGCCAGAGTCGCCTGAGGTCGGAGAGTTCCGCTCTTCGCGCAAGCGGCTCATCGCCGTTGACCGCGGCCGATATCGACGAGGCTGCCCGGCGCATCGCCGAGGTCGTGGACCGCACCCCGCTTCAGCGCAGCGACCGGCTCTCCGACATCACCGGCGCCGAGGTCTACCTCAAGCGTGAGGATCTGCAGAGTGTGCGGTCCTACAAGCTGCGCGGTGCCTACAACCTGCTGATGCAACTCACTCCGGAGCAACTGCGCGCCGGCGTGGTGTGCTCGTCGGCCGGCAATCATGCTCAGGGATTCGCGCTGGCGTGCCGCTCGATGCAGGTGCACGGCCGCGTCTACGTGCCGGCCAAGACGCCCAAGCAGAAGCGCGACCGGATCCGCTACCACGGCGGGCAGTACATCGACCTGATCGTCGGCGGCGCCAGCTACGACGCCGCGGCGGCCGCCGCGCTGGACGATGTGGCCCGCACCGGGGCGATCCTGGTGCCGCCCTACGACGACCCCCGCACCATGGCGGGGCAGGGCACCATCGCGGTGGAGATCCTCGACCAGCTCGACAGCGAACCACACCTGGTGATCATCGGCGTCGGGGGCGGCGGCTGCATCGCCGGCGTCACCACCTACCTGGCCGAACGCACCACCGGCACCGCGGTGCTGGGTGTGGAACCGGCCGGCGCGGCGTCGATGATGGCGGCCCTGGCCGCCGGCCACCCGGTCGACCTCGACCACGTCGACCAGTTCGTCGACGGTGCGGCGGTCAAGCGGGCCGGCGCATTCACCCACCAGGCGCTGGCCGCGGCGGGGGACATGGTGTCGGTCACCATGGTCGACGAGGGCGCGGTGTGCACCGCCATGCTCGACCTGTATCAGAACGAGGGCATCATCGCCGAACCCGCCGGGGCGTTGTCGGTGGCGGCGCTGCTGGACGCCGACGTGGAGCCAGGCTCGACGGTGGTGTGCCTGATCTCCGGCGGCAACAACGACGTGTCCCGCTACGGCGAGGTGCTGGAACGCTCGCTCGTGCACAAAGGTCTCAAGCACTACTTCCTGGTGGACTTCCCGCAGGAACCCGGCGCGCTGCGCCGCTTCCTCGACGAAGTGCTCGGGCCGAACGACGACATCACGCTGTTCGAGTACGTCAAGCGCAACAACCGGGAAACCGGGGAGGCGCTGGTCGGTGTCGAATTGGGTTCGGCGGCCGACTACGACGGGCTGCGCGCCCGGATGGACGCCTCCGGCCTGCACGTCGAGGCGCTGGAGCCGGGCTCAGCGGCCTACCGCTACCTCACGTAGCCCCGATTCCCTGCTGGACAGTCTGCCGCGGCCGCAGATTCGACGGCACAATGGTGTGGTGACGTCACGTACCCGAGCTCTTGTAGCGATCGGTTGTTCGCTGCTCGCCGCCGCCGCCGCCGCCGCCGCCGCCGCCGCGCTGGCCGTGCCCGCCCACGCGCAGACCCCGGAGGACAAGTTCGTCGATGACATCCGGCGGTCCAATTCGGTGACGACGACCATCCCCGGAACCCCGACGAACTGGATATCTGCCGGGTGGACCTCCTGCAACCGGATCTCGTCGGCCGTGCGGCAAGGTTCCCGGCTGCAGCCGGCGATCAACAACGAAGTGATCGCCGCGAAGACCTTCAACGTCATCAGCCAGCAGGACGCCACCGCCCTGGTGACCTACGCCATCCTGGATCTGTGCCCGTACTTGATTCCCGACAAGAACCAGCCCGACGGCGGGACCGGAAACTAAAGGCGTTCTGGCAGAACTTCTTAGCGACGCGTTAGCTCCTGGGGCGTGCGCCCTTAATTTTCGTCCATACGGTTGCGTACATGTTGATCGACGTTCGCTGGCTTCGGTACCTGCTGAAGCGCCCGGCTCGCGGTTAGACCGGCGGGGTCTTCGGCGACCTCACCACCGCGACCGAGTGTCCCTGCAGGGTAGTGCTGCGCCCGCCGTTGTCCGTGTGGCCCCATTCGAGTAGGGTCTCGCCGGCCACTGGGACGCTCACCGCCTCGGTGCCCAGATTGCACGCCACGGCAATTCGACCGCGCCGCATCACAATCCAGCGTTCCGCCTCGTCGCAGTCGACCACCAGATCCGGTAGCCATGGATCGGCCATGTCGGGCTCCTCGTGCCGGAGTCGGATCAGACCCTTGTAGAACTCCAGCAGCCGTGCATGCTCCGGATCATCGGGCTCGGACCAGTCCAATTGCGAGCGCAGGAAGGTCTGCGGGTCCTGCGGGTCGGGCACTTCGTCGGCATCCCAACCGTGCTCGGCGAACTCGGCTTTGCGGCCCTCGGCGGTCGCGCGGGCCAGTTCCGGCTCCGGATGGGAGCTGAAGAACTGGAACGGCCGGCTCGACGCCCACTCCTCGCCCATGAACAGCATTGCGGTGTAGGGGGATCCGAGCGCCAGCGCGGCTTTGATGGCCAGTTGCCCGCTGTCCAGGTTCTGACTCGGCCGGTCTCCGGTGGCTCGGTTGCCCACCTGGTCGTGGGTGCAGGTGTAGGCCAGCAGCCGGGTGGCGGGGATGCGGGTGGTGTCCAGGGGCCGGCCGTGCCGGCGGCCGCGGAATGTCGAATAGGTGCCGGCGTGGAAGTAGCCGTTGCGCAAGGTGCTCGCCAGCGCGGTGATGGACCCGAAGTCGCAGTAATAGCCTTGACGTTCGCCCGATACCGCGGTGTGGATGGCGTGGTGGATGTCGTCGTCCCACTGGGCGGTCACGCCGTAGCCGCCGTGCTCACGGGGGGTGATCAGCCGCGGGTCGTTGAGGTCGCTCTCGGCGATCAGCGACAGCGGACGGCCGACTACCGCTGCCAGAGCATCGGTTTCGGCGGCCAGTTCCTCGAGAATGTGGATCGCGGTGGTGTCCACCAGGGCGTGTACCGCGTCCAGACGAAGCCCGTCGGCGTGGAAGTCGCGCAGCCAGCGCAGCGCGCAGTCGATGATGTAGCGGCGCACCCCGTCGGCGCCCGGGCCGGACAGATTGACGCCCTCGCCCCACGGATTGGTCGCCGACGACAGGTACGGCCCGAACCGGGGCAGGTAGTTGCCGGACGGCCCGAAGTGGTTGAACACCGCGTCGATCAGCACTCCCAGTCCGCGGGTGTGACAGGCGTCGACGAGCCGGACCAATCCGTCCGGGCCGCCGTAGGCTTCGTGCACCGCGTACCAGAGCACACCGTCGTAACCCCAGCCGTGCGTGCCGTTGAAGGCGTTGACCGGCATGAGTTCCACGAAGTCGACGCCGAGGTCCACCAAGTAGTCGAGCTTGCCGATCACGGCGTCGAAGGTGCCTTCGGGGGTGAAGGTGCCGACGTGCAGCTCATAGATGACCGCGCGATCGAGCGCACGGCCCTTCCACCCGGCGTCATGCCACACCGCCCGGCGCGGGTTCCACAGCTGGGAGCGCTGATGGACGCCGTCGGGCTGCCGCGCCGAGCGCGGGTCGGGCACTACGGTCGGGTCGTCGTCGAGCACGAAGCCGTACCGCGCGTCCTGCGCGCAGTCCACCGCTGCCCGCCACCAACCGTCGTCGTGCGGGCTCATCGGGTGCAGGGTGCCCTCGACGTCGAGACGCACCAGCGCCGGCAGCGGCGCCCACACCGCGAAATCAGTCATGTGCCCTCTCCAGCAGTGCCACCGGCACGTCGGCGAACAGCGCGACGGCCGACACCGCGCCGCTGTGCCGGGCGCGCGAGATCCGGTCCACCCAGGTTCCGGGCGGCAGCGGTAGTTCGGTTGCGCCCCAACCGCTGTCGGCTAGGCGCACCGTCCAGCGGCTGACGGCGACCAGCACGTCGTCACCGCGCAGGAACGCCAGCAGGTGCTCGGAGGTCGGGCCGTTCGCCAGCAGCGGTAGGTATCCGCCGCGCAAAAAGGTCTGCGGACGGTCTCGGCGGGCGCGCAGTGCGGCGGCCACCACCCGCATCTTCGGATGGTCCAGCCGGTGCAGAGCCGCCCGTCGCTCGCCGTAGTCCACCGGACGGCGGTTGTCCGGGTCGACCAGACTGTCCTCCCACAATTCGGTGCCCTGGTAGACGTCCGGCACGCCGGGGACGGTGAGTGCCAGCAGTTTCTGGCCCAGGGCGTCGTTGTGCGCGTGCGGTAAGACCTGGGCGACGAACTCGGTCAGCCCGGTGGCGGCGGGTCCGTCGAGGACGGCGTCGAGCCAATCATGAACGGCCCGTTCGAATTCCTGCTCGGGTTCGGTCCACGACGTCCGCGCACCGGCCTCCCGCAGCGCCTTCTCGGCGTAGCCGTGCAGCCGCGCCCGCAGTCCGGGGGTCACCGTGCCGTCGGCCGGCCAGATCCCGACGATGTTCTGCCACAAAAACAACCCGCTCACCGGGTCGGGGGAGGGGGTCGCGGCCTCCCATCGGGACACCATCTCCGCCCACAGGCTGGGCACCTGGGACAGCACGCCGATGCGAGCCCGGACATCCTCGCCGCGCTTGGTGTCGTGGGTGGACAGCGCGGTCATGCTGTCCGGCCACAGGGCGGCCCGCACCGCCGCGCTGCGGTGGAACTCCGCTGCGCTCACCCCGAAGCGGTGCGGCTCGCCGCCCACCTCGTTGAGCGACACCAGACGAGCGTCGCGGTAGAAGTAGCAGTCCTCCACGGCCTTGGCGGTCATCGCGCCGCACAACTGCTGCAGCCGGGCAGCCGCTTCCGCGTCATGCAGCGCCGCGGAGGCGATCTCCAGCGGCTCGGCAAGCTCGGGCCGGCGTTCGACGGTGCTGGCCATCGCCGCACCGAGCACCTGCGCCAACACCGGATAGTCGCTGCGGTACACCCCGACGGCGGCGAGGAGTTCAGCCACCGCGTCGGCCAGCTGCGGATGGTCGCTACCCGTACAGCGCCGAATCGTCCGGCACAGCCGGGCCAGTTCACTGGCCAGCGTGTCGGTGGCCGTCCGGACCTTCAACTCCCGCAACGACTCTGAGCTGTCCCGGTAGGGCACCCCGGCCGACTCCACGAGCTCGGTGAGCGCCTGGGCGCCCGACGGGTCGACGAACACCCCGCCGACCTCGCGCAGGGCGTCATATCCGGTGGTGCCCTGGATCGGAAGGGAGGGGTCCAGCGGTTCGCCGGGGGCCAGGATCTTCTCGATGACGATCCACGCGTCCGGGCCGAGCAGGCCGCGCAGCCGGTGCAGGTAGCCGGCCGGGTCGGTCAGCCCGTCGGGGTGGTCGACGCGGATGCCGTCGACGAGCCCTTCGGTCAGCCAGCGGGCCACCTCGGTGTGGGTGTGGGTGAAGACGGCCGGGTCCTCCTGGCGCAGGCCCGCCAGCCCGGAGACGGCGAAGAAGCGCCGGTAACCGCATACCCCGGAGCGCCAATCCACCAGCCTGTAGTGCTGGCGGTCGTGGATCGCGGTGGGGGTCGCGCCGCCGACGCCCGCGTCGATCTCATCGGAGTCGGCGGTGCCCGGGGCGATCGGAAAGCCCATTCCGTACAGCCGCAGTTCCCCGCCGTCAACGGTGAGCTGCTCCAGATCGGCCTCCGAACCCAGCATGGGCAGCACGATGCGGCCCTGCGGGTCGGCCGACCAGTCGATGTCGAAGAACGTCGCGTAGCGCGAATCCCGCCCGTGCCGCAGCACATCCGACCACCACGGGTTGCGCCCGGGCGGGTCCACCCCGAGGTGGTTGGGCACGATGTCGACCACTAAGCCCAGGCCGCGCTCCCGGGCCGCCTGCGACAACGCTGCCAGTCCTTCCGGTCCGCCGAGTTCGGGCGCCACCGTGGTCGGGTCGATCACGTCGTAGCCGTGCGCGGAATCCGGCGCCGCTGCCAGAACCGGGGACAGGTACACGTGGCTGACGCCCAGCTCGGCAAGGTAGTCCAGGACCTTCTCGGCGTCGGCGAAGGTGAACGAACTGTCCAGCCCGCGCAACTGCAGGCGGTAGGTGGACAGCACCGGAGAGCGTGCGGGAAAAGGCATAGCTGCCTGTTCCCGCTACGTGGTGCGTCGAAGCACGAGCACGGACCGGCCCCGGACGGTGAAGGTCTCGCCGGCCGATACATGCTGCTCGGTCGCGCCCCGCGGGTCGAAGGTGTCGATGACCGCCTGCCAGTGTCGGGCGTAGGGGGTTTCGGGAACGACGAAGTCCACGGGGTAGGCATGGGCGTTGAAGCACAGCAGGAACGAATCGTCGATGATGCGTTCGCCACGGGCGTCAGGCTCGCGCATTGCCTCGCCGTTGAGGCCCACCGCCACCGACTTGATGCCGGAGTGCCAGTCGTTGGACGTCATCTCCACACCGTCGCGGGTGAGCCAGTAAATGTCGAGCATGTTATGGGGGCTGTCTGACGGTCTGCCGTCGAAGAAACGCCTACGCCGGAACACCGGGTGCTTGACGCGCAGTGCGGTCACCGTGCGGGTGAACTCCAGCATGTCTTCGTACCGGTCGACGTCGGCCCAGTCGATCCAGGTCATCTCGTTGTCCTGGCAGTAGCCGTTGTTGTTGCCGTGCTGGGTGCGTCCGACCTCGTCGCCGTGGCTGATCATCGGGGTGCCCTGGGAGAGCATCAGGGTGGTCATGATGTTGCGCATCTGCCGGTGCCGCAGTCCGATGATCTCCGGGTCTTCGCTGGGACCCTCCACCCCGCAGTTCCAGGATCGGTTGTGGTTCTCGCCGTCGCGATTGTCCTCCCCGTTGGCGTCGTTGTGCTTGTGGTTGTAGGAGACCAGATCGGCCAGGGTGAAGCCGTCGTGACAGGTGACGAAGTTGATACTGGCGGCGGGCCGCCGTCCGTTGGCCTCGTAGAGATCGGCGGAACCGGTGAGCCGGGAGGCGAACTCGCCCAATGCCGCCGGTTCGCCGCGCCAGTAATCCCGCACGGTGTCGCGGTACTGGCCGTTCCACTCGGTCCACAGGCCGGGGAAGTTGCCCACCTGATAGCCGCCCTCGCCGACGTCCCACGGTTCGGCGATGAGTTTGACCTGGCTGATCACCGGGTCCTGCTGAATGATGTCGAAGAAGGCGGACAGCCGGTCGACGTCGTAGAACTCCCGGGCCAGGGTCGAGGCCAGGTCGAAGCGGAAGCCGTCGACGTGCATGTCCAGCACCCAGTACCGCAACGAATCCATGATCAGCTGCAGGGTGTGCGGGTGGCGGACGTTGAGGCTGTTGCCGGTTCCGGTGAAGTCCTTGTAGAGCCGCAGGTCGGAATCCAGCAGTCGGTAGTAGGCGGCGTTGTCGATGCCGCGGAAGTTGACCGTCGGACCCATGTGGTCGCTTTCGGCGGTGTGGTTATAGACCACGTCGAGGATCACTTCGATGCCGGCGCCGTGGAAGCTGCGCACCATGTTCTTGAACTCGCCGACCTCACCGCCGGCACTGCGGTTGGCGGCGTACTGGTGGTGCGGTGCGAAGAACCCGAACGTGTTGTAGCCCCAGTAATTGCGCAACCCAAGGTCCAGCAGTCGCTTGTCGTGCATGAACTGGTGCACCGGCATCAGCTCGATCGCGGTGACGTTCAACGACTTCAGGTGGTCGATGATCACCGGATGGGCCAGACCGGCGTAGGTGCCGCGCAGTTCCTCGGGAATCCCGGGGTGGGTCTGCGTCATGCCTTTGACGTGGGCCTCGTAGATGATCGTCTGGTGGTAGGGCGTCCGCGGGGCGTGGTCGGACCCCCACTGGAAGAACGGGTTGATCACCACGCTGGTCATGGTGTGGCCCAGCGAGTCCACCATCGGCGGCGTTCCCCCGGACGCGGGGTGCTCAGCGCCCAGGTCGTAGGAGTACAGCGCCTGGCTGAAATCGAAGTCGCCGTGAAAAGACTTTCCGTACGGGTCGAGTAGCAGCTTGCTGGCATCACAGCGCTGTCCGGCCTCGGGATTCCACGGCCCGTGCACCCGGAAGCCGTAGCGCTGGCCGGGGGAGACTCCGGGCAGATAGGCGTGCCAGACAAAGCCGTCGACCTCGTCGAGTTCGATGCGCTCCTCGTGCATGCGGCCGACGGCGTCGCCGTCGCCGATCAAGCACAACTGCACCCGTTCGGCCACCTCGGAGAACACCGAGAAATTGGTGCCCGCGCCGTCATAGGTCGCGCCGAGCGGATACGGGGTTCCCGGCCATACGGCCCGGGCGCTCGGGGACCCAGCGCTCGGCGACATAGCCGCAACCCTATCGACGCCGGCCCGGCGGCGGAGGCTTAGTCGGGGGGCTTAGTCCGGGGGGGGCTGGTCACCACCAGCCGGTGGCCGCACCGATCTGGCGGCCGAGTTCGGGTGTCATGGTGCGCATGTAGGTCGCCGACAGGTGATGAGCGTCGTGGTAGACCAGCACGTTGCCCTCGATAGACCGGCAGACGTCCTCCCGGCAGACCGCGTCGCTCATGTCGAGGACCTTCATCATCGGGAAGCGGCTGAGGAAGTCCAGGGTCGGGTTGCGATCGGAGAGCACCTTGGATCGATCGATCCCGCAGGACTCCGCATCGCCGCCCTTGGCCAGGCAGTCCGCCGGTATGAACGGTTTGCCGTTGCGCACCAGCCAGGGTGTGTCACGCATCGCCAGGATCGGGATCTGATGTTCGGACAACGTCTGCCAGATCCCGACGTACTGACCGGGCATGGTGTCGCCCGGTTTGGTGTTCCACGGCCGGGTCGAGGTGGTGAAGACGTAGTCGGGGTTGTCGTTGATGAGTTTGGCCATCACCCGCTCGTTCCACTGACGGCACTTGGGGTACGGGCGATTGTCGCCCATCACCAGCGGCATCGGTTCGGTGGTCAGCGGGCAGCCCATCTTCAGATAGGTGACTACTTTGACGTTGTGCTGCTGGCCCAGGCTGTCCAGCGCGGCGATCCAGTGCTCGGCGTGCGAGCCGCCGGCCAGCGCGATGGTCCGGGTGGCGTTGAGGTCGCCGTAGGTGCAGTTGATGACGCTCACGTTGTCGAAGTCGCTGATGCAGCCGTCGTTGGTGGACTCCGGAAGGTCGTCGGCCGCTTCCAGGACGGTCGGCCGGAACGGGAGCTGGGGCACCCTGGCTCCGTCGAGCAGGGCCCGTGCGCCGGGATAGCCGTCGGGCGGCAGGCTTGCCAATTCGTTGCCGCTGGCGCGCTGAACGGCGATGTGTTCGCGCCAGCTGAAGGAGGTCACCGTCAACGTCACGGCCAGCAGGGCCACCGCGGTGCCGCCGACCACGGTCGGCCTGCGCAGGCGGGTCCACCAGGACTGCCGCCACGTACGGACCGGGGTTCGCCGGTAGCGCAGCGGTTCCTCGACGAACCGCATCGTCAGGTAGGCCAGCACCCCGGACAGCAGCAGGATCACCAGGCCGTCGCTGAACTGCGCATGCGCTTCGCCGGTGTAGGCCAGCCAGAAGATCAGCAACGGCCAGTGCCACAGATATAGCGAATAGGCCATCGATCCCAGGGTCACCAGCGGCCGAGTGGCCAGCAGCCGGTTGGGCAGCGGGAGCCGTGCGCCGGTCACCGTCCGGTTGCATCCGGCCAGGATCAGCAGCACGGTGGCCCCGACGGGTACCAGCGCCCAGGGCCCGGGGAACTGCTTGACGCCGTCGATCAACGCGCCGCAGGACAGGATCGCGACCAGGCCGACGATGGCGGCCACCGTCCGGGTCCGCATCGACCAGCTGACGTACGGCAGGACAGCGCCGATCAGAACACCGAGCAGCAGTTCCCACGCCCGCGCGAAGCTGTTGTAGTAGGCCGTCACCTGATCGGCCTGGTGGGCGATGATCGCGTAAACGAACGACGCAAGCGTCAGCACGGTCACCAGCACGACGAACACGGTGCGCAGCCGGGCGCCGCCCAGCCATGTGCGCAGCAGTGCAGTGAGCCCGAGGACCAGCAGCAGGAACGAGATGTAGAACTGCCCCTGCACCGACATCGACCAGATGTGCTGCAGCGGCGAGACCGCCTCCCCGGCGCGCCGGTAATCCGCGGCCGTCGCTGCCAGTTCCCAGTTCTGGTAGTACCCCAGGCTGGCCAGGGTCTGGTCGGCGAACGTCTCCCACCGGGTCTGCGGTTGGACCAGCACCGTCAGTACCGCCGAGACGGCCAGCACCACCACCAGCGCCGGCAGCAGGCGGCGGATCAGCCGGGTGATCTGGGTCCACGGTGACAGCGAGGACCCCGGTGTCAGCGCGGAGCGCAGCAGCGAGCTGCCGAAGAAGAACCCGGACAGCGCCAGGAAGACGTCGACACCACCGGACACCCGGCCGAACCACACGTGAAATAGGGCTACCAGCGCGATCGCGATGCCGCGCAGCCCGTCCAAGTCATGCCGGTACAGCGCCGTCCGACGAGCGGGTCCCGGCGCGAGTTCGGTCAGGCCCGGGAGCGTTGCCGTCGGCCGGGGCGTGGTGAGGGTCGACATGATCGCCCGTCAATCTACCAATTCCGGGCACCCGCCCAGTCTCGGTCAAATCAGCGGCCCAGGTCCTATGGACTCAGGCCTGGGAGCGCACCTTCGCCCCTTTCATCCTGGCGTCCACCCGGATGCCCGCCCTGCAGATCTGACGCTGACCGGGCGGACGGTGCGTCGCCGTGTCGGTGTTGTTTAGGCTCAGCCCGTGGCGTTGACCCCGCAGCAGATCAGCGCCATCGACGCCGCGCACATCTGGCATCCCTACAGCACCATCGGCACTGACGCCATCCCGCCCGTTGTCGCCACCGGCGCGAAGGGCGCGTGGCTGACGCTGATCCGCGACGGTGCCCCGATGCAGGCGCTCGACGCGATGGCGTCCTGGTGGACCGCCATCCACGGCCACGGCCACCCCGTCCTCGACGGCGCGATCACCCGCCAGCTCGGCGAGCTCAACCACGTCATGTTCGGCGGGCTGACCCACCAACCGGCTGCTCGGCTGGCCCAACTGCTCGTCGACATCACCCCCGACGGTCTGGACACCGTGTTCTTCTCCGACTCCGGCTCGGTCGGCGTGGAGGTCGCGGTCAAGATGGCGCTGCAGTACTGGCGCAGCACCGGCCGGTTCGGCAAGCGGCGGCTGATGACCTGGCGCGGCGGCTACCACGGCGACACCTTCACGCCGATGAGCGTCTGCGACCCTGACGGGGGCATGCACTCGCTGTGGCGGGACGTTCTATCCGAGCAGGTGTTCGCCCCGGCGGTGCCGCGGGAGTACGACCCGGGCTACGTCGCCGCCTTCGAAGACCAATTGCGCCACCACGCAGACGAACTCGCGGCCGTGATCGTGGAGCCGGTGGTTCAGGGCGCCGGCGGGATGCGGTTTCACGATCCACGCTATCTGGCCGACCTGCGTGCCCTCTGCAGCCGCAACGACGTGCTGCTGATTTTCGACGAGATCGCCACCGGATTCGGCCGCACCGGGGAGATGTTCGCCGCCGACCACGCCGGGGTCAGCCCGGACATCATGTGCGTCGGCAAGGCGCTGACCGGTGGCTACATCACGCTGGCCGCCACCCTGTGCACCCGGGGCATCGCCGAGGCGATCAGCGGCGGGCAGGCCGGCGCGCTCATGCACGGCCCGACGTTCATGGCCAACGCGTTGGCCTGCGCGGTGGCGGTGGCGTCGGTGGACCTGCTGCTGGCACAGGACTGGCGTGCCCGGGTCGACGGCATCGGGGCCGGCCTGGCCGCAGGGCTGGAGCCCGCCCGCACCCTCCCCGGAGTCGCCGACGTCCGGGTGCTCGGGGCTATCGGGGTGATCGAGACCCACCGGCCGGTCGACCTGCGGACGGCCACCCCGATCGCTCTGGACCACGGCGTGTGGCTGCGGCCCTTCCGCAACCTCGTCTACGCCATGCCGCCGTTCATCTGCACCGACGCCGAGGTGGAGCAGATCACCGCCGCCATGGTCGCGGTCGCTCGGCACTGATGCCGTGGAGCAGATGCTCGGGCGGGCGCCTTCGCTGTTCGCCGACCCGGTGTCATCCGTAGTCAGGCAGGCCGGTACCTCTCGCCCGCAGCCCACCGGCGAGTGGGACGAGGCGCAGCGCCAGCTGCGTCAAGCCGCGACCGCGGTGGGCATCGAACTGGCGGCACTGGGTGGCGGCGCGGCCAACACCACCTGAGCCGCGTGCCGCGCGGGCCGGGTGGCTCGGAAAGGTCGGGTCGGTGTCGTTGGTCAGGGGCCGACGGTGATGACTGTCGCGTTGTAGCTGTATGCGTTCGTGGCGTAGACCTTTCGGCCGTCCGGGCTGACCGCCACGCCGAGGTTGGTATCGGAGCCCCCCAGCGGGATGGTGCTGATGACGGTGTTGGTCGCGGTGTCGATCAACGACAGGGTGCGACTTTCCGCGTTCGTGACATAGGCGATGCTGCCGTCCGGGCTGATCGCCACCGCGTATGGCTGCGCGCCGACTGGCACGGTGGCGATGGCGGTGTTCGTCGCGGTGTCGATGACCGACACGGTGTTGCCGTAACGGTTGGGGACGTGGACGCGGCTGCCGTCCGGGGTGACGGCCAGCATGTGCGGACCGATTCCGACCGGGACCGCGGTGATGACCGCGTTGGCGGCGGTGTCGATCACCGACACGCTGTTGGTCTGGCTGTTGGCGGTGTACACCCGCGATCCGTCGGGGCTGACGGCGATGCCGTAGATCCCGCCGGTGGCCGGGATCGTGCCAATGACAGCATTGGTCGTCGTGTCGAGCACCTTCACGGCATTGTCGCCATTGCAGCTGAGATAGACCCGCTGACCGTCTGAGGTGATGGCAACACCGAGCGCGCCGGTCCCGATCGGGATGGTGGCGACGATGCTGTTGGAGCCGGTGTCGATGACCGTCAGATAGTTGCTCCAGAGGTTCGGCGCGTAAACCCGCGTGCCGTCGGGGCTGACCGCCAACGCGACCGCGCCACCCTGGGGCATCGAGATTTGGGCGATGACGGTGTCGGTGGTGGTGTCGACCACGGTGACCGGACTGGCCTGGCCGCCCCACGGGTAGTCGTTGTAATAGCCGAAGTAGGCGCGGTTGGTCACCGGACTGAACACGACCGGCCAGACCTTGTAGTCGAGGCCGATGAAACCGACGAGGGTGGTGTGGGTCGGCGACACCGTGACGTTGTCGACGGTGATCGGGACAACGCCACCGTGGCCGTCGCCGATGGTGACGGTGAAGGAGTCGACATCTGGCCCGGCGGTGAGCCCTGCTCGGAGCCGGCTCGCATCGGTCGGGTGGTAGGTGAAGGTGCCGTCGGGGTCGAGGGTCACGGTACCTCCGGCGGGGCCGGCGGTCACGGTGTAGGACAGCGGGTCGGCATCGGGGTCGCTGGCGGTGATCGAGCCGCTGACGACCCCGGTGGCGGGGTCGAGGGTTGCGACGGTGGCAATGGCGGCCGGCGCGGTGTTGGCGGGGCTGATGACCACGTTGACCGGCACCGTGGTGGTGCCGCCGTGGCCGTCGGCAACGGTCGCGGCGAAGGTGTCCTGCCGGTCGGCGGGGGTGGCTCCCTCGGCGGAGGCGTCGTGGCGGGCGGCGGCGGTAGGGGTGTAGGTGAAGGAGCCGGCGCTGTCGACTGTGACGGTGCCGCCCTTACCGCTATCCAGGGGGCTGGTGTAGGACAAGGCGTCGCCATCCGGGTCGGTGACGTTGAGCGATCCGGTGACCACGCCGGTGGCGTCGGGGGTTTCGACGGTGGGTCCGACGGAAGCGGGTGCGGCGTTGGTGGGGCTGATCGGAACGGCACTCACCGTGACGGGGGTGGTCCCGCCGCGGCCGTCGGTGACCCTCACGGTGAAGGAATCCACTTTGTCGGCAGGGGTCGCGGTGACCGCCGAGGCGATGTGCCGGGCGGCGGCGGTGGGGGTGTAGACGAACGCGCCGGTGGGGCTCACCACCGCGATGCCGCCCTTGCTGCTGGTGACCGGGCTGGTGTAGGTCAGGGGGTCGCCGTCGGGATCGGTCACATGCAGGGAGCCATCCACACGGCCGGTGTCGGGGTGCACGGTGGTGATGCTGTAGGCCGGAGCACCGACCACCGGAGCGGTGTTGGTCGCCGCGGTGTTGATCACCGTCACCGTGTTGCCGCGGGTGTTGGCGACGTAGAGGATCTTTCCGCTGACCGCGACCGCAGTCGGGCTGGCGCCGACGGTGATGGGGCTGCCCACGACCTTGTTGGTCTTGGTGTTGATCACCGTCACCGTGTTGCTGCCGGTGTTG
>NZ_JBIIOV010000225.1:0-4202 GCF_044342925.1 Mycobacterium sp. | reverse complement strand
CGACCAGTGCCGAGGTGTCGAGCACCATCAGCCGGGCAGTCCGTGGTGGTCGAAGCCGAGGATCTCGTCCGCGGAGCGGTCGTCGAGCACCGGCAAGGCCGAACAGCGTCGGCGGATCGCCGCCAGTTCATCACTGAGCGGGACGGCTCTGGTCCGCCCGGTTTCACGAGCCAGCCGTTCCCGCAACGCCACCACGATCGCCTCGGTCAAGGTCTCACCGGTGCGGGCCGCCAGTTCCCTGGCCAGCCGGTCGGCTTCGGGGTCTTTGATACTCAGCGCCATGATCGTGATTCTATACAAGCAGAGCGATTCTAGATCAACGCTCCCAAGCCAGCACGACATAGTGAAGACTCAGGCAGATGACCGAAACCAGCGCGGCCCGCGTCGCGGTGTACCTCGATTTCGACAACATCGTGATCTCGCGGTACGACCAGGTCAACGGCCGCAACTCTTTTCAGCGCGACAAGACCAAGGGCCTGGAACCGGCGCGCCTGGCCCGCGCGCG
Source organism: Mycobacterium sp. (assembly GCF_044342925.1). Lineage (GTDB taxonomy): Bacteria > Actinomycetota > Actinomycetes > Mycobacteriales > Mycobacteriaceae > Mycobacterium. Next base: position 3,697 of record NZ_JBIIOV010000225.1, on the reverse strand, counting down.
GGTCGACGTGGGCGCGATCCTGGACTTCGCGTCGTCGTTCGGCACCGTGGTGCTCACCCGGGCGTATGCGGACTGGTCGGCCGGGGTCAACGCCGAATACCGCGAGCAGCTGGTGGGCCGGGCGGTGGACCTGGTGCAGCTCTTCCCGGCGGCGGCCTATGGCAAGAACGGCGCCGACATCCGGCTGGCCGTGGACGCCGTGGAGGACATGTTCCGGCTGCCCGACCTCACCCACGTGGTGATCGTCGCCGGCGATTCGGACTACATCCCGCTGGCCCAGCGGTGCAAGCGGCTGGGCCGCTACGTCGTGGGCATCGGGGTGGCCGGGTCGTCGAGCCGGGCACTGGCGGCGGCCTGCGACGACTTCGTCATCTACGACTCCCTGCCCGGGGTGCCGGTGTTCGCCCCGGCCGCCGACGCCGAGCAGCCCGAGGCCGGCAAGCCCACGCGCGCAAGGAAGTCCACCGAGCCCGCACCCCCGGACCCGCAAGCCGCGGCCACCGCGCTGCTCACCCGCGCCCTGCAGATCAGCCTGGAGAAGGACGACGTCGAGTGGCAGCACAACTCGGAGGTCAAGGCGCAGATGAAGCGGATGGACCCGTCGTTCTCGGAAAAGTCGTTGGGCTTCAAGTCGTTCAGCGACTTCCTGCGCTCCCGCGGCGACGTCGTGGAACTCGACGAGACCTCGACCACCCGGCTGGTGAAGCTGCGCTGAGCCCAATCAGCCCATGATCGCCCGCGCTGCCCGCTCGGCGATGAGCATCACCGGGGCGTTGGTGTTGCCCGAGGTGATGGTGGGCATCGCTGAGGCGTCGACCACGCGCAGTCCGGCCACGCGATGCACGCGGCAGTCGGTGTCGAGCACGGTGGCTGCCGAGCGTGGATTGCCCTGGGTGTCAAAGGCTCCCATCGCGGCGGTGCCCACCGGGTGGAAGATCGTCGTCCCCAGTTCGCCGGCCGCGCGCTGGAGATCGTCGTCGCTGTTGAGGTGCGGACCGGGCAGCACCTCCTGCGGGCGGTAGCGGGCCAGCGCCGGCGCCGCCATGATCTGCCGGGTCATCCGCAGGCCGCGCACCGCGGCGTGACGGTCGGCATCGGTGGACAGGTAGTTGCAGGAAATCGTCGGGGCCACAAGCGGATCCGCACTGGCCATGCGCACCTGTCCCCGCGAGCTGGGTCGCAGGTTACACACCGAGGGAGTGATCGCCCCGAACTTGTGCAGGGGTTCACCGAACTTCGGCAACGACAACGGCTGCACATGCCACTCCAGATCGGCACTGGCCAGCGCCGGGTCACTCTTGGCGAACGCCCCCAGCGTGGACGGCGGCATGGTCATGGGACCTGATCGCAGCGCCAGGTACTGCAGTCCCATGCCCGCCCGGCTGAACCAGTTGCGGTACAGCGTGTTCACCGTGCGCGCGCCGTGTATCCGGAACACCGTGCGCAGCTGTAAGTGGTCCTGCAGGTTCTCGCCCACCCCCGCCAGATCGACGGCCACCGGCACCTGATGGTCGCGCAGCAGGCCGGCCGGACCCAGGCCGGAGACCTGCATCAGATGCGGCGAGCCGACGGCTCCGGCGCTCAGGATCACCTCCCGGCGGGCGGCGATGTCGACCAGCCGGCCGTCCTTGAGCAGCCGCAGGCCGGTGACGCGGTGCCGCGCGGCGGTCCACGCGCCGTGACGCTGATGCTCGCCGACCTGATCGTCCAGCAGCAGCCGCACGGCCTGGGTGTTGGTGTAGACGGTGAGGTTGGGCCGGTGGGCGACCGGATGCAGGAACGCGTCCGCCATCGACCAGCGGCGGCCTCGCTTCTGGTTGACGTGAAAGTAGGCGCTGCCGGCGTTGTCGCCCCGGTTGAACTCGTCGATCGGGGAGATGCCCACCTCGGCGGCGGCTGCCTGCCAAGCGTCCAATATCTTCCAGCGCACCCGCGGCCGCTCGACGCGGATCTCTCCCCCGGCGCCGTGCCACGCGTCGGGCCCGCCGAAGTAGTCCTCCAGCTCCTTGTAGATCGCCAGCGTCTGCCCCGGGCGGTCCGGGCCACCCCAGCGCCACCGCTCGTCACCGGTGGCCGCCGCCCACAGGTCGTAATCGCAGGCCTGACCACGCATGTGGATCATGGCGTTGATCGACGAGCTGCCGCCGATCACCCGGCCCCGCGCGTAGTGAATGCTGCGGCCAGCCAGACCCGGATCAGTCTCGGTGCTGAAACACCAGTCGGTGCGCGGGTTGGCGATGGTGTAGAGGTAACCCACCGGGACCTTGATCCAGAACCAGTCGTCGTCGCCGCCGGCTTCGATCAGCAGCACGCGATGGTCGGGGTTGGCGCTGAGCCGGTTGGCCAGCAGGCAGCCCGCGCTGCCGGCGCCGACGATGACGAAGTCGAATTCGGCGACCGAATTCATGGCGGCATCGGTCCTTCCTGGCCCGGTGACGACGCCCGGCCCAGCCGGGCACATCAGCCCGCACGATATAACCGCGCACTAGGCTCACACCGTGAAACTTGTGATCTGCACCGGGGCGTGCGCGCTGTTGATCGGCGCCGCGGCGGGCGTGACCGCCGCGCCGGCGGCAGCGTGCCCTGCCGGGACGGTGCCCAGTGACTTCGCCGGGGTGTGCGTCAGCGGAACCTCTAGCAGTGGTCAGGTTGTCCCGGTCGCACCCCCGCACTTCGGGGCGGTGTACGGCGGCGGACCCAACGAGCTGCCCTCCGTGGACGGAATTCCCTGTACTCCGCAGCACCTCGGGACGTGCATCGGTCTGGCAGAGAGCCAGGGATAACGCGTTCAGTCCAGCGGGGACTCACGCGAGTCATGACTGGGGCTGATTCTGTGGCTCGATCACCAACACCGGCACCGACGAATTCTCGATCAGGTCAGCGGACACGCTGCCCAGCAGTCGGGTCGACAACCCTGAGCCGTGCCGGCCGACGACGAGCAGATCAATGTCGTGCTGACCGGCGTATCGGCGCAACGCCGGCCCCGGCGGACCGGTGAGCACCTCGGCATGCAGTGTCGCGGCGGTGTCGATGCCGGCGGCCTCGTCGGCCAGGCGAGCGGAGGCGGCATCGATGTCGCCGCTCGTGACCCTTTCAGCCGAGTCGAACGGGATCACTTCGGCCAGCACCAGCAGTCCGCCTTGTGGCCGAAGCAGCCGAAGGACGGTCGCCAGCGCGCGCTCGGAGTCGGCGGAGCCATCCAATCCGACCAGCACGCGCGGCCCGGGGGTTGTATCGGATTCGGTCGGCGGCACTCCCCCCGAACCGGTCTCGGCAACCCCGGGGCGCCGACGCACCCGCTCGGCCGCGATCGGCAGAAAGAGCGGGCCAAAGGGCACCGCGACCAGCGCCCACAGCAGGCTGTAACCCCGCCGCGCCATCCACAAGCCCGCTAGGACACCCACGAGCGGCCAGAGCACCGCGGTGATCACCATGGCCGTCTGATTCACTCTTTCCACACTGCCAGCGGAAGATCTGACGCGCCAGGATAAAAAGCGCGCGCTCACTCGACACCGAGCGGGCTAGTGCTGACCTGAGTCGGGTTCACCGGCGTCGGCCTCGGTGCGCTCCCGGAGCGCGTCGACGGCGAGCAGATCTTCGCGAGCGTTGCTCTCCCGGTAGGCCAGCTGGCCGACCCGTTGGGCGATCACCGGGGCGGTGACGAGGGCGAATATGCCGGTCAGGATGAACACCCCGG
>NZ_JBIIOV010000076.1:0-14805 GCF_044342925.1 Mycobacterium sp. | reverse complement strand
TCGCCGAGGCGCAAACCGATCCCGTAGTTCTCCTCCGAGAACGGCTTGCCGATGATCGTGAACGCTCCGGGGGACTGCGCCCCGAAGCCGGCGAGGATCACCTCGTCGGTGCTGACGGCGTCGATGGCGCCGTTGCGCAGCGCCTCCACACAGGCCGAGTAGGTGTCGTACTGCTGCAACTGCACGCCCGGGTACTTGTCCTTGATGCGTTGGGCGGGAGTCGATCCCGATACCGAACACAGCCGCTTGCCGCCTGCCAGCGACTCCGGGCCGGTGATGTCGGTGGTATCGGCGCGCACCATCAAGCTCTGACCCGTCCGCAGATACGGGCCGGCGAAGGTCACCTTGTTCTTGCGGCTGTCGGTGATCGAGTACGTCGCCACGATGTAGTCGACCTGGCCGTTCTGAATCAGCGTCTCCCGCTGCGACGACGGTGATTCCTTCCAGTCGATCTTGTCGGGGGAGTACCCAAGCTTTCCGGCGACGTAGGTTGCGACGTCGACATCGAAGCCCGCCATCGAGCCATCCGGCTTCTTGACCGCCAGGCCGGGCTGATCGAACTTGGTGCCGATGGTGATCTTCTTCTCCGCGCCGCCGCAACCGGCCAGGGTCAGCAGTCCCAAGCCCAGCAGGGCGATCAGGAGCGCGCGCCGCAGACGAGACCGCATCGCCACTAGTGGCTCAGAATCTTGCCGAGGAAGTCCCGCGCCCGAGACGAGCGCGGGTTGGAGAAAAAGTCTTCGGGGGATGCGTCTTCGACGATGCTGCCGTCGGCCATGAACACCACCCGGTTGGCGGCACGCCGGGCGAACCCCATCTCGTGGGTCACCACCACCATCGTCATTCCCTCGCCGGCCAGCGAGGTCATCACCGCGAGTACCTCATTGACCATCTCCGGATCCAGCGCACTGGTCGGCTCGTCGAAGAGCATCACCTTGGGCTGCATCGCCAGCGATCGGGCGATCGCCACCCGCTGCTGCTGACCACCGGACAGCTGCGCCGGGTACTTGTCGGCCTGGCTGGCCACCCCGACCCGCTCCAGCAGCGACATCGCCCGCTCCCGGGCCTGTGCTGCGGGAACTTTGCGGACCTTGAGCGGGGCCAGCATCACGTTGTCGAGGATGGTTTTGTGGGCGAACAGATTGAACGACTGGAACACCATCCCCACGTCGGAGCGCAATTGCGCCAGCTTGCGTCCCTCCGCTGGCAGCACCTCGCCGTCGATGGCGATCGTCCCGGAGTCGATGGTCTCCAGTCGGTTGATAGTGCGACACAGCGTGGACTTGCCCGAGCCGGAGGGGCCGAGCACCACGACCACCTGGCCGCGGTCGACGTCGAGGTTGATGTCGTTGAGCACGTGCAGGGCCCCGAAGTGCTTGTTGACGCCCTTCATCGCGATCATCGGGACCGCCCCAGCCTCAGCCATGTGTGGACCATACCCAGGTTTGGGTGCTCCAGCGCGGGGAAGGCGATCCGCCGCCCGACCCGGTGGCAGCACCTCCGTACCATGTGGGACGTGACATCGGTGCTGCACCAGGGCCGCGACGCGGACGACACGGACCAGTCGTCCGGTCGCACGTATCAGGTGCGCACCTACGGCTGTCAGATGAACGTGCACGACTCCGAGCGGCTGGCCGGGTTGCTGGAGACGGCCGGATACCGCCGGGCGGCCGAGGGCAGCGACGCCGACGTGGTGGTGTTCAACACCTGCGCGGTGCGGGAGAACGCCGACAACAAGTTGTACGGCAACCTCAGCCACCTGGCTCCACGCAAACAGGCCGACCCGGACATGCAGATCGCCGTGGGCGGATGCCTGGCTCAGAAGGACCGCGACACCGTACTGTCCCGGGCGCCGTACGTGGACGTGGTGTTCGGCACCCACAACATCGGCTCGTTGCCGGTCCTGCTGGAGCGGGCGCGGCATAACCGCACCGCCCAAGTCGAGATCGCCGAGGCGCTGCGGGAGTTCCCGTCGGCGCTGCCCGCCGCACGTGACTCCGCCTATGCCGCATGGGTTTCCATCTCGGTGGGGTGCAATAACACCTGCACTTTCTGCATTGTCCCGTCGCTGCGCGGCAAGGAACTCGACCGGCCGGCTGCCGACATCCTGGCTGAGGTGCAATCGCTGGTAGACCAGGGCGTCCTGGAAGTGACCCTGCTGGGCCAGAACGTCAACGCCTACGGGGTGTCGTTCGCTGCCGACGAGCGCTCGGTTGAGTCGCCGATAACCCGGTCGGACACCCCCCGGGATCGGGGCGCCTTCGCGGCCCTGCTGCGTGCCTGCGGCGACATCGAAGGTCTGGAGCGGGTCCGGTTCACCTCCCCGCACCCCGCCGAATTCACCGACGACGTCATCGAGGCCATGGCGCACACACCCAATGTCTGCCCGACCCTGCACATGCCACTGCAGTCGGGGTCCGACCGGGTGCTGCGGGCCATGCGCCGCTCGTACCGGGCCGAGAAATACCTCGGCATCCTCGATCGGGTCCGCGCGGCCATGCCGCACGCGGCGATCACCACCGACATCATCGTCGGTTTCCCCGGCGAAACCGAAGACGACTTCGCCGAGACCCTGGAGGTCGTCCGCCAGGCGCGGTTCTCGGCCGCGTTCACCTTCCAGTACTCCCGGCGGCCCGGCACCCCGGCCGCCGAACTGGACGGCCAGCTTCCCAAAAGCGTTGTCCAGGAGCGCTATCAGCGCCTGATCGACCTCCAGGAAAGCATCTCGCTGGAAGAGAACGCGGCGCTGGTCGGCAGCACCGTCGAGGTCCTGGTCGCCGCGGGGGAGGGCCGCAAAGACGCCGCCACCGCCCGGATGAGCGGGCGCGCCCGTGACGGGCGGTTGGTGCACTTCGCCGCCGGGGCAGCCGACGTGCGCCCGGGTGACGTCGTCACCACCGTCATCACCGGCGCGGCGCCGCATCACCTGATCGCCGATTCCGGCTTGAATTCACACCGGCGCACCCGCGCCGGCGATGCTCACGCCGCCGGCCGCCGGCCGCGCACTGTCGGGCTCGGCGTGCCTTCCATCGGCGTGCCGCCGACTCCACCCACCACGACAGGATGTGCACGCTGATGGCCGATGAATTCGAGGCCTACAAGGCCGACCTGGAGGCAGCCGAGCGCCGGGTGGCAGGTGAGATCGATCCCGGCGCTAGGGCTTTGGTGGTCGCGATCCTGGTGTTCGTGCTGATCTTGTCCTTCATCCTGCCGCACACCGGAGGAGCCCGGGGTGTCGATGTCCTGGTAGGCGATGACAAGGCGATCAGCGTGGGCATTGCGCTGCCGTCGCGGTTGTTCAGCTGGTTCGCGCTGGTTTTCGGGGTCGGCTTCTCGATGCTGGCGCTGACCACCCGGCGGTGGACGCTGGCCTGGATCGCGCTCGCCGGAACCGCGGTGTCCATCCCCCTGGGAATGCTGTCGGTGTGGTCGCGCCAGACGGCGTCGGAAGGTCAACCCGGCCCCGGCATCGGGCTCATCCTCGGCTGGATCACCGTGATACTGCTGACCTTCCACTGGGCTCGGGTGGTATGGACCCGGACCTCGATCCAGTTGGCCGCCGAGGCGCAGCGCCGGCAGGAAGCCGCTGAACGCGAATCCACCTCGCTGCTGGACGGGCTCGATCCGCCCGACAAGCGCGGACCCCACCCCGACGAGCGGTAACCGCCGGCGCCGCTATCGCTTTTTCGCGACGGCCTGCGCCGCGGCTGTCGCCCACTCCCGCCACTGGGCGGCGCTGGCGCGGGCTTCCGCGGCCTCTGTGTCGCGGCCGGCGGCCGCCGCCTTCTCGGCTTGTCGCTCGAACTGCTCGGCGCGCGTGCGGAACTGCTCGGCCCGCGCCAGCGCCTCCGGGTCCACCCGTCCCGCGTCGGCGGCGTCGCGGATCTTCTTCTCCACCGCCCGGAGCCGCCGCTCCAGTTCCGGTGCGGTGTCGCGGGGCGCCTTGCCGATCGCTTCCCACTTGTCGGCGATCGCACGCAACGCGGCCTGGGCCGCTTTGGCATTGGATGTGTCGATCTTCTCGGCCTCGGCGAGCAGTTTCTCCTTGGCCTCGCCGTTGGCCTGGAACTCGGCGTCGCGTTCGGCATTGACCGCGTTACGGGCGGCGAAGAACTTGTCCTGGGCCGCTTTGAACCGGTTCCACAGCGCGTCGTCGACGTCCTTGGATGCCCGTCCGGCCGACTTCCAGTCGTTCAGCAGATCGCGGAATGCCGCAGCTGTCGCCGCCCAGTCCGTCGAGCCGGACAACTCCTCGGCCCGCGCGCACAACCGCTCCTTGGCTTCCCGGGCGCCCGCGCGCTCCTTGTCCATTTCGGAGAAATGGGCTCCTCGCCGCCGGTTGAACCCGTCCCGGGCGGCGGAGTAGCGCTTCCACAGGGCGTCGTCGGTCTTGCGGTCCAGGCCGGTGATCGCGCGCCACTCATCGAGGATCGCGCGCATCCGGTCACCGGCGGTCTTCCACTGCGTGGAGTTGGCGGCCAGGTCCTCGGCCTCAACCGCCAGCGCCTCTTTGCGGGCGGTCTGCTCGGCGCGGTGCTCGTCGCGGCGGGCGCGCTCGGCCTGGGCGGTCTCGTCGGCGTGGTCGGCGATCTCCGCCAGCCTGGCCGCCAGGGCGTCGACGTCGCCCAAAACGTGGGCACTGGACAGCGATTCGGCTAACGCGGCGGCCGCCTGCTTGACCTTGCGGGCATCGGCGGTCCCGGAGGCCAGCCGGGTTTCCATCAGGGTCACTTCGGTGGCGAGATCATCGAATCGCCGGCCGAAGTGCTCGAAGGCGGAGTCCGGCTCGCCGGCCTGCCAGGAGCCGATGACCCGTTCGCCCGACGAGGTGATCAGATAGACGGTGCCATCCTCGTCGACCCGGCCGAACCGACGGGGATCGTTGCGGGACACCACCGGCCTGGGAGCCGCCGACTGGGTCGGATGCGGCCGCGGAACCGGACCGGGCCTTGGAATCGGGCCGGGAATCGGGCCGGGAATCGGGCCGGGAATCGGGCCGGGAATCGGGCCGGGAACCGGACCGGGAATCGGGCCGGGAACCGGTCCGGGGGTCGGCCGGGGCGACTCGCCGGTCTGCGAATCATCGATCGTCATGGACTCACCTGCCCTCTGCGCGGTCTTCCCGCGCCCCTGCCGCGCGAAGCGGCGCCATTGCCTGTGGCCGTTCGCTCGCGGGCGGCCACTTCGGTATTGAACCAGGTCGGCGAGAGGCGTGGGCGCGGGATCGATGGCAGGCTGGCGGCGACACCGGAGAGGAGTGGTCGATGGCCAAGGCCGATATAGCGGCCCTGCTGGCATTGGGTGCCGCGTTCTTCATCGCGATCGGCGACGTGATTCACCAGCGCTCTGCCCAGGGGGTGACCGACGAACCGGTCGGTCATCTGGAGTTGTTCACCAGGTTGCTGCGCGACCGGCAGTGGTGGCTGGGCAGCCTGGTGGCAGCGCTGGGATTCGGGTTGCAGGCCGCCGCGCTGGGGCTGGGTTCGGTGCTGCTCGTGCAGGCGCTGCTGGTGACCTCGCTGCTGTTCGCCCTGCCGATCAATGCCCGTAGCACCGGCCGGCCGGTCACCTCCGCGCAGTGGGTGTGGGCTGCGGTGCTGGCGGCGGCGGTGGCGCTGGTCGTGATCGTCGGCAACCCGACTCCGGGGCATTCCCGCGGCGCGGTCGAGGTCTGGACGGTGGTGATCGCCGTCCTGGGACCTGGGCTGCTGCTCTGTGTGGTCGGTGCCCACAAGCTGGCCGGTCGTCCGGCGGCCGCCGTGCTGCTGGGAGTGGTGTCGGGGGCGCTGTGGGGGGTGTTCGCGGTGCTCACCAAAGGAGTCGTCGACCGCTTCGGACACGGCGTCTGGGCGGTGCTGAGCGCCCCGGAGCTGTACGTCTGGGTCGCGGTCGCCATCGCCGCCACCGCGTGGCAGCAGTCGGCGTTCCGAGCCGGATCGCTGGCCGCCTCGCTGCCCACCATGACGATCGCCGAGCCGGTGGTCGCCTCGGTGCTCGGTGTCATGGTGCTCGGCGAGACGCTCCGACCGGGCGACCGGGGCTTGGTGCTGCTGATCGCCGCCGTCGTCGCCATGATCGTCGCCACCGTCGCCCTGGCCCGCAGCGAGGCCGCGCCCGGAACACCGACCGGTGCTGCCCTGACGGCTCGGGGTGGCGGCTAGCGTTGGTGCCGTGTCGGCCGCCATCCGTCCGCTTGCGATCATCGGTCCCACCGGGACCGGCAAATCCGAGTTGGCGCTGCAGGTCGCCGAGAAACTGAGCGGCGAGACCCGCGGCGAGATCGGCGCCGAGATCGGCGCCGAGATCGGCGCCGAGATCGTCAATGCCGACGCCATGCAGCAGTACCGCGGCATGGACATCGGCACCGCCAAGCTCCCGCCGGCGGACCGGCGCGGCGTCCCGCATCACCAGCTCGACGTCCTCGACGTCACCGAGATCGCCACCGTCGCGCGCTACCAGCAGGCCGCCGCCGCCGCCGTGCAGGCCATCGCCGGTCGCGGCGCCGTGCCCATCATCGTCGGCGGGTCGATGATGTACGTCCAGGCGCTGCTGGACGACTGGGCCTTCCCAGCCACCGATCCGGCCGTGCGGGCCCGCTGGGAGGACCGCCTCGCCGAAGTGGGGACAGCCGCCCTGCACCGGGAGTTGGCCGGCCGCGACCCCGAAGCGGCCGGCTCCATCCTGGCCACCGACGGCCGTCGGATCGTGCGTGCCCTGGAGGTCGTCGAACTGACCGGACGGCCGTTCGCCGCGTCCGCGCCGACCATCGGTGCGCCCCGCTGGGACACCGCTATCGTCGGATTGGATTGGGATACAGCGACTCTCGATCGTCGGCTCGCTGACCGCACCGATCAGATGTTCGACGCCGGACTGGTCGACGAGGTTCAGAACCTGCTGGCGCGCGGTCTGCGCGACGGCGTCACCGCGGCCCGCGCGCTGGGTTACGCCCAGGTGATCGACGCGCTCGACTCCGGTGGGGGAGACGCTGCTATCGCCGGGGCGCGGGAAGCGACGTTCACCGGGACCCGCCGCTATGTGCGCCGGCAGCGTTCGTGGTTCCGGCGCGATCACCGGATCCGCTGGCTCGACGGTGCCTCGTCGGGCCTCGGTGACGCCGTGGTGGCGCACTGGCGGCACGTATCCTCAAGCCCGTGATGTTCGCCAAGGGGCACGGCACCGAGAACGACTTCGTGGTGCTGCCTGACCTCGGCGGACAGTTGAACCTGAACCCGGCGGTGGTCAGCGCGCTGTGCGACCGGCAGCGCGGACTGGGCGCCGACGGTGTGCTGCGGGTGATCACCGCCGCCGCAGCGGTGGACGGCGGCATCCTGGCCCGCCTGCCCGACGGCGTCGACGGCGACGACTGGTTCATGGACTACCGCAACGCCGACGGCTCGGTGGCGCAGATGTGCGGCAACGGCGTCCGGGTGTTCACGCACTATCTGCGTTCCAGCGGGCTGGAGCACCGCGCCGAGTTCGTCGTGGGTTCGCTGGCCGGGCCGCGGCCGGTCGTCGTCCATGAGGTCGACGACTACCGCGCCGACGTGACCGTCGAGATGGGCAAGGTCAACCTGCTCGGCGCCGGCACCGCCACCGTCGGCGGGCGGCGACTCACCGGCCTGGGCGTCGACGTCGGCAATCCGCACCTGGCCTGCCTGGTCGTCGATCTGACCGACCAGGCGTTGTCCGCCCTGGACGTCGGCGCACCGGTGGAGTTCGACCGCGCCCAGTTCCCCGAAGGAGTCAACGTCGAAGTGCTCACCCCGGTACGGGATGGGGCCGTGCGGATGCGGGTACATGAACGGGGTGTCGGAGAGACTCGGTCGTGCGGAACCGGAACGGTGGCCGCCGCCGTCGCAGCGCTGGAACACGACGGTGCGAGGACCGGAACGGTGCTGGTCAGGGTGCCCGGTGGCGAGGTCGTCGTCGAGATCGCCGAGACCACCAGTTACCTGCGCGGACCGTCGATCCTGGTGGCCCGCGGTGAACTCTCCGACGACTGGTGGGCGGCGCAGGCACGTTAATCGGATGCGCGGCGTTGTCCCGGCGTGACACCATCGGGTATCCGCCTATGACAGACACCGACCGCACCCCGCCCGGAGCCGAGCCGAGCCTGGGCGAACTGGCCCTCGAAGATCGCGCCGCGCTGCGCCGGGTGGCCGGGCTGTCCACCGAACTCGCCGACGTCTCCGAGGTCGAATATCGGCAACTGCGGCTGGAACGAGTCGTCCTGGTCGGGGTGTGGACCGACGGCAGCGCCGCCGACGCCGACGCCAGCCTCGCCGAACTCGCCGCGCTGGCCGAGACCGCAGGATCGGAGGTCCTCGAGGGCATCATTCAGCGTCGCGACAAGCCCGATCCGGCCACCTACATCGGCTCCGGCAAGGCCGTCGAGTTGCGTCAGATCGTCATCGCCACCGGTGCCGACACCGTGATCTGCGACGGCGAACTGAGCCCCGCCCAACTCAACGCACTGGAGAAGGTGGTCAAGGTCAAGGTCATCGACCGGACCGCGCTGATCCTGGACATCTTCGCTCAGCACGCCAGCAGCCGGGAGGGCAAGGCTCAGGTGGAGTTGGCCCAGATGCAGTACATGCTGCCGCGACTGCGTGGCTGGGGTGAGTCGATGTCCCGGCAGGCCGGCGGCCGGGCCGGCGGCAGCGGCGGCGGTGTGGGCACTCGCGGCCCCGGTGAGACCAAGATCGAGACCGACCGCCGACGTATCCGCGAGCGGATGTCCAAGCTGCGCCGCGAGATCAAGGAGATGAAGCAGGTTCGCGACACCCAGCGCAGCCGCCGGCGCAGCAGCGATGTGCCCTCCGTAGCCATCGTCGGCTACACCAATGCGGGCAAATCGAGCTTGCTCAATGCGTTGACCGGGGCCGGCGTGCTGGTGGAGAACGCCTTGTTCGCCACCCTGGAACCGACCACCCGGCGCGGTGAGTTCGACGACGGTCGTCCACTGGTGTTCACCGACACCGTCGGCTTCGTCCGCCACCTGCCGACCCAGTTGGTGGAGGCGTTCCGGTCGACGCTCGAAGAGGTGCTCGACGCCGATCTGCTCATGCACGTCGTCGACGGTTCCGATGTCAATCCGCTGGCTCAGATCGAGGCGGTGCGCCAGGTGATCGGTGAGGTGCAGGCCGACCACCACGCCCCGCCGGCGCCAGAACTGCTGGTAGTCAACAAGATTGACGCAGCATCAGATGTGATGCTCGCGCAGTTGCGGCGAGCGCTTCCCGGTGCGGTGTTCGTATCCGCCCGAACCGGCGACGGTCTGGACCGGTTGCGCAGCCGGTTGGGTGAATTGGTGGAGCCCCGGGAAGTCGCGGTCGACGTGACCATCCCGTACTCGCGCGGCGATCTCGTTGCGCGGGTGCACGACGAGGGCCGGGTGGACGCCACCGAACACACCGCGGACGGCACCCGGGTCAAGGCGCGCGTCCCGGCGGCACTGGCCGCCGCGATGGTGCCGTACCTCACCAACTAGGAGATTAGCCACCAACCATCCGGTTGGTTATCCTCGGTGACAGTTCTTCCACCACGTCTCCGGAAGGTCACGCCATGGGCAAAGCCGTGAAGTACACCCGCACTCTGTTCGAGCCGGAGCACGACATGTTCCGCGAGTCCTACCGGGCGTTTCTCAACAAGCACGTGGCGCCCTACCACGACCAGTGGGAGAAGGACAAGATCGTCGACCGCGGGGTGTGGCTGGAGGCCGGCAAGCAGGGCTTCCTGGGCATGGCCGTGCCGGAGGAGTACGGCGGCGGCGGCAACGGTGACTTCCGCTACAACACCATCGTGACCGAGGAAACCGTCGCCGGGCGCTACAGCGGACTGGGTTTCTCGCTGCACAACGACGTCATCGCCCCCTACCTGCTGCACCAGGCCAACGACGAGCAGAAGGCGCGGTGGCTGCCGCAGTTCTGCACCGCTGTCGCCATGACCGAGCCTGGAACCGGCAGCGACCTGCAGGGCATCAAGACCCGGGCGGTCAAGGAAGGCGACCACTACATCCTCAACGGATCCAAGACCTTCATCACCAACGGCATCAACGCCGACCTGGTGATCGTGGTGGCCCAGACCAACCCGGAGAAGGGCGCTCAGGGATTCTCGCTGCTCGGCGTCGAGCGCGGCATGCCGGGCTTCGAGCGCGGCCGTCACCTCGACAAGATCGGCCTCGACGCGCAGGACACCGCCGAACTGTCCTTCGTCGACGTCAAGGTGCCGGTCGAGAACCTGATCGGCGAGGAGGGCATGGGCTTCATCTACCTCATGCAGAACCTGCCGCAGGAACGCCTCTCCATCGCCATCATGGCCGCCGCGGCGATGGAGGCCGTCCTGGACGAGACCATCGAATACGTTACGCAGCGTAAGGCTTTCGGCAAACCGATCGGGTCATTCCAGAACAGCCGGTTCCTGCTCGCCGAATTGGCAACCGAGACCACCGCGGTGCGGATCATGGTCGACGAATTCATCCGTCTGTTGATGGAGGACAAACTCACCGCCGATCAGGCCGCGATGGCCAAGTGGTGGACCACCGAGGCCCAGGTCAAGCTCGTCGATCGCTGCGTGCAACTGCACGGTGGATACGGCTACATGCGCGAATACAACGTCGCGCGGGCCTTCCTCGACGCCCGGGTGCAGACCATCTACGGCGGAACCACCGAGATCATGAAAGAGATTATCGGCCGCAGCCTCGGGGTCTAATTAGGCAACAGACTTTCGGTCGAATCTCATTTACATACGGTTTCAATCTCGATTCGTGATGCGATTGGGCAAATCTCAGCGTGTCGTGACATCCTTCTTTTCCGAACGCATGCGACCGTTAGATCTCACGTTTTTGCAGTGAAACGGGCATGTGGTCCGAATCGGAAGGACAAGCCATGGCGCGGGTTGGAAGTCGGCTGAGCCGAACGGTGAGGCGGCTCACGCTCGGCGTGGCCGCAACGGCCGCGGCAGCTGCGCTGGTCGTGCCATCGGCCGTGGCAAGCCCGGAAAGCGATGCCACTGACGCGATCAATCAGGCGTGGGAAGCGGCTGGTGGATCAGGTTCGGCGGTCGGCGGCAAGGACGGCGACGTTTTTGAGGTCGGCGACGGCTATGGCCAGAAGTTCAGCGACGGCAAGATTTTCTTCACCCCGATCACCGGCGCCCACTTGGTCTACGGCGCCGTCCTGGACAAGTACGAGTCCCTCGGTGGGCCTGGCGACAGTGACCTCGGCTTCCCGAATATCGACACAGTTCCCGGGCTGGTCGGGCCCAAAAGCCGGGTGAACACCTTCGGCGCCAGCGACAAGCCGGCAATCTTCTGGACTCCCGACACCGGTGCCTGGTCTGTCCGCGGGGCGCTCAACGCCGCCTGGGACCAACTAGGCGGATCGGCCGGAACGCTCGGCGTGCCGATCGAGGACGAGCGCTACGACGGCGACGTGGTCAGCCAGAAGTTCACCGGGGGCCAGCTGTCATGGAACCGCGCCACCAACACCTTCACTTCCGACCCGCCGGGTCTGGCCGACAGCCTCGCAGGTCTGGAGGTCCCGCTGGACGCGACCACCATGATCAACCTGGCTTGGCGGGCCAGCGGCGGTCTCGGCGGTCCGCTGGGGGGCCGGCAGGGAGAGCAGGCGAAGATCGGTGACAACGCCGCGGCACAGGGCTATGCCAGCGGCAAGATCTTCTATTCTCCGCAAACCGGCGCCCACGCCGTGACCGGCGCGATCCTGTCGAAGTACGAGTCACTCGGCGGCCCCACCGGCGATCTGGGTTACCCCGTCGGACCGGAAGCCGACGGCGGCGTGCCCAACAGCCGGGTGAGCACCTTCAGCGCTCCCGACAAGCCTTCGATTTTCTGGACACCGGACACCGGGGCGATCGTGGTTCGCGGTCCGATCAACGCGGCGTGGGCCAAGTTGGGCGCAGCCACCGGCGCTCTCGGTGTGCCTACCGGCGAACAGACCGCTAAGGGCGACAACATTACCCAGTCCTTCACCGGCGGTGAGTTGTCCTGGAACAAGGCGACCAAGGAATTCAGCTCCGACCCGTCGGAACTTGCATCGCAGCTGTCCGGTCTGGAAATGCCTGATGCGGTAGCCCAGACACCGGCTGCTCCGGCCTCCGGCGGTAGCTCGGAGGAGGGCGGCTGGCACTGGTGGTGGCTGGCCATCCTGCTTCCGCTGCTGGGTCTGCTCGGCGTGCTGGCCGCGGTGGCCCAGCGCAAGAGCCGCACCGGCCGCGAGGACGTGGTGATCGCTCGCCGGGACTACCTGGCGACCGGCAACACCCCGGTGAGCGAGCCTCGCTACGACGAGGTCGACCGGGACCTGGGTTACTGGTCGTCGGAGCGGTCGGTCGACGAGCCTATTTCGGAGATGGCGTTCGACTCCGACGAAGACGCGATCGACACCGCACCGACCCGCATTCCCACCGAAGCCGAGGTTTACGAGCCTCAGGCCTATGAACCCCAGGCATACGAACCCCACGCCTATGAGCCGGCTGAGGTCTACGAGCCCGCTCCGGTTTCCGACGATGTCGGCGAGTTGTTCGGCGGCCCGAGTGCCGGCTCTTCTGCCGGCCGACATTCAGCAAGCGCGCTGGGAGCGTCGCCGGCCGCGTGGCGGTTGGAACTGGACGAGATGATGGGCCGATCCCGCCATCGGCACGCGGTGGACGAACCGTGGACCGAGGAACTGCACGCGGTGGTCGAAGACGGCGAACACGTCGAGCACATCGACTACAGCTCCAGCTACACAGCTGAGCCTGCCGCGTCGGACGACGACTCCTGGCGTCCGGCGATCCACCTGCCGCTTGCTGATCCGTTCCAGGCGCCGGAGGGCTATTGGATCAAGGGCAGCACTCACTCGGGCCTCTACTACACGCCGGACTCGGTGCTGTATGAGAACACCCTGCCCGAGATGTGGTTCGCCAGTGAGGAATTGGCGCAGGCCAACGGCTTCGTGAAGGCGCCCGAGTAAATCCACGGTCGGTCTACCCGTGGTCAGATCTTCCTGATCACGGTGACGACCTTGCCCAGAATCACCGCATCATTGCCCGGGATCGGGTCGAAGGCGGGGTTGTGCGGCATCAGCCACACCTGGCCCGCTGACCGCTTGAAGGTCTTGACGGTGGCCTCACCGTCGATCATCGCCGCGACGATGTCGCCGTTGTCGGCGACGTTCTGCTGACGGATCACAACCCAGTCGCCGTCGCAGATAGCGGCATCCACCATCGACTCACCCACGACCTTGAGCAGGAACAACGAACCTTCGCCGACCAGTTCGCGGGGGAGCGGGAAGACATCCTCGACTGCCTGCTCGGCAAGGATCGGCCCACCGGCGGCGATTCGGCCGAGAACCGGCACGAACGTAGGTTCGGGAAGTGCGTCGGAACCCGCCACCTCCGTCGCCACCGGTGCGGCGCCGACGTCGACACCGCGGACGTCGACCGCGCGGGGCCGATTCGGATCGCGCCGCAGATAGCCCTTCTTCTCCAGCGTTCGCAACTGGTGAGCTACTGACGACGTCGATGTCAGGCCTACGGCGTCGCCGATTTCGCGGATGCTGGGCGGGTAGCCGCGGCTGGTGACCGAGGCCCTGATGACCTCCAGAATCGTCCGCTGTCGCTCGGTGAGTCCGGACGCTCCCTGACGACCTGGTGTCTGCGTGCTTTCGCTCATGGGTGCGAATGTAACCGGCTGGGCTGACAAGATCAAACATGTGTTCGACCGTGTCGCTCTTGCCGACCGGGAGCTGACCGAAAGCCGACCGGAAGCCGACCGAAATGTGTCAGTGCCCTGTCCTATCGTCAGACACGCCCGCTCAGGTGTTCGAATTTCGAACAGATGAGCGAGTAATCTTTCGAACGCTAGAGCGAACGGCCATGGAAGGAACGGACATGACAGTCCTCGACGATCGACCGCAGGCGATGTGGGACGTACTGGGTGTACGCCCGGCTGAGATTCGTGGCCGCCATCCCGTTGTCGTCGGGTCGAACCGGCCCGCACCGGCTCGTCCGGCCGTGGCGCCGCTGAGCTACCGAGGCCACGGCGTGCCGATGTCGCGGACAGTGCACACCCGCCGGCCGGTCAGCACGGCGGTCAGTATTGCCCTGGCGGGAATGGCGGCCCTGATCACCCTCTGGCTCGGCGCGCTCGCGCAGTTCAGTGGTGACCGGTCAGCCACGCCGGTGGGAATGGCCGATCAGCTGGCCGTGGTTCAGGTGCAAGCTGGTGAGAACCTTCAGCAGATCGCCCGTCGCGTGGCTCCGGATAGCCCGGTGAGCCAGGTCGTTGAGCGGATTCGCGATCTCAACAAGCTCGATTCGGCATCGGTCGACGTCGGCCAGACGCTGATCGCCCCCATCGGCTGACGGTCGGTGCGGCGATGGCACTCGCGGCCGGCGCACGGGTAGGCTTTGTGCAGTCCTGTGCAGCTCAGGGTGGGAGAGAGGACGTGGTCATGCACTGTCCCTTCTGCCGCCACGCCGATTCGCGAGTGGTTGATTCCCGCGAGACCGACGAAGGTCAGGCCATCCGTCGTCGCCGGTCATGTCCGGAGTGCGGTCGGCGTTTCACCACGGTGGAAACCGCCGTGCTCGCCGTGGTCAAACGCAGCGGCGTCACCGAACCGTTCAGCCGGGAGAAGGTCGTCAGCGGTGTCCGGCGGGCATGCCAGGGCCGGCAGGTCGATGACGACGCGCTGAACCTGCTCGCCCAGCAAGTGGAGGACAGTATCCGCGCCGCCGGGTCTGCGGAGATCCCCAGCAACGAAGTGGGTTTGGCCATCCTTGGGCCACTGCGCGAGCTGG
>NZ_JBIIOV010000223.1:0-4218 GCF_044342925.1 Mycobacterium sp. | reverse complement strand
GATGTGGTCGACGATCGCGTCGTTCTTGGCCCCGGCGGTGATGTAGACGCGGTCCGGCTCGTCCTCGCGGACGGTGGGCGTGTTCGGCGGGATCGGCGAGACACCCAGTTTGTAGAACTGGCGCAACTGCTCGCCGGCGGCCAGCGCGGTGCCGGTCATTCCGCACACCGTCGGGTAGCGGTTGATCAACGCCTGGACGGTGATCGTGTCGAGCACTTCGCCGGTCTCGGTGGTCTCGATGCCCTCCTTGACCTCGACGGCGGCCTGCAGCCCGTCCGGCCAGCGCTGCAGCGCGGCGATCCGGCCGCGCGAGGCGTTGATCAATTGCACCGCACCGTCTCGGACGATGTAGTGCACGTCGCGCTGCAGCAGCACGTGGGCGTGCAAGGCGACGTTGACCTCGGTCAGGGTGGTGACGACGTGCTCCTCGGAGTACAGGTCGATACCGCCGAGCGCCCGCTCCACCTTCTGCGCCCCGGTCTCGGTGAGGTGGACGTTGCGGTTGTCGGCGTCGGTGTCGTAGTCGAGGCCCGGAGTCAACTCCCCCACCAGCCGTACGATCTGGACCTTCGGCGTCTCGCGGTGGGTGGTGCCCGCCAGCACCAGCGGGACCAGGGCCTCGTCGACCAGGACGGAGTCGGCCTCGTCGATCAGCGCGACGTCGGGGTTCGGCGACACCAGGTCGGCGGCGTCGATGACCAACTGATCGCGCAGGACGTCGAACCCGATCTCGTTGACCGAGGCGTAGGTGACGTCGCACTGATAGGCGGCGCGGCGCTGCTCGCGGGTGGATTCCTCGGTGATCCAGCCGACGGTCAGGCCGAGCGACTCGATCAGCGGCCCCATCCACTCGGCGTCGCGGCGGGCCAGGTAGTCGTTGATGGTGACGACGTGGACGTGGTGGCCGGCCAGCGCGTAGCCGGCGGCGGCGATGGCGCCGGACAGGGTCTTGCCCTCGCCGGTGGCCATCTCGACGACATCGCCGGCCATCATCCGCAGCGCCCCGAGCAGCTGTACATCAAAGGGACGGAGTGCGGTCGTCCGTTCAGCGGCCTCCCGGGCGATCGCCAGGAACTGCGGGATGTCGGCCGAGGTGGCCAGCTCCTCGAGTTCCAGCAGCCCGGCGGCCTTGGCGAGCTGTTCGTCGTCGAGATCGCGGGCCTTGGCGTCGAACGCCGCCGACGCATCCACCTCGGCCATGCTCTGGGCCTTGACCTTGTCGGTGGACGCGCCGAGCAGCCGCCAGAATCCGCGGCTTACCCGGCCGCCCTGGCCGGAGGTGCCGGTCTTGGGGTTCTTCTCTTTTGACATTCGCGACGAGGTTCGTGCCACGTCTCAACGGTACCGTTGGTCAGGCCAGATTCGACCGACGCGGGTACGCCACGGCCGGGTCGGTCAGGGTGTTGACCACCGCGGGCAGTCCGCTGTCGAACGCGCGCCGCAGCGCCGGCCGCAGTTCGTGCGGGCTGCTGACCAGTTCCCCGTGGCCGCCCAGCGCCCGCACCACCTCGTCGTAGCGGGTGCCGGGGCGCAGATCGGCCACCACCGAGTAGCCGTAGAGCATCTCCATCGGGTGCTTCTCCAGCGCCCAGATGCCGTTGTTGCCGACGACGGAGACCACGTGCACGCCGTGGCGCACCAGGGTGTCCCACTCCATGCCGGAGAAACCGAAGGCCCCGTCGCCCTGCAGCAGCACCACCTGCCGATCGGGGCGGGCCAGCTTGGCGGCCAATGCATAACCGGGCCCCGACCCGAGGCAACCGAACGGGCCGGAGTCCAGCCAGGCCCCCGGCACATAGCTGTCGATGACGCGGCCGGCGTAGGAGCCGAAGTCGCCGGCGTCGATGACGATGATCGCGTCGCGATCCAGCATCGGCAGCAGCTCGGCGTAGACCCGCATCGGGTGCAGTGGAGTGCGGTCGTCGGCCAGCTCGGCGGCCTCGGCGGCGCGGGCCTCGGTCTCGATGGTGCGCAGGCCACCGATCCAGTCGTGGTGCTCGGTCGGGACCGCACCCGCCAGCGCCGTCAGCGTCGCCGGCAGATCCCCGTAGAGGCCGGCGGCCACCGCCCGCGGGTGCTCGCGATCGGGTTGCACACGGTCGGCGACGATCAGTTCGGTCTGCGCCCCGAACACCCCGCCGAAGCCGAGCCGGAAGTCCATCGGCACGCCGACCACCAGCGCCACGTCGGCCTGCGACAGCGCCGCCGAGCGGGCCCGGGAGAACGCCAGGTCGTGGTCGGCGCCCACCACGCCGCGGGCCATTCCGTTGGCCAGCACCGGGATTCGCAACCGCTCGGCCAGGTGCAGCAGCTCCTTCTCGGCATGGCCCCACCACACGTTGGTGCCGGCCATGATCACCGGGCGTTGCGCCGCGCAGAGCAGTGCGACCGCACGGTCGAGCGCCGCTCCGTCGGCCGGCGGCTGCGCGGGCAACTCGGTCAGCGCCCCCGGTTCGCCGCGGTCGGCTGCCTCACCGAACACATGGTCCATCGGGAAGTCGACGAAACCCACGCCCGACGGGGCGCCGACGGCGGCGCGCAGCGCGTCGTCCACCCGGTCACCGACCGCTGCCGCGGACTGCGCGGTCGCCGCGTAGCGGGCCAGCGGCGCGACGAACGGCACGTGATCGATCTCCTGCAGCGAGCCCATCCCCCAGCGCAGCGCCGGCGCGCGGCCGGCCAGCACCAGCATCGGCGACTGGTTCTGCTGCGCAGCGGCCATCGCGCTCATCCCATTGGTGACGCCCGGGCCGGCGGTCAGCGCGACCACGCCCGGGACCCGGGTGACCTTGGCCCAGCCTTCGGCGGCGAAGGCGGCGGTCTGCTCGTGGCGGGTGTCGATCAGCCGGATGCCCTCGCTGCGGCAGCCGTCGTAGATCGAGAACAGATGCCCGCCTGACAGGGTGAACATGGTGTCGATACCGCTGGCGCGAAGCCGGCGGGCGATCAGCCGTCCGGCGTGCACAGGATTGTCCATCAGCTGAGCCTAACCAGCGTGGGGACCAGCGTGGGCGTGCGCGCCCAATGCCCGATGCTGCGGTAGCTTCGCGCTGGACACCTGCGGCACGGAGGAGAGCGACAGTGGAGCCGTACGAACCGTCGATGGACTGGGGCGGCGAGCTGATCCCGTCCCTGCTGTGGATCGCGAAGGCCTGGGCACTCACGGCCCCGATGACCCTGCTGGTGCTGTTCCTACTGTCCCGCTTCACCGGCTGGGGCCGGCAGTACTGGCGGATCACCGGCGCCTACTTCACCGGCCGCGATGCGGTGAAGGTGTGGCTCTGGCTGGGAGTGCTACTGCTCTCAGTGATGATCTCGGTGCGCATCGACGTGCTGCTCAGCTATTTCAGCAACGACCTCTACACCTCGTTGCAGATCGCCTTTCAGGCCGGCGGAGCCGGGGAGGACGCCATCCGCGCCGACGCCATCCGCGGATTCTGGGTGGCGCTGGGAATCTTCGCCATTCTGGCGACCATCTACATCAGCCAGGTGATGCTCGACCTGTACCTGACCCAGCGTTTCATCATCCGCTGGCGCACCTGGCTCACCGACCGGCTGACGGCTGACTGGCTGTCCGACCGCGCCTACTACCGCGGCAGGTTCACCGACAACAACACCGACAACCCCGACCAGCGTATTCAGCAGGACATCGACGTCTTCACCACCGGCGTCGGCGGCAGCCCCAACACTCCGGTCATCGGAACCGGCTCGGTGCTGGTGTTCGGCGCCATCTCGTCGGTGTCCACCGTGGTGGCCTTCATCCCCATCCTGTGGAACCTCTCCGGTCCGGTCACCCTCTTCGACGTCACGCTGCCACGGGCGCTGTTCTGGGTGGCGTTCATCTACATCTTCCTGGCCACTGTGGTCGCGTTCTGGATCGGCCGGCCCCTGATCCGGCTGAACTTCCGCAACGAGCGCACCAATGCGGCGTTCCGCTATGCGCTGGTGCGGTTGCGGGACGCCGCCGAAGCGGTGGGCTTCTACCGCGGCGAGGCGACCGAACGAGGAATCCTGCGCACCCGGTTCGACAGCATCATCGCCAACTACCGGGCGTTCGTCCGGCGGCAGCTGGGCTTCACCGGGTGGAACCTGGCGATGAGCCAGATCCTTACCCCGCTGCCGCTGGCGGTCCAGGCGCCCCGGCTGTTCGCCGGGGAAATCAACTTCGGCGACGTCACCCAATCGTCCAGCGCGTTCTCCAGCATCAGCAGTTCGCTG
>NZ_JBIIOV010000222.1:0-4254 GCF_044342925.1 Mycobacterium sp. | reverse complement strand
CCACCGGGCCAGCCGAAGTCGATGCCGTAGTGGAAGCCGCCCGGGCGTGGCCCGTACTCGGAGGTGACGATCCGGCCACGCTCCATCGGCCAGTACCGCTTCGTGCTCGGAGCGACCGCGGCCGTCGTGGGATCGACGGTCACGCTGCGCTGTTCGAGTGCATCCCAGGTCGGGGCGTCGACGATACCGTCGGCCTCCAGTCCGTTCTCCCGCTGTGCCGTGATGACGGCCAATTCGGTGACCGCGCCGAAGTACCGGTCGATGACGACGGCGAAGCCGATTCCGCGGAGCAGCGTCTGCAACCGCGTCACGTCCGCGCCCTGTGACCCGCGGGCCAGCACCGGCCGGCCGTCGGTCGCCTCGGCCTGGCGGGTCAGTCGTTCAGTGCGGGCCAGCTCGGTCTTGGCGTTTTTCAGGTAGCGCCGCCGCGACCTCAGCCCGCCAAGGCCGCCACTGACTGTGCGGGTGACGGCCACCAGGTCGTCGTTGTCGGCGTCAGTATTGACGTCGCGGCTCTGCCAGAACTGGCCGGCGGTAGCCAGCGCGACGGCCGACTCGGGGTCACAGCCGGGAACACCGCCCCAGAGCAAGCCGCCGGTGTTGGTGAAACCGCGGGACTCCCGGCAGGCCTGGGCTACGAAGTGCGCGATGCGCAACCGGCTGGTGATGTCGTAGCTGAGCAGCGTGTCCTGCAGCACCGCGCCGAGCGCTTCGATGACGTCGGCCTGGTGCCGTCGGGCCGTGCGGGCCCTGAGGTGCGGCGCGACTGCGCGCAGCAGGTGAGCATCGATGGGCAGCATCGTCGGGTCCTTCCGGTGTGACCCTCATTCTGATCGGTTGCTGGGGTGTTCCTGAAAAACAATCGAACCTGTTCGGTTGTCGGACCACATGCCTATTGTTGACAGTGAACAGGTCCACGACAGCCAGGAGACACACCGCTATGCCGCTTCCCTACAAACTCGGGTCGAACGGTCCGGAGATCGAGTACTGGCAGTCCTGGTTCAAGCGCAAGTTCGCCGCCTACGCGCCGCCGAAGGACGGCTACTACGGCAACGAGGACGCCGCCGCGGTCACGGAGATGCAGCGGCGCTACGGCATGTCGCAGACCGGCATCTTCGACGAGGCGACGGCGAACCGGGCCGGTTACGTCCCGCCCGCGCCCAACCTGCGGCCGATCATGTTCACCGTCGAGGGACATCTGTCGAACATGTTCGCCGGACCCGTCGCCGACACCGCCACGCAGCTGGAGAAGGAAAGCGTCTGCTACCACCAGCCGATCGGCTACAACAACGGCCCGGTCCCGTTCGACAACAACAGCGGTGTGCGTGAACTGGCCCGGCTCATCGGCGCGCAGTTCATGGACAACCTCATCCCCTTCCCCACGGGCACCCCGTGGTCGCTCGGCGGGTTCTCCCAAGGCGCGATCGTCGTCAGCGATTTCTACATCGACTACCTGGCGCCCGGGAGGCCACTGGCCTGGCGGACCCCGGACCTCAAAGGTGTTCTGGCCTACGGCAACCCGTGCCGGCAGACCGACAGCATCGCCGAGTGGGCGACGTCGTGGGTCAGCCTGACCGGCACCCACGGGCTCGACCCGCTGCGCCGCTTCGGGTTGCCCGGTTACCCGCGCAAGCCGGATAACTGGAAAGACGTCTACCGCGCGGGCGACATCTACGCCGAGAACGGCGATGACGAGGCAAGCCAGATGCGGGCGGCGGTGTACCAGGCCGTGGCGCGCGGCGATTTCTGGTCCAACCCCTACTCCTTGGCCGCCCAGCTCGCCGGATTCTTCAACCAGCCGGTGGAAACGGTGATGGGCATCATCCAGGCGCTGGTCAGCGGCGTCGCGTTCCTCGGCGACAAGCCCAACCCGCACTACTCCCCGTATGACCTGCGCGGCGGCATCGACTGGATGCGCGGCCGGCTCAAGTCGTTCGTCGGCCCGCCGCCCAACCGCGCGGCGACGTGCTGGACCGAGGAGACGGCACCCGATCTGGAGATGTCGCCCCATCAGGCGATGGTGGAGTCGGAGCGGGCGGCCGCGGCATCGGACGAGACGGATGCGGCCGGAAAGCATGCCTCGGGTGAGGGCGCCGGTGAGGGCGCTGCCGGTGTGAGCACCGCTGTCAGTGGGGGCAGCGCTGTCAGTGGGGGCAGCGCTGTCAGTGGGGGCAGCGTGGAGGTGACCTACGTCAACAACGCACTCGGCGAGGGTGAGGCGAGCCAGGCCGACAAGAGCGATACGGTTTCGGACGAACTGCAGGCGTGAGCGGGGGCGCCGAGATTGCGCACAGAGCGCTTTCGTCACGTGAATGACGCTCTGGGCGCAGTCTCGGTGATCGCCTATGGGGAGGGGTACCCACGGATGTGGAACCCCTACTCGGCCGCCGCCGCTAGGGCGTGGATGGCCTTCTCAGTGGAAACCTGAGCCGAAGACGCTGCTTGCCTCAAACGTTCCGGATCGGGAGCGCTGCGGTCGGCGGTCATCGCGTTAATCCGTGCCAAGGATCGACGAGCGTCAGCGACGGCCTCCCACTTCGCTTTCGGAAGGCTGTCCAGCAACACCTCGCCGTACTCGTCGAAACTCACCATGGGGAATCCCACTTCGCCCCAACCGACGCTGCCGTCGAGGATGTCCTGCAGTTGATGCTGCGCATCTTTGAGCTCGTCGTCGAGCAGGCGAGCACCTCGCCGAACGCGGTCCCGGCTGTCCCCGGTGTGCCTTTCGCGTCTCCCAGTACCAACGCATCAGCTGCTGGGCCACCCCGAGCAGCCACCCGATCACGACGCCCAGAACGGCTTCCCACATCTCCTGCTTACAGAGAGATGCCGCTACCGGCCGCCGCCAGCTGGACGGGGTTCCCGGTCCCCCGGGCGGGGACATTGGCACCGATCCAGTTGATGTAGTCCAAGCCGATCCGCCAGCAGTCGCGCGGATCGCCGGGGATCGGCGCGATCTGGTGGTAGTTCCAGTGTGGCGCAGTCCTATCCACCACGAAGAACTTCAGGGCGTCGAAGATCGCGACGTAGGTGGGCTTGCCGTGGCATGCCTCGGTGAGGAACTTGATGATCTCCACAAGCAGCGGCCCACTGCCTTTGATGACGCCGTTCCTGATCAGCTCCCACACCGCCCACTCGTCATCCTCGGTGAACTGGTCCCCGACATGACCGGAGGTGGTGTAGAGGTCATAGTCCGGTTTGTAGCCGAAGAGGCCGGTCTGGTTGGGGCCGGCGGCGAACTCCCACAAAGAGTCCGGTGTGCCCTTGAGATTCGGGCGGACGATGCCGTGACCGCCAGGATCGATCCCGCCGGGGCAGGTGTGGCCCTTCTCCCGCCGCGGCCCACCGAAGTGCACACCACCGACGAAGCTGTCCTTATAGGCGGCCAGCGGCGTCGGACCGTCGCTCTGAGTGATGCCGCACAGGTCCAAGATGTTACTGGTGACGATTGAGCCCTCGCTGTAGGCGATGACCCCCCAGGTCTGTTCCGGCGGATGCTGCAGCATCAGCCGGGTCATCTCCGCCACGCCGGCGTCGATACTGGGCTGCATCGGGAAACACGCCGGAACCTGTCCGGGAATGCCGCCGATTCCCTTGGCGCCGTAGGAAACCGGCTGCCACCACCAGTGATCGTCGGTGCCATTCCGAATCTTGTCGGAGATGGCCCTTGCCATGTCGGCCGGATAGGTCTTGTCCCAGGTGGCTCCGTAACCGTTGACGGTGTAGAGCGTGTGCCGGACTGGCATGAGGGTCCGCGCGGCGGTGCTGGGCGGCGCGAAGGACTTCAGGCCCGCACCGTTGCCGGTCGGCGTCGCGGCGGTCGATGTCCCGGCCGTTTTGGCTTTGCTCTTCCCGTTCTTCTTGTTCGTCTTGTTCTTCCCGTTCGCGGGCGCGGTCAGGGCGACCTCGGCGATCGGGGCCGGGATTGGCTGCGGCGCAGCAGCGTTCGTCCGCATCGAGGCGCGGAGGCTGGCTTTGAATTCCATCAGCCCCTTGCAGAATGCCTGGCCGAACTGGGCGACGAACGGATTGCCTGCGGCCCACGAATCGGGGTCGACGCCGTTGTTGGCCACATCTTCGACTCGCTCGACGGCGTAGGGCACGTCGAACAGGTATGCCCAGACGTTGAGGATGTCCCAGGCATTGCCGTCGATGTTGTAGTCGAAGCCCAGAAGGGTGTCTAGCGGAATCTGGTCGGGAGCAAGAAATGACCGGGATGGACCGCGCTTGGACAGCTCGTCGTAGATGTACTTG
>NZ_JBIIOV010000221.1:0-4257 GCF_044342925.1 Mycobacterium sp. | reverse complement strand
GTTCGGGCGCCAAGGCGCGCTGCCATAACAGCACTTCGAGTTCGGGTTTGCCGGACGCCAGGCCGCGCACCTGGAATACCACCGCAAGAACCTCGTGCCCGGTGCTAGTATGGGTCATGTTTTCGATTGTAAGTCGAAAACTTCGGGACTGAGACAGGAGGCCGCGATGACCGTCGTGGATCCGAGGGAAGCCATGGCCGGCCGCCTGGACTCCCCGCTGGCCGACCGCATCGTCGACGGCCCGGGCGGCTACACCGGCATCGCCGCCGACGAGCAGTGGGCTGCCGAAGTCCGCCGGCTCGCCGGCCTGCGCAACGCCACGATCCTGGCGCACAACTACCAGCTTCCGGCAATCCAGGATGTCGCCGACCATGTCGGCGACTCCTTGGCGTTGTCGCGGATCGCCGCCCAGGCCACGGAGGACACCATCGTGTTCTGCGGCGTGCACTTCATGGCCGAGACCGCCAAGATCCTCAGCCCGGACAAGACCGTCCTCATTCCCGACCAGCGGGCCGGCTGCTCACTGGCCGACTCCATCACCGCCGAGGAATTGGCGGCCTGGCGCGACGAGTACCCCGGCGCGGTGGTGGTGTCCTACGTCAACACCACCGCTGCGGTGAAGGCGCTGACCGACATCTGCTGCACCTCCTCCAACGCCGTGGACGTGGTGGCCTCCATTCCCGAGGACCGCGACGTGCTGTTCTGTCCCGACCAGTTCCTCGGCGCGCACGTCCGCCGGGTGACAGGGCGCACCAATCTGCACATCTGGGCCGGCGAGTGCCACGTGCACGCCGGCATCAACGGCGACGAGCTGGCTGCCCAGGCGCGCAGCCACCCCGACGCCGAGCTGTACATCCACCCCGAATGCGGTTGTGCCACCTCGGCGTTGTACCTCGCCGGCGAAGGCGCCTTCCCGGAGGAGAGAGTGAAGATCCTCTCCACCGGCGGCATGCTGGACGCCGCCCGGGAGTCCAACGCCCGGCAGGTGCTGGTGGCCACCGAAGTCGGCATGCTGCACCAGCTGCGCAAGGCCGCACCGGGTATCGACTTCCAGGCCGTCAACGACCGCGCCTCGTGCAAGTACATGAAAATGATCACTCCGGCCGCGCTGCTGCGCAGTCTGGTCGACGACGCCGACGAGGTGGATGTCGATCCCGACACCGCAGCCCGGGCGCGGGCCTCCGTGCAGCGGATGATCGAGATCGGCCAGCCCGGCGGTGGGGAATGAGCCGGGCTGCCTGCGGCGCCGGATCCGACCGCGTCGACTGGCAGCAGCGCGCTGACATCGTCATCGTCGGCACCGGTGTCGCCGGCCTGGCCGCGGGCCTGGCCGCGCACCGGAGAGGTGCCCGCACCGTCCTGCTGAGCAAGGCTGACGACACCGCCACGTTCTACGCCCAGGGTGGGATCGCCGTCGTACTGCCGTTCACCGACGACACCGTGCAGTCCCACGTCGAGGACACCCTGACCGCCGGGGCCGGACTGTGCGACCCCGAGGCCGTCCGCTCCATCGTCGCCGACGGCTACCAGGCGGTGGCCGAACTGATCTCCGCCGGTGCCCGCTTCGACGAGACCGCGCCCGGCCAGTGGGCGCTGACCCGGGAGGGCGGGCACTCCCGGCGGCGCATCATGCATGCCGGTGGCGACGCCACCGGCGCCGAAGTGCAGCGCGCCCTCAACCACGCCGCGGCCACCCTGGACATCCGCCGCAATCACGTCGCCCTCGAGGTGCTGCACGACGGCGCGGCGGTCACCGGAGTCCTGGTGCGCAACGACGACGGGCTCGGGGTGATCCACGCGCCGTCGGTGATCCTGGCCACCGGCGGCCTGGGACACCTCTACCGCGCCACCACCAACCCGGAAGGCTCCACCGGCGACGGCATCGCCCTGGCGCTGTGGGCCGGCGTTCCGGTCAGCGATATCGAGTTCATCCAGTTCCACCCGACGATGCTGTTCGACCCGCTGGGCAGCGGACGGCGGCCGCTGATCACCGAAGCCCTGCGCGGGGAGGGCGCGGTCCTGCGCGACGCCCGCGGCGATTCGGTCACCGCCGGAGTGCACCCGATGGGCGACCTGGCCCCTCGCGACGTGGTGGCCGCCGCCATCGATGCCCGGTTGCGGGAGACCGGGGACGCCTGCGTGTATCTCGACGCCCGCGGGGTCGAACGTCTGGAGCAGCGCTTCCCGACGGTGACCGAGGCCTGCCGCCAGGCCGGTATCGAGCCCACCCTTGAGCCGATCCCGGTGGTGCCGGGCGCGCACTACAGCTGCGGCGGTGTCAGCACCGACGTTTACGGCCGTACGCTGCTGCCGGGTCTGCTGGCCGCCGGCGAAGTCGCCCGCACCGGCATGCACGGCGCTAACCGGCTGGCCTCCAACAGCCTGCTGGAGGGCCTCGTGGTCGGTGGCCGCGCCGGGCGGATGGCCGCCGAGCACGCCGTCAGCGCCGGTGTTCCGGTCGCCGAAGTTCCACCCACTCAACGTGTTTCGCTGGATCGCCCCGCGCTGCAGGATGCCATGAGCCGCTGGGCCTCGGTGGTCCGGGACGGCGAGGGACTGAGCCGGCTGGAAGCGGTGCTCGACGGCGCGACGGCGGCCCGGTTGGGCAGCCGCACCGATTTCGAGGACGCCGCGCTCACCGTCACCGCTCAGGCCGTCGCGGCGGCGGCGCATGCCCGGACCGAATCCCGCGGCTGTCATCACCGCAGCGACTGGCCGCACACCGATCCCGCCCAGGCGGTCGCGGTGAACGTTGTGGCGATGCCCGACGGAGACATCGCGGTGGCGCAGCCGGCGGCGGTCGCCGCACGATGACAGCGGCGCTGACCGCCGGCGAGCGGGCGGAGGCCCTCGAAGTCATCCGTCGAGGCCTCGACGAGGACCTGCGCTACGGACCGGACGTGACCACCGTGGCCACCGTGCCGGCCGATGCCAGGACCAAGGCCGCGGTGGTAGCCAGGCAGGCCGGTGTGGCCGCCGGGGTCGACATCGCCCTGATGGTTCTCGACGAGGTGCTCGGCAACGGGACTGGCGGGGCCGGCTACCGCCTGCTCGACCGGGTCGAGGACGGCACCCGACTGCAGGCCGGACAGGCGCTGTTGACACTGGAAGCCGACACCCGTGGCCTGCTCACCGCCGAGCGGACTCTGCTCAACCTGCTCTGCCACCTCTCCGGCATCGCGACCGCCACCGCGGAATGGGTGGACGCGGTCGAGGGCACCAAGGCCAGGATTCGGGACACCCGCAAGACCCTGCCGGGGCTGCGGGCAGTGCAGAAATACGCGGTGCGGGTCGGTGGCGGCGTCAACCACCGGATGGGTCTCGGGGATGCCGCGCTGATCAAGGACAACCATGTCGCCGCCGCCGGCTCGGTGACGGCGGCGCTGCGGGCCGTACGCTCCGCGGCGCCAGGCCTGCCGTGCGAGGTCGAGGTGGACACCCTTGAGCAGCTCGACGAGGTGCTCGGTGAGGACGTCGAACTGATCCTGCTGGACAACTTCCCGGTGTGGCAGACCCAGATCGCGGTGCAGCGCCGTGATGCACAGGCACCCTCGGTGCTGCTGGAATCCTCCGGCGGGCTGTCGCTGGACACCGCCGCGGGGTACGCCGGGACTGGGGTGGACTACCTGGCTGTCGGTGCGCTCACACACTCCGTGCGGGTGCTCGATATCGGCCTGGACATGTGATTGCGGTCTCTGGAACTGCGATTTTGCGCTACCGGTTCTCGGCGATATCGGCGACGAATACGCCAACCCCGAGCTTGGTGGCCAGCCGTGTCAGCACCGGCAGCGAGGGGTCGTCGATGCCCGCCTCGACGATGCGCGGGTTCACCAGGTGGACGTCACGCCCGGCGAGCCGGATGTCGGCCTGTCCGGCGGCTAGAACGTTCTTGACCCAGTTGGTTTTTCCGTGGGCCAGCATGATCGCGACCGCGTGCCCCCTGCGGTAGGCCGACACCGCCGTCTCCAAGGAACGGCCCGACCTGCGCCCGCGGTGCTTGATCACTGTGATCCCCGGCATGAACCGGGCGATCGGCACCGCAACCGGGTTGATGTATTTGATCTGGAAGTTTTCGAACCAGACCGGGAACCGCATCGGCACGCCCGGGGCGTTGTTGGGGTGATCCTGGGTACGCATGCCGCCCAGTCTCCCGGAAGCGGTTGTTCCCGGCGCGATTGTTTTCGGCGCGCGCCGCTCAGGCAGTCGCCCCGCGCCGAACCAGTGACAGCACCACCGCGGCCAGCGCGAACAGCCCCG
>NZ_JBIIOV010000220.1:0-4259 GCF_044342925.1 Mycobacterium sp. | reverse complement strand
CGCAATGTTTTTGGTGGCTGGGCGTCGGTGGCTCACGTTATTATTCGAACATGTTTTCGACTTCGGTGGCTGAGGTGTTCGCCGCGCTGGATGCTGCCGTGGCGGGTGTGGCTGCCCTGGAGTGGGATGGCATGGGGGTGCGGGAACGGCTGGAGGCACTGGACCGGTTGGAGGCGGTGCGCCGGCGGGTTACGGCATCGTCGTTGGACGGTGTGGGGTCGGTGGGCCGTTGTGGCGCTGCGGAGTTGGGTGGGGCCACCGCCAAAGTGATCGCCGATGTCATCCGGATCAGTCCGGCCGAGGCCCGCCGAAGGTTGCGCGATGCCGCGCAGTTGCAGCCGCGCAGCACGCTGACCGGTGAGCCGGTGGCGCCGTTGTTGCCGGCGACGGCGAAGGCCTGGGATGGCGGGCTGCTCGATGGGGAGCATCTGCGGGGCATTCAGAGGTTTCTGCGGGATCTGCCCGAGACCGTCCATCCCAGCGAGGTGGCCAAAGCCGAGGCGTTTCTGGCCGAGAAAGCCACTGAACTGCGGCCTGATCAGCTGGAGGTGCTCGCCGAGCGGGTGGCGGCCACCCTGAATCCTGATGGCCGGTTCAGCGATGAGTACCGGGCGGCGCAGCGCGGGTTTCAGTGGTGCGGGCGGCAACGACCCGACGGGATGAGCATCGGGCGGCTGATCGCCACCCCGGAACTGCGGGCGATGCTGGACGCCTGGCTGGCCAAGTTCGCCGCCCCGGGGATGTGCAGCCCCGACGACCAGATCCCGGTCACCACCGGTGAGCCCAGCCAGAGCGCCGTCGACGCCGATCGCCGCCAGCACGGCCAGCGCCAGCACGACGCGCTGGGGGCTCTGGTGCGTGGGCAACTCGGCGACCCGAAGCTCGGACAGCACAACGGGTTACCGGTCACCGTGATCGCCTCGGCCACCGTGGAGCAGCTCAGCACCGGCGCCGGGCATGCGGTCACCGCCGGGGGCACTCTGCTGCCGATGCGCGATGTGATCCGGATGGCCGCCCACGCCTGGCACTACCTGGCTGTGTTCGACGCCCATTCCCAGCGCCCGATCTATCTGGGGCGGGCCAAGCGCATCGCCTCGGCCGACCAGCGAATCGTGCTGCACGCCAAGGACCGCGGCTGCACGGCGCCGGGCTGTGACATGCCGGGTTATCTGTGCCAGACCCATCACGTCGAGGACTGGGCCGACGGCGGGCGCACCGACATCGACCGGCTCACCTTCGCCTGCGGCCAACACCACCGCCTCATCACACCCGGCGGCTGGAAAACCCGAAAACGCAAAGACGGCACCACCGAATGGCTACCGCCACCGCAACTACCGATTCCCGGCGGCACCAACACCTACCACCACCCCGAGCGAATGATCCCCGACGATTGGGACCTTGCCGGAGACAGCTAACTGCTGTTCAGCGACTTGTGTTCGATGATGTCGCGGGATCCGCTGGCGCCCAACCGCTCCCGGAACTGCTGCACGGTGTAGCCCACCACGGTGGCGTCGGTGCCTGCCCGGGCGCTGGCCGAGCGGGGCAGCGCGAACAGCGGCCCCATCTCGCCGAAGTAGTCGCCGGCGCCGGCCACCTTCAGCAATTCCTCGCGGCCGATGGGTAATTCGCGGACCAGTTCGATCTCGCCGTCGGACACCATGTAGATCATGTCGCCCATGGTGCCCTGCTCGAACAGCACCTCGCCGGCGCGCAGTTCCACCGTCTCGGGTTCGTGGTCGGTGTGCGCCATCTCCGGCACCAGTTCCACCACCCGGTCGGCCAGCGGGAGCATCCGGGTGTCGTGGGTGGCCACCACCACCACCCGGTCGCCGGAGGCCAGTTCGCGGATCAGCCGCAGCACCTCCTCGACCTGGATGTAGTCCAGGTGAGCGGTCGGCTCGTCGGCGATCAGCAGCGGCGGGTCCAGCGCGATCGCCCGGGCCACGGCCACCCGTTGCTGCTGGCCGCCGCTCATGTCGCCGGGCCGGTGGTGCATCCGGGCGGCCAGGCCGACCCGGGCCAGCAGTGCCTCGGCGCGCTCACGGCCCAGCTTGCGCGAGAAGCCGGCGGCCTTCAGCGGCACCATCACGTTCTCCAGCGCGGTCAGGCTGGGCACCAGGTTGAACGCCTGGAACACGATGCCGACGGTGTTGCGACGGTAGTCCGAAATCTCTCTAGCGCCCAGCTTGGTCAGGTCGATGTCGCCGAACTCGATGCGCCCGGCCGTCGGCTTGAGGATGCCGCCCAGACACGACAGCAGCGTCGTCTTCCCGCATCCGCTGGGGCCCAGCAGGATCGCCAGTGAGCCCTCGTCCACGTGCAGGTTGAGCCCATCGATGGGGCGCACCGTGTCCTGGCCGCTGGCGTACTCGACAACCAGGTCCTTGATCCGCAGGTCTGCCATGAGTCAGGGGCCTCCGAAGGCCATAGCCGGATCGACGACGACCGCTCGGCGCAGCCCGGCGAGGCTGGCCAGCACCCCGATGGTAACCGCGACGACCGGCAGCAGCACGAACGCGAATTGCGGGATGTCCACCCGCATCGGGAACAGCGGGCCGAGCAGCACCGAGAGCACCCCGCCGAGGATCGCCGAGAGCACCGCCACGATGACGGCCTGCATGGCCAGCCCGGCCAGGATCGAGCGGGTCGGAACGCCGACGGCCTTGAACACCGCGAAGTCGCGGGTGCGTTCCAGGGCCGACATGTAGATCATCGAGCCGACGATCATCGCGGCGACGATCCACAGCAGCCCGGCCATCAGACTCATCGCCTGGCGGGCGCCGGTCAGCGCGCGCAGCAGGTCGTCGATGGCGCCCCGCCGGTCGACGAGCTTGTAGCCGCTGGGGGCACGTTCGGGTGGGCCGACGAGGCCGATCGAAGAGATCAACTGCTGGCCGGAGAACAGCAGTGTCTGGGCGCCGCTGACGGTGAGGAAGATGTTGGACTGGCCGGCCAGCGCGGTGGAGTCATCGACGATGCCGACGATCTGCAGGTTGCGCGAACCGACTTCGATGGTGGCGCCGATGGGCTGCTTCATGGTGTTGGACACCGCGGCCTCGTGCGGCTCCGAGGGCGGCCGCCCGGATTCCATGGCCGGCATGCCGGGTCCGCGTTCCGGGGCGCCGAAGACGTTGACGCTGCGGGCCGATCCGCCCGACGGCATGGTGGCGCTGCCGTATACCAGGGGCACCGCGGTGTCGACGCCGGTCACCTGAAGTTTGTTGGCCGGAAACGCCGATGACCCGAGGAACGGACCGGTGGCCCCGGACTTCACCAGGTAGGCGTCCAGGCCGAGTGAGTCGACGGTGCGGGTGGCCTCCACCCGGAAGCCGTTGGCCAGCCCGGTGAGGACCAGCGTCATGGCGAACACCAGACCGGTGCCAACGATGGCGATCACGAAACGGCGCTTGCGCCATTGCAGGTCGCGCAGCGCCGCGGTCAGCACGTGGGCCCCAGCATGGGGGCAGGCTACTCGACCGAAGGGACTACCCGGAGAAGGCTTGGATCAATTCGGCACAGAATGCCGGAAGATCGTCGGGCTTGCGGCTGTTGCGGCCCGTTCGTTGGTGGGTTTGGGTGACGTGACGCCGGTGTGGGATCGGTTTTAGAATCGCCCGCGTGGGGGAGATAGATGTTTGCGCGGCGGGTGTCGACGCATTGGCTGAACAGTGCGCCGGCCATGCGGCGCGGTTAGCCAGTGAGGTTCCCGCGGCGGTCGCTGGGCCACCGGCGCAGGTCACCGCGGTTGCGGTCGCCGGCGCATACACCGCACTCGGGGAGACGGCGGCGGTTCTGGTCGCTCGACTCAACGCCACCGGCGACAAGCTGAGTGTCACGGCGGCGGAGTTCACCCGCATGGACCGCACGTCGGCGCAGGCACTGTCCGCGCTCGCCGGGGTGCGGGTGTAGATGCCCGGCGTCGGCGCAGTGCCGAGCTTGTCGCAGATCCTCGGCTGGGACGTGGAGCACCTCAATCGTGCTGCCACCGACTGGGTGCGCACGGCCGAGCAGTGGGAAGAGGTCTTCGACAGTGTGCACCGCGGCGCGCTGTCCCCGGGCGGTGCGGTGTGGCAGGGCGAGGCCGCGGATGCCGCTCAAGAGCGGGCATTCGCCGATCTGGTGACGGTCCGCGGCCTCTCTGACCGATTGCACGAGGCCGCCGCGATCGCCCGCCGGGGAGCCGATCAACTCAGTGAACTCAAACGCCAGGCCGTCGATGCGGTCAACTCCGCTCGTACAGCGGGTTTCGTTGTCGGTGA
>NZ_JBIIOV010000066.1:0-15563 GCF_044342925.1 Mycobacterium sp. | reverse complement strand
GGGTTCGTAGGTGGCGTGGTCGCGTCCAAGGGGCGATGCGGTTGGCGCGATGGACCAACGCGCAAGCGATGACGCCGCCGTGCTACCGCCGTCCTTGACCCGGTGTGCGTACTTGTTGGCTGCAGGCTCGTTGAGCCACATCCCCATTCGTACTGCATCGGGGACAGCCCCGATGCATGCGCTGATCGTGTCAGCTCAGCCTGGCCGCCCTGTTCACCGCGGAGACCACGGCGCGCAGCGAGGCGGTGGTGATCGACGTCGCGATGCCCACGCCCCACACCGTGCGTCCGCCCACCGAAGCCTCCACGTAGGCCGCCGCGGCGGCTTCCTCGCCAGCCGACATGGCGTGCTCGGAGTAGTCCAGGACGTGCACGTCGATATCGACGGTGCCCAGTGCGTCGACGAACGCGGCCAGCGGACCGTTGCCCTCGCCGCGGATCTCGGTCTCCACGCCGTCGATCTTCACCGCGGCCTCGATGACGTCGGTGCCGCCGTCGACCTCCGAACCGATCACCCGCTGCTTGATCCGCTCCAGCGGCCGGACCGGGCTCAGGTACTCGTCGGCGAAGGCGTCCCACATCTCTTTGGACGACACCTCGCCGCCCTCGCCGTCGGTGATCTTCTGGATCACCTGGCTGAACTCGATCTGCAGCCGGCGCGGCAGCACCAGGCCGTGGTCGGCCTTCATGATGTAGGCCACCCCGCCCTTGCCGGACTGCGAGTTGACCCGGATGACGGCCTCGTAGGTGCGGCCGACGTCCTTGGGGTCGATCGGCAGGTACGGCACCTGCCACAGGATGTCCTCGACGTCCGCGTCCGCCTCGTCGGCGGCGATCTTCATGGCGTCCAGGCCCTTGTTGATCGCGTCCTGGTGGCTGCCGGAGAACGCGGTGTAGACCAGGTCGCCGCCGTAGGGATGGCGCTCGGGCACCGGCAACTGGTTGCAGTGCTCGACGGTGCGGCGGATCTCGTCGATGTTGGAGAAGTCGATCTGCGGGTCCACCCCGCGGGAGAACAGGTTCAGGCCCAGCGTCACCAGGCAGACGTTGCCGGTGCGCTCTCCGTTGCCGAACAGGCAGCCCTCGATCCGGTCTGCGCCGGCAGCAAAGCCCAATTCCGATGCGGCAACGGCGGTTCCGCGGTCGTTGTGGGGGTGCAGGCTCAGGATGATCGAGTCGCGCCGCGCCAGGTTGCGGCTCATCCACTCGATGGAGTCGGCGTAGACGTTGGGGGTGGTCATCTCCACCGTGGCGGGCAGGTTGACGATCAGCGGCCAGTCAGGTGTCGGCTCGATGACGTCGGCGACGGCGTCGCACACGTCTTTGGCGTACACCAGTTCGGTGCCGGTGTAGGACTCCGGGGAATACTCGTAGCGCCACCGGGTGCCCGGATGCTTGGCCTGCTCCGCCAGGCACTTGCGGGCACCGTCGGTGGCGATCTTCTTGACCTCCTCGCGGTCGGCGCGGAACACCACCCGCCGCTGCAGAATCGAGGTGGAGTTGTAGAAGTGCACGATCACATTCGGTGCCCCGTGGCAGGCCTGGAAGGTCCGCTCGATCAACTCGTCGCGGCACTGGGTCAGCACCTGGATGGTGACGTCGTCGGGGATGGCGCCCTGCTCGATGATGTCGCGGACGAAGTCGAAGTCGGTCTGGCTGGCTGAGGGGAACCCGACCTCGATCTCCTTGTAGCCCATCCGGACCAGCAGATCGAACATCCGGCGCTTGCGGGCCGGGCTCATCGGGTCGATCAGGGCCTGGTTACCGTCACGCAGGTCCACCGCGCACCAGCCGGGGGCGTGCTCGATGACCTTGTCCGGCCAGGTGCGGTCGAAGGGAGTGATGGGCTCTCCCCCTTGAACTTCTGCGGCGAACGGCCGATACCGAGATACCGGCATCGCGCTGGAGCGCTGGGCGTTCCACGTGGGCTGGCCGGGACGGGGCGGGCCCGCGGGGGTCTTGATGGTGCGCGCCGACACGTAGGCGTCGACTGAATCGGATCGAGAGAGGGATCGAGAGAGGGAATCAGAAGGGCTGGTCACGATGTTCGCTCCGCAGAAGTTGGTGGGGACTTCAGACCGGCGCATCGCGACAACCCGCGACGGGAAGCCGGTCTGGATCAGACCCCGTCGCGGCGTCCGAGAAGGAGCACCCGCTGCACGTCGTTCACTGTACTCCCGATGCCCCGGCAGGCATAGTCGCTGGTATGACGCCTCCGGACGCCCAGGATGACGCTGTGCGGCCGCACCGCTCGCCTGCCGACCGGGTGGGCTCGGTGGTTGCCGGCGTGCTGGCGTTGCTGGCCGCAGCCGCGTCGCTGTTCTTCTCGCCGTTCTTCGTCATGACCACCGATGCGTGCGGCCACGACAACTGCCGCGATCCCCTGATCACCTGGGCCTATGTCGTGACGTGGGCCGGCGTCGCCCTGGCTGCCGTCGTGGGCGTCGCCGGCATGGTGGTCGCAGCCCGACGGCGCACGGTGATGTGGGTGTGGCCGGCGCTGGCGCTGCTGCTGGTCGTGGCCACTTTCGTCATCGGGGCGCAGTTGGCGAGCGCGGCGGCTGGTCCCGTCGACTGATCAGCGCTGATCAGCGCCAGGGCTGATCCCAGCTACCGGTGAAAGCCACCTCGTCCAGTGGTCTGCGCTCGCGCGGCGCGGCGTCCCGCTCGGCGACCTCGGGGTCGACCTGCCCGTAATCAGCCAGCGAGCCGACCGCGATCACCATCAGCGGACGCACTTGGGCGGGGATGGCGAACGCCGCCCGGGCGCCGTCGGCGTCGAATCCGGCCATCGGGTGGGCGATCAGCCCGCGCGACACCGCCTCGATGATCAGGTTGGCCTCCGCCGCTCCGGCGTCGACGGCGCTGTAGAGCGCGGTGTTCTCGTCGTCGCCCTCGTCGGCGCACACCAGGATCAGCGCGCCGGCGGCTTTGGCGTAGGCGTTTCCGCGGCTGAGCAGTTCGGCCAGGGCCGCGTGCGTGCTGTCCCCGCTGTGTCCATCCCCGAGTCGCTCCGCTCTTGCCCGCCGGGCTCCCACCACGAACCGCACCGGCTGGCGCCGCCCCCAGGTCGCCGCCCACCGGGCGGCCTCCAGCAGCGCCGTCAGCTGCTCGTCGGTGACCTCGGCCTGGGCGTCGAACGCGCGGGGGCTCCAGCGCTGGGCGATCGGGGGATGGATCGGAACGGCGGTCTGTGCGACGCGGTCGGCGGGCTGCTCAGGCATCACGCGAGGTTACCCGCTGATCGGGGCGGGAAAGCGGGCGTTAAAACCGGAACTGGCCACCCCTTATCCTTATTTGCAACCCCAACGCCGGAAAGGGCAGACAGTGGCGCTCGTCGTGCAGAAGTACGGCGGATCATCGGTGGCCGACGCCGAGCGGATCCGACGGGTCGCCGAACGCATCGTTGAGACCAAAAAGCAGGGCAACGATGTGGTGGTGGTCGTCTCGGCGATGGGCGATACCACCGACGAACTAATGGACCTGGCCCGCCAAGTGTGCCCGGCGCCGCCGGCGCGCGAACTGGACATGCTGCTGACCGCCGGCGAGCGGATTTCCAACGCGCTGGTGGCCATGGCCATCGAATCGCTGGGCGCCCAGGCGCGGTCCTTCACCGGTTCGCAGGCCGGCGTCATCACCACCGGCACCCACGGCAACGCCAAGATCATCGACGTCACCCCCGGACGGCTGCGCACTGCTCTGGACGAGGGACAGATCGTCCTCGTCGCCGGCTTTCAGGGCGTGAGTCAAGACAGCAAGGACGTCACGACGCTGGGACGGGGCGGCTCGGACACCACCGCCGTGGCACTGGCCGCCGCGCTGCACGCCGATGTCTGCGAGATCTACACCGACGTCGACGGCATCTTCACCGCCGACCCGCGCATCGTGCCCAACGCGCGGCGACTGGACACCGTCACCTTCGAGGAAATGCTCGAGATGGCGGCGGCCGGAGCCAAGGTGCTGATGCTGCGCTGCGTGGAGTACGCGCGGCGCTATCACGTTCCGATTCACGTCCGGTCGTCGTACTCCGACAAGCCCGGAACCATCGTCACCGGATCAATCGAGGACACCCCCATGGAAGACGCCATCCTGACCGGAGTCGCTCACGATCGCAGCGAGGCCAAGGTCACCGTCGTCGGGGTCCCCGACGTTCCGGGTTACGCCGCCAAGGTTTTTCGCGCCGTCGCCGACGCAGACGTCAACATCGACATGGTGCTGCAGAACATTTCCAAGGTGGAGGACGGCAAGACCGACATCACCTTCACCTGCTCGCGGGACTCCGCACCGAAGGCGGTGGAGAAACTGACCTCACTGCAGGACGAGATCGGCTTCACCAGCGTGCTGTACGACGACCACATCGGCAAGGTGTCGCTGATCGGCGCGGGCATGCGCAGCCACCCCGGAGTGACGGCGACGTTCTGCGAGGCGCTGGCGAAGGTGGGCATCAACATCGAGCTGATCTCCACCTCCGAGATCCGAATCTCGGTGCTGATCAAGGACTCCGAGCTGGACAAGGCCGTGGCCGCGCTGCACGAGGCGTTCGATCTCGGCACCGACGAGGAGGCCGTGGTCTACGGCGGGACGGGCCGATAGACGATGGTCCATATCGGGGTGGTCGGCGCCACCGGTCAGGTCGGCGTCGTCATGCGGAAACTGTTGGAAGAGCGGGCTTTTCCCGCGACCAGCGTCCGATTCTTCGCCTCGTCCCGGTCGGCCGGGCGCAAACTGGAGTTCCGCGGTCAACAGATCGAGGTCGAGGACGCCGAGACCGCCGACCCGACCGGTTTGGACATCGCGCTGTTCTCCGCGGGGGCGACGATGTCGCGGGTACAGGCGCCCCGGTTCGCCGCCGCCGGGGTGACGGTGATCGACAACTCGTCGGCGTGGCGCAAGGACCCGCAAGTGCCACTGGTGGTCAGCGAGGTCAATTTCGATCGCGACGTCCGCGGCCAGACCCTGCCCAAGGGGATTATCGCCAACCCGAACTGCACCACCATGGCGGCCATGCCGGTGCTCAAGCCGTTGCACGACGAAGCCGGCCTGGTGCGCCTGATCGCCTCGACCTACCAGGCGGTGTCGGGCAGCGGGGTGGCCGGTGTGGAGGAGCTTGCGACCCAGGCCCGCGCGGTCATCGACGGTGTCGAGCACCTGGTGCACGACGGCGGTGCGCTGGACTATCCGGCTCCGAACAAGTACGTCGCCCCGATCGCGTTCAACGTCATCCCGCTGGCCGGCGCTCTGGTCGACGACGCTTCGGGGGAGACCGACGAGGACCAGAAGTTGCGCAACGAAAGCCGCAAGATCCTCGGCATCCCCGACTTGGCGGTCAGCGGCACCTGCGTGCGGGTTCCGGTGTTTACCGGGCACTCACTGTCGATCAACGCCGAGTTCGCCCGTCCGATCTCACCGGCTCGGGCGCGGGAGCTGCTGGCGTCGGCGCCCGGCGTGACGCTGGTCGACGTGCCGACTCCGCTGGACGCCGCCGGTGGCGACGCCTCGCTGGTCGGCCGGATCCGGCAGGACCCGGGGGCGCCGGACGGTCGGGGCCTGGCCCTGTTCATCTCCGGGGACAACCTGCGCAAGGGTGCGGCGCTGAACACCATTCAGATCGCCGAACTGCTCGCCGAGCAGTTCTGAGCCTGCGCTTCACAGCGCACAACCCAGCCGGCCGTGACACTGGCATGATCTGGGTATGACCATCGACCCGATCTACACCGCAGAGTGCACCGCTACCGGCGGCGGCCGCGACGGCCACGTGAAGTCCACCGACGGACGCCTCGACCTCGACACCCGTCCGCCCAAGGAGATGGGCGGCAGCGGCGAGGGCGTGAACCCCGAGTTGCTCTTCTCCGCCGGCTACGCGGCCTGCTTCCTGGGCGCGCTGCGGTTGGTGGCCACGAACGGCGGCGTCACCCTCGACGACGCCACCGGGGTCACCGTCCGGGTCGGCATCGGCAAGGACGAGACCAGCTACGGGCTGGCCACCGAGATCATCGGTTACCTGCCCGGGTTGGAGCAGGCCCAGGCCGAGGACCTGATGAAGCAGGCCAACCAGGTGTGCCCGTACTCCAAGGCCACCCGCGGCAACGTCGAAGCAACGCTGCACACCAAGGTCGTCTGACCCCTACTCAAGCCTTGTGCGCGGTGAGTAGGTAGTGAACGACGTGATGTCGTCGCACACGAATGTCGCTGTGCGCGCTTCGCGTTGGGCGGCGGCCGCGCTCGCCGCCGCGACGGCGGTGGGGGAGAGGTCGATGCCGACGACGGTGTGGCCGCGGGCGGTCAGCGCAAGGGCGAGTTCAGCATGGCCGCAGCCGGCGTCGAGCACATCGTCGGCGATCTCGGCGGTCGCGATCACCGCGGCGAGTTCGGGCTGCCCATGAAACCCAAGCTACTCCCAGGTGTGCACCGGTTCATTGCTGTGCATCAGGGTGCAGTACCGGCGCAGCATCTCGGCCAAAGCCTTGGGGCGGTCCAGGCCGCCGTCCTCAAGGCGTTCCACCGTGGCGACCTGCCAGGCCGCCCCGTTGCGCCCGGTCTTGGCGCGGCCCTCGATGACACCCAGGTAGCGCTCGCGGACGTCGGCGGCGACCTTCCACCGGCGCAGTCCCTCGTCGGCCATCGGTAACAGGTGGCGCAGCACCAGCTCATCGGGTGTCACCTCGCCCAGGCCCGGCCAGTACAGCCGGGCGGCCATTCCGCTGAGGGCGGCGGCCAGGAAATTGTCATGTGCCGCAGCGAAACTCATCTTCGTCCACAGCGGCCGGTCCTCTTCGGAGATGGTGCGCAGCAGGCCGTAGTAGAACGCCGAATTCGCCATCATGTCGACGACGGTCGGGCCGGCCGGCAAGACCCGGTTCTCCACCCGCACATGGGGGCGGCCGTTCACCACGTCGTACACCGGCCGGTTCCACCGGTACACCGTTCCGTTATGCAGTCGCAGTTCGGACAGGTGCGGGGTCCGTCCGGCGGCCAGCTCCGCGGCGGGGTCCTCGTCGGAGATCTCCGGCAGCAGCGACGGGAAGTAGCGGACGTTCTCCTCGAAGAGGTCGAAGATGGAGGTGATCCAGCGCTCGCCGAACCACACTCGCGGTCGCACACCCTGGGTCTTCAACTCCTCGGGCCGAGTGTCGGTGGCTTGTGCGAACAACTCGATGCGGGTCTCCGCCCACAGATGGTGGCCGAAGAAATACGGCGAGTTGGCGCCCAACGCCAACTGCGGTGCGGCAAGCACCTGGGCGGCGTTCCAGTTGCTGGCGAAGTCGGCCGGGGAGACCTGCAGATGCAACTGCATACTGGTGCAGGCCGATTCCGGCGCAATGGATTCGGCGTGCATGCTCAGCCGCTCGGCCCCGGAGATGTCGATGAGGATGTCCTCGCCGCGGGCGGTGAAAATCGAGTCGTTGAGTGCCTGGTACCGCATCGAAGGGCTCATCCAGCTGCCCGCCAGATGTTCGGGCATCAGGGTCGGCAGGATTCCGATCATGACGATGTGGGCGCCGTCGGTGTTGGCCTTGGTCTCGGCGGCATTGAGGCTTGCCCGTACTTCGGCTTCCAGTTCCAGCGCGGTGCGCCCGGGCAGCGGACGGGGCGGCACGTTGAATTCGATGTTGTAGGCGCCCAATTCGGTCTGGTACGCCGGATCGGCAATGGCCGCCAGGACTTCCTGATTGGTCATCGCCGGCTGATAGTCGGCGTCAACCAGATTGCACTCGATCTCCATGCCGGTCAGCGGATGGTCGGACTCGAAGCTCGACTCGGCCAGCATCGTCTCGAATACGTCCAGGCAGTGCT
The DNA here is from genome assembly GCF_044342925.1 of Mycobacterium sp. Lineage (GTDB taxonomy): Bacteria > Actinomycetota > Actinomycetes > Mycobacteriales > Mycobacteriaceae > Mycobacterium. Next base: position 7,770 of record NZ_JBIIOV010000066.1, on the reverse strand, counting down.
GCACCTTGTAGCGGTACTGCTGGCGATGCGCCGGGCTGTAGCTGGTGTGCTTGACCTCTTCACCCACGGTGACGATGCAACAGGTTCACACTCGGCGGCGCAAGAGAATCGCGCTGATCACCCCGGCCGGCGGACGACCACCACCTGCGGGCCGAATCCGGCGGTCCGGACGTCGACTTCAACGCCGGCGTGGGCGGCCAGTGCGCGGAACGCCGAGGGGCTGTAGGTGCGCAGTGAGCTGATCAGCCCGTCGTGGGCGAACGGCCAGACCGGCGCCAGCGGCGCCATCGTCGCCAGCCGGATCAGATGCAGTGGTACCGGCGGCCGGGGCAGGTCGATGACGACCAGTCGGCCGGCCACCCGGGTGCCCTCCGCGAGTACCCGGGCAGCCAGCCGCGGCGGCAGATGATGAAACGACATGGCGAAGACGGCAAGGTCGAAGGACCCGTCGGGTTCATCGATGGCGGTGGCGTCGAGGACGCGGACCTCGGCGCGCGGATTGCGGCCGAGCTCACCGCCGGCGATCGCAGCCACCGATTCGGGGTTCACATCGGACACCGTCACCTGCGCGGTCGGGTGCTCGGTCAGTAGCCGCAGCGCCAGCGCGCCGTGCCCGGCGCCCAGTTCCAGGATGCGCGGATCGACCACATCGGCGACCTCGTCGAGGACCAGCCGCGCATTGCGGTCGTGCTCCCCGAACACCGAGCCCAGCCGGTCCAGGGCGGCGATCACCCCGCGTTTGACGTCAGCGTCGACGTCGTCGCGGTCGAGGTACTCGGGCCGGTCGGTGTGCAGCAGCCGGTCCAGCCAGCAAGCGTCCGGGCCGCCCCGGGGCATGCCGTCGATGTCGGCGGATCCGGAAATCGCAGAGCCCATGTAGAACATCATCGTCGGTGGGAGACTCCCAGCACAGCTATCCGCGCCACCCGAGGAGCAGCATTGGCAGACTTCGTCGCCGCCATCGACCAGGGCACCACCAGCACCCGCTGCATGATCTTCGACCACAACGGCCTCGAGGTCGGGCGCAGTCAACTCGAGCACAGCCAGATCCTGCCCCGGTCCGGCTGGGTCGAGCACAACCCGACGGAGATCTGGGGCACCACCCAGACGGTGGTGACCTCAGCGTTGAACAACACCAATCTCAAGGCATCCAACATCGCCGCGCTGGGCATCACGAATCAGCGCGAGACCACCATCGTCTGGAACCCGAAGAACGGACAGCCCTACCACAACGCGATCGTCTGGCAGGACACCCGAACCGACCAGATCGCGTCAGCGCTGGACCGCGACGGCCGTGGTGAGGTGATCCGGCGCAAGGCCGGTCTGCCGCCCGCGACCTACTTCTCCGGCGGCAAGCTGCAATGGCTGCTGGAGAACGTCGACGGCCTGCGGGGCGCGGCCGAGCGCGGCGAGGTGTTGTTCGGCACGCCCGACGTCTGGGTGCTGTGGAATATGACCGGCGGTCCCAACGGGGGCGTGCACATCACCGACCCGACTAACGCCAGCCGCACCATGCTGATGAATCTGGAGACCCTGGACTGGGACGACGAACTGTTGTCGTTCTTCAGCATTCCGCGCCAGATGCTCCCGCAGATCCGGCCGTCGTCGTCGCCACAGCCCTACGGACTGACCAAGTCCGACGGTCCGATGCTCGGGGAGGTGCCGGTGACGGCCAGCCTCGGCGACCAGCAGGCCGCCATGGTGGGCCAGGTGTGCCTGAAGCCCGGCGAGGCCAAGAACACCTACGGTACCGGTAACTTCCTGCTGCTCAACACCGGCGAGAAGATCGTCCGCAGCACCAACGGGCTGTTGACCACGGTGTGCTACCAGTTCGGCGACGCCAAACCCGTTTACGCCCTTGAGGGTTCGATCGCGGTGACCGGTTCGGCGGTGCAGTGGCTTCGCGATCAACTCGGCATCATCAGCGGCGCCGCCGACAGCGAGGTGCTGGCGTCGCAGGTCGCGGACAACGGCGGCATCTACTTCGTGCCCGCCTTCTCCGGTCTGTTCGCGCCCTATTGGCGCTCGGATGCCCGCGGGGTGATCGTCGGTCTGTCGCGGTTCAACTCCAACGCCCACATCGCGCGGGCGACGCTGGAGGCGATCTGCTACCAGAGCCGCGACGTGGTGGAGGCGATGGAGGCCGACTCCGGCGTCAAGCTCGAGGTCCTCAAGGTCGACGGCGGGGTGACCCTCAACGAGTTGTGTATGCAGATTCAGTCCGACGTGCTCGGGGTGGACGTGGTGCGGCCCAAGGTGCCTGAGACGACGGCGCTGGGTGCCGCCTATGCCGCGGGCCTGGCGGTCGGGTACTGGGCGGATCCTGAGGATCTGCGGGCCAATTGGCAGGAAGGCCGTCGCTGGACGGCGCATTGGACCCAGGAGCAGCGGGACAAGGGGTTCGCCGGCTGGCACAAGGCGGTCGAGCGCACGCTGGGCTGGGTCGACGTCGAGGGGTAGCCGAACCGGTCAGGCAGTGACACCACTGGCCGAACCGGTCAGGCAGTGACACCACTGGCCGGAACGGCCGGGCAGTGACACAGTGGTGCCATGACTGAGACCGTCGCCGACCCGGCAAACCTGCCCACCGCCGACCCGGCGAGTCAGGACCCCGCCAGCCCGTTCCACATGCGGGGCAACTACGCCCCGGTACCCGACGAGCTCACCGAGTACGACCTGCCGGTCGAGGGCGCCATCCCACCGGCCATCGACGGATGGTATCTGCGCAACGGGTCCAACCCGCGCACACCGACCGGGCACTGGTTCATCGGCGACGGCATGATCCACGGCGTCCGCATCGAAGGCGGCGCCGCCAAGTGGTACCGCAACCGCTGGGTCCGCACCGAGAGCTTCGAGAAGTCCTTCCCCGTGTACGGCCCGGACGGCACCCGGAACCTGCGGTCCTCGGTGGCTAACACCCACGTGGTCAACCACGCCGGAAAGACGCTGGCGCTGGTCGAATCGTCGTTGCCTTACCAGATCACCAACGACCTGGAAACGGTCGGCTGCTACGACTTCGACGGCAAACTCAACGACTCGATGACCGCCCATCCGAAGATCTGCGCCACGACGGGGGAGCTGCATTTCTTCGGGTACGGCAATCTCTTTCAGCCGCACGTGTCCTACCACCGGGTGGACGCCGACGGCGTGCTAACGGTCAACCGGCCGGTGGAGGTGCCGGCTTTGACGATGATGCACGACTTCGCCATGACGGCCGGACACGTGATCTTCATGGACCTGCCGATCGTGTTCAACATCGAGATCGCCATCAACGGCCGCGGCGATATGCCGTTCCGGTGGGACGACAACTACGGCGCCCGCTTCGGAGTGCTTCGCCGGGATGACCCGTTCGGTCAGATCCGGTGGTTCGACATCGATCCGTGCTACATCTTCCACGTCGCCAATTCCTACGACAGCGCCGACGGCAAGTCCATTGTGCTGCATGCTGTTCGGTACCCCGAGCTGTGGCGTAACGACGGCGGTTTCGGCGCCAGCGGCGTGCTGTGGGAATGGACCGTTGACCTGGTGACCGGGACGGTGTCGGAACGCCAACTCGACGACCGTGCGGTGGAGTTTCCCCGCATCGACGACCGGCTGGCCGGGCTGCCCGCGCGCTACGCGGTGTCGGTAGGAGACGCGACGCTGCTGCGCTACGACTTGGCGACCGGCGCGGCGGTGGAGCACCGGTTCGGTGAGCCGGACGCGCCGGGTGGCCCGGGCGAAGCGGTGTTCGTGCCCTCGCCGGACGGCCCGGCCGACGAGACCAATGGCTGGTACCTGGCCTACGTCTTCGATCCGGTTCGCAACAGCAGTGATCTGGTGATCCTGGACGCCGGAGACATCAGCGGCGACCCAGTGGCCCGCATCAAGCTGCCGCGGCGGGTGCCCTACGGATTCCACGGCAACTGGATCGGCGCCTAACCGGGCGGAATGAACCCGCCCTCAGGGGGTGCCGGCGGTTGTGCGGCCGGTGGCGGAGCCGGCGCTCCGTAGGCGGCAGGGGGCGGCGGTGACGCCTGGCCGGGGGGTCGCAGTCTGGCGAGTTCACGGCGATGCCGTTCGGCCAGCACCGCCGCCAGCACCTGCTGCGGCGCGACGCCGGGCGGGGGAGGCGGCGAGATAGACGAGCTGACCTGAGCCGCCAGACGGCGGCCCATCTCGTCGCGGACGGCCGGTGTCAGCTCAGGGGCGCGGGCCAGAAATTGTCGGGCCACCTCGGCCTGCTGCGGTCCCAGGCCGGACAGCTCCAGCGACTCGGCCCACCACGCCAGCCCCAGTGGCATCACCGGAGATGGATAAGGTTTCGGGCCGCGTTCGCTGATCACTACCGTCCCGGCGAACATGTCACCGAGCCGTTTGCCCTTCGCCGACAGCAGGCTCGCGATCATCGCCGGTCCGCCGACCAGCATCCAGATCTCCACGAACCCGGCAAGCGCCCGGAACAAAGCCTGTCGGAACCGCTCCGGACCGCCGTCGTCGGAGACCACCCGAAGCCCCATTGCCATCTTGCCCAGGGATCGCCCGCGGGTGGCCATCTCGATTCCCAGGGGGTAGCCGACAATCACCACCACGGTGAAGATCACCAGCACCGCCGCGGTGAAGGCCTCGTCGAACCGGGGCAAAGCGGCCGCCCACAGCAGAACGGCCGCAATATATAAGGTACCGACCACAATCAGGTCGATCATCGCGCTGACGGCACGCACCGGTAGCTGAGCGATATCGACGTCGAGGACTACTGCGTCGCCGGTCACGACGGTTTCCGGCGGCTGAGGCATGGCACCCTACGCTACCGATTCCCGGCCGCTGCGATGCCGTCGGCGTTTCATTTCCGGCGGTGAGAAGGTTTTTGACGGATGTTGAGCAAAATCCTGAAACGGGTTGCAGGCACTGTGACGCCCCCCTTACTGTGTGCTGGACTACGTGCCCTGGATCACAAACCCGGAGGGGGGCTTGGACGCCATGAATCCACGGTCTGGACCATGCGTGGTGGGCTTTTGCCGTCCCGCCGCCACGGACGGGTGACCAACGGATGACCACTGCGGAAAAGGGACGTAAGCAGCACGACGGCATCCGGGAGATCGACGACTGGGTCGCCGGTTACGTCGAGCGCCACCCACGGGCCTCCGTCAACACGGTCGGCAACCAGGCGATCATGGGCGTGCGGACCATCCAGACTCTTTTCACCGACCTTTTCACCGGCAAGTTCCAGTGGGAGGAATTCGTCCGGCAAGCCGCCTTCATGGCCGGCACGGCCGTGCTGCCCACCATCTTCGTGGCGCTGCCCATCGGTGTGACGCTCTCAGTCCAGTTCGCTCTGCTGGCCGGTCAGGTGGGTGCGAACTCGCTCGCCGGCGCGGCCAGCGGCCTGGCGGTGATCCGGCAGGCGGCCTCACTCGTGGCAGCAATCCTGATGGCCGCCGCGGTGGGGTCGGCCATCACCGCCGATCTGGGTGCCCGCAAGATTCGTGACGAGATCGACGCCCTGGAGGTGCTGGGCATCTCGATCATCCAGCGGCTGGTGGTGCCCCGATTCGTGGCCTCGATTGTGATTGCGGTGGCCTTGACCGGGTTGGTGTGTTTCACCGGCTTCTTGGCCAGTTACCTGTTCAACGTGTACTTCCAGGGCGGCGCCCCGGGCAGCTTCGTCGGAACATTCGCTTCCTTCACCACGGTGGCGGATATGCAACTGGCGATGATCAAGGCGGTGATCTACGGCGCCATCGTGGGCATCGTCTCGTGTGAGAAGGGCCTGTCCACCCGAGGCGGGTCGGCGGGCGTGGCCAACTCGGTGAATTCGTCGGTGGTCGAATCGATTCTGTTGCTGATGATCGTCAATGTGGCGATCAGTCAGCTGTACCTGATCCTGTTTCCGAAGTCGGGGTTGTAGATGGTTGCGTCGAAACCGTTGGTGGCGAAGCCATCCACACCGACACCCCAGATCTTCAAGTTCTTCCAGGGGCTTGGCGGCAAGATCGCCAGCCCGATCATGCAACTCGGGCACATCCTGATCTTCGGCGGCCGAGCCTTCGCCGGCATCCCGGTCGTGTTGAAGAGCTACCGTCAGGAATACGTCCGGCTGCTCTCCGACGTGGCTTGGGGCAACGGCTCACTAGTGGTCGGCGGCGGCACCGCGGGTGTGGCCCTGGTCCTCGGCGTCGTGGTGGGCGTCATGGTGGGCATCGAGGGCTACAACTTCCTACAGCTGCTCGGACTCGGGCCCGCCGTCGGCATCATCTCCTCGCTGGTGAACACCCGCGAGCTTGCGCCGATCGCCTGCTCGCTGGCCTTCGCGACGCAGAGTGGGTGCCGGTTCACCGCCCAGCTCGGTGCCATGCGGATCTCCGAGGAGATCGACGCCACCGAGGTCATGGCGATCCAACCCATCCCGTACATGGTGACCACCCGGTTGATGGCCTCCATCACCGCGATCATCCCGCTTTACATCGTCTGCTTGGGTGTCAGCTATCTGAGCACCCAGTTCATCGTGACCCTCGTCAGCGGTGGGTCGATGGGCGGCTACCTGCACTACTTCGGGCTGATGCTCAGCGGTACCGAGATGTTCTACTCGGTGATCAAGGTGGTCATCTTCGTGGCGATCTGCGCGGTTCTGCAGTGCTACTACGGCTTTTACGCCAGTGGCGGGCCCGAGGGCGTTGGCGTGGCCGCCGGTCACGCCATGCGCGCCGCCATCACCGTGGTGGTCATCGTCAACATGCTCCTCACCATGGCGATGTTCAGCCTCGACTCCGGCGCAAGGTTTGGTGGCTGATGGCCAAGATCTTCGACATCAGCGGTCGCGGGCCTAGTAGTAAGAGTCTGTTGACGGCCGGCCTGGCCATGATCGTGGCATCGATCCTGATCGGTGCCCTCTTGGTGGCCAAGTCCACCGGCAAGCTGGAGAACTACACCAAGATCACCGCCGACCTCAACAACGTCGGCGACGGTCTGCCGTCGCGTTCCGATGTCCGCTACCACGGCCTGCTGGTCGGCTCCACCACCAAGGTCACGCCAGCGTTCTACGGCAAACCGAACTACGTGGAAATCGACATCATCGGCGAGTACGCCACGAGTATCCCGAACACCGTCACCGCCCGCGTGGTGCCCAGCAACGTGTTCGCGGTGTCGAGCGTCGAGCTCGTCGACAACGGCGAAGCGCCGCCGATCCAGAACGGCGACCACATCGCCGAGGATCAGCAGCTCCCGACGGTGCTGTTCCAGACGACCATCAGCAAGCTACGCGACATCCTCTACGCCACCGGCCGGGGACGCGGTGACGACACCCTCGGTATCCTCGCGGCGCTCAGCGCGGCGACGCACGACCGCAGGCCCACTCTGCTTAAGGCGGGCGCCCAACTCGACCGGATCGTCAGCGAGCTGAACGCCACGGTCGCCACCGACACCACCAGCCCCTCCATGCTCAGTGCGCTGATCGGCGCGGCCGACGGCCTGAAGCAGACCGCCCCCGACCTGCTCGACGCGCTGCACCAGGCGGTCGGCCCGATGCAGGTCCTGGTGGAGCAGCAGTCCAACCTCGACGCCATGCTCAGCAGCGGCGCGAGCACGCTGGGCACCACCCGCACCGCCTTCGAAAACCAGACCGATCGGATGATCACCATCGGCCGCAACCTGACCCCGGTGCTGGGCGTGCTGGCCCAGACCTCGGGCAACTGGGTGCCGGGCTTCCAGAAGCTGGGGCGCTTCTCGGACAAGTTCTTCGAGGGCTGGCTGCCGGACCTGGACGCGTTCAACGTCCGGGCCAACTTGTCGCTG
>NZ_JBIIOV010000058.1:0-16774 GCF_044342925.1 Mycobacterium sp. | reverse complement strand
GTCAACGTGCCCGACGGCCACGGGCACCGCTACGTCAAGGACGTCGTCAACGCCTGGGCGGCGGTGCTCAAGCCGGCGGGCTGGACGCCGGAGAAGACCGAGAAGCTGCGCGGCATGGTCACCCAGGACTACCCGCAGTAACGGTGTTGCATAGATTGATCGCCATGCTCAGCACACGACATCGCGTTCAGTTCGGGGCCGCCGTCATCGGAAGCGCCGTTCTTGTCCTGACCGGTTGCTCGTCGCGCACCGACGAGCAGGCGACCCCGGCCGCCCCCGCACCGTCGTCCGAGCCGCAGGCCGCGACGCCGGGCAGCCCGGCCATCGGGATCTCACCGGGCGGGGTGACCACCCGGATCGACGAACCGGCACAGTCCACCGAGGAGCAGTACGGACAGTCCTGTCTGGCCGCTAAGGATTTGTTGACCGCCAAAGGGGGCGATCCGCGCGACCATGTCGAGCCGCTGCTGCAGGACGTCCAGAAGTCAGGCGACCCCAGCCCAGTGACGTTTCGCAAGACCTGGGCGGAGCTGAATACCGCCCAGCAGGCTGCGGTCATCATCGCGGTCAAGGCCGCCGCCGACGGCGGCTGCTGAGCGGGTTGAATCAGGCCGACGGAAACTCCCCCGGAACCCCCGATCACAATGGGCGCATGGCCAAACGGGTAGCTCTCGCGCTCGGCAGTGGGGGCGCGCGCGGTTACGCACATATCGGTGTCCTCAATGAACTGCGCAGCAGGGGCTACGAGGTCGTCGGCATCGCCGGATCGTCGATGGGCGCCCTGGTCGGCGGCCTCTACGCGGCCGGTTCACTGGAGGAGTTCACCCAGTGGGCAACCACCCTGACGGGGCCGGCCATGCTCCGGTTGCTCGACCCGTCCATCTCGGCTTCGGGGGTGTTCCGGGCCGGCAAGATCCTGGACGCCGTCCGCGACATCCTGGGGAAGGTCACCATCGAGCAGCTGCCGATTCCCTACACCGCGGTGACCACCGATCTGATTGCCGGCCGCTCGGTGTGGTTGCAGCGCGGCCCCCTCGACGAAGCGATTCGCGCGTCGATCGCCATCCCCGGGGTGATCGCCCCGCATATGCTCGACGGCCGGCTGCTCGCCGACGGCGGAATCCTCGATCCGTTGCCGATCGCCCCGATCACCGCCGCCAACGCCGACTTCACCATCGCAGTCAGCGTCTCGGGAATGGAGGCCGACGTCTCCGACGAAGCCGGTGTCCGGCCCACCCGCGAACGGCTGAACCGGTTGATGCGCAGCACCACGGCGCTGATCGACCGGTTCAGCACCACCGGCGCGTTCGACATCACCGACATCGACGCCGACGAGCAGGTGGCCGACGAGGTCCTCGTCGACACCGATCGGGCCATGCAGATTCCGAAGCTGCGCAGCTTCGCGGTGATGATGCGCACCATCGACATCGCCCAGGCCGCGCTGGCCCGCCACCAGATGGCCGCCTATCCCCCGGACGTACTGATCGAGGTTCCGCGCACGGCCTGCCGCAGTCTGGACTTCCACCGTGCCAACGAGCTCATCGACTTGGGCCACGAACTCGCCGCGAAGGCGCTGGACCAGTTCGACGGTGGGGAGAAGGAACTGGGGTGAGCTCCGTCATCGATGTCGCGGGACTGCCTTGGGGTGCTCAGTCGACGGTATGCCGCAGTGGGTACAGGATCTCAGCCCCTTCACCCACACTCCCCGGGTACCGGGCGAGTCGGTGCGCGTTGCGCCGTCGGCGCTGCAGGCCATGGAGTGCATCGACGTGGGGGTGCTGCACGTGAATTCCGAGTCGGCCGGCGCGGACCCGCATGTGCCGTTCGGCGGCGCCAAGAAGAGCAGTCTGGGCCCCAAGGAGCAGGGTGGCGCCGCGCGGGAGTTCTTCACCCACACCACGACGGTGTATCTGCGCGGTGGAGCCCCCGCGGGCGACATCGGCAGTAGGGCACCGGGGGCATGAGCCCGGGAGCCCTGGACGGCGTCGTCGTCGTCGACTTCAGCCGGGTGCTGGCCGGCCCCTACGCCACCATGCTGCTGGGCGACTACGGCGCCGAGGTGATCAAGGTGGAGCGTCCCGACGTCGGTGACGACACCCGCGCGTGGGGTCCGCCGTACGACTCCCAGGGTGTGGCGACCTACTTCAACGCGATCAATCGCAACAAGCGGTCGGTGACGGTCGATCTGTCCACGCCCACCGGGGTGGAGAAGGCCCGGAACCTGGTCACCGGTGCCGACATCGTGGTGGAGAACTTCCGCCCCGGCACCATGGAGCGCCTCGGCCTGGGTTATGAGGCTCTGCGGCGCATCAAGCCCGACTTGATCTACTGCTCCATAACGGGTTTCGGGCGCGACGGCGGCGCGGCGCTGCCCGGCTACGACCTGCTTGTCCAAGCCGTGGGCGGACTGATGAGCGTCACCGGACCGGCACCCGGTTCGCCGACCAAGGTGGGCGTCGCACTGGTCGATGTCCTGACCGGTCTGCATGCGCTGTCCGGAATCCTGGCCGCACTGCACCACCGGGATCGCACCGGCGAAGGCCAGCGGGTCGACACCAATCTGCTGTCCGCGCTGCTGTCCTCGATGGTCAATCAGGCCTCCGGGTATCTGGGGGCCGGCGCGGTGCCCGGAATCATGGGCAACCGCCATCCCAGCATCACCCCCTACGAGACGTTCGACACCGCCGACCGGCCGATCGCGGTGGCGGTCGGCAATGACAAGCAGTTCGCGGCGATCGCCGGCCAACTCGGAGTTCCAGAGATTCTGAGCGACAGCCGGTTTGGATCCAATGCCGACCGAGTGGCTCATCGCGAGGCTCTGTGCGGCATCCTCGGCCAGGTCTTCCGCACCCGCGGTGCGGACCACTGGCATGAGGTGTTGACCAAGGCCGGGGTGCCCGCCGGCCCGATCAACGATCTCGCCGAGGCGTTCGCCTTCGCCGACCGGCTGGGTCTGGAACCGGTGGTGTCGGTGCCCGGCACCTCTACCCCGCAGGTCGCCAACCCGGTGGAACTGTCCGCCACCCCGGTGACTTATCGCCTGGCACCGCCGAGTCTCGCGGAGCAAGAGTGACGTCCGTGGCACCGGTTACCCGGGCCCCTACTGAGCACCAGAACCACTGACATAGTTGCCCGCCTCTGAGCGACAACTGTCCGGGCGTGAGCCGCCGCTAACCCGGCCGCGCGAACAGCGGCGCCGCCCGCCCGGTCAGCGGCGGCAGGTCGAAGAACCCCTTGACCCCCGGCTCGGCCGCACACGTCGCGGGGATGGCGTTGACGCAATGCGCGGCGGTGGCCACCACCCCGGGATTGCTGATCAGCCCTTCCTCGACGGTCTCAGGCTGCCAGCCCTTGACCGTCACGAACGTGTTGGGGTGGCCGCGGACCTCGATCTCGTAGCGCTCCCCGGCCGGGCCGAAGGTCCACGGCGGGTCCAGGTTCTCCTCCCCCATCAGCCAGTTGACCGCCACCCGCACGACGACGACGTTGGTCATCACCGCGTCCCAGACGAACCTGCGCCCAGCCACCTCGCCGGGCACGATCACCCCGATCGGGGAGTCGATGGGCGCCGCCGCCACCGCCACCTGCTGGCTGGTGCGGATCACCGGCTCGGCGGCGAAACCCAGCCGGTCGACGATCAGCCGCACCGACTGGAAGAACCCGCCGTTGAGCAGTTTCTGCATCGGCCCGTCGAGCGCTTTCTCCGGTGTTCCGCCGAAGCCCATCACGTGCCGCAGCACATCCGGGGCGCCGTAGGTGCGCAGATCGGAGAACTCCTCGGCGCGCAGATGGGTGATGCCGGTGGACATCACCGACAGCAGCAGCGGGAACAGTTCGGTGGCCGCGCCCGGCCCGATGCCCGCGCCGTGCAGGGTGGCGTTACCGGCCAGTGCCGCCGCCCGCAGCGGGGCGGCCTCGGTCTCGGTGGGGTAGAACCAGCCCACCGGGCTCACCACGTTCTTGCCCGACCGCAGCAGCGCGCACACCTCCTCGGCGTTGGGCAGCAGCGGCGCGTAGACCACCGCGTCGGCGTCCATCGCCAGGATGTCCTCGACGCTGTCGGTGGCGACGACGCCCAACGGATCGGTGCCGATGATCTCGCCAACATCTTTGCCGGACTTGGCTTTCGAATGCACCCAGCAGCCGGCCAGTACCAGCTCGGGATGCTCCAGCACCGCCCGAACAGCGGCCGTGCCGACTGAGCCAGTGGCCCATTGCACCACTCGCAGTGCCATACCGGCAGACTAGACCACATGGGAAAGAACAGGGTGTTCGTCGTCGGGGTCGGGATGACCAAGTTCGAGAAGCCCGGACGACGCGAGGGCTGGGACTACCCGGAGATGGCACGCGAGTCGGGCACCAAGGCGCTGGCCGACGCGGGTGTCGACTACACCGCGATCGAGCAGGGCTTCGTCGGATACGTCAGCGGTGATTCCACCTGCGGGCAGCGGGCGCTCTACGAGCTGGGCATGACGGGCATCCCGATCGTCAATGTCAACAACAACTGCTCCACCGGATCCACCGCGCTGTACCTGGGCGCCCAGTCCATCCGGGGCGGGCTGGCCGACTGCGTGCTGGCACTGGGCTTCGAGAAGATGCAGCCCGGTTCGCTCGGCGGCGGCGCCGAGGACCGCGAGTCGCCGCTGCGCCGGCACATCAAGGCCCTCGCCGAGATCGACGAGTTGGCGTTTCCGGTGGCCCCGTGGATGTTCGCCGCAGCGGGCCGGGAATACATGCGCGAATACGGCGCCACCGCCGAGCATTTCGCGAAGATCGGCTACAAGAACCACAAGCATTCGGTGAACAACCCGTACGCGCAGTTCCAGAAAGAGTACTCGCTGGAGGAGATCATGAACGCGCCGATGATCTCCGACCCGGTGACCAAGCTGCAGTGCTCGCCGACCTCCGACGGTTCGGCGGCGGTGGTGCTGGCCTCCGAGGAGTTCGTCGATTCCCACGGCCTGGCCGGCCAGGCGGTGGAGATCGTCGGGCAGGCGATGACCACCGACTTCGCCTCCACCTTCGACGGCTCGGCGCGCAACATCATCGGCTATGACATGAATGTCCAAGCCGCACAGAAGGTCTACGACCAGAGCGGGCTGGGCCCGCGGGACTTCCAGGTGATCGAGCTGCACGACTGCTTCTCGGCCAACGAACTGCTGCTCTACGAGGCGCTGGCCCTGTGCGGTGCCGGCGAGGCTCCGAAGCTGATCGACGCCGGCGATGTCACTTACGGCGGCCGCTGGGTGGTCAACCCCTCAGGCGGGCTGATCTCCAAGGGCCACCCGCTGGGCGCGACCGGATTGGCGCAGTGCAGCGAGCTCACCTGGCAGTTGCGCGGCACGGCCGACAAGCGTCAGGTGGATAACGTCACCGCCGCGCTCCAGCACAACATCGGCCTGGGCGGCGCGGCCGTCGTCACTGCGTACCAGCGTGCGGAGCGCTAACCCACGCTAGAGGGTGACCACCTCGTAGACACCCTCGGCGTAGCGGGCCCGGATGGTCTTCTTGTCGTACTTGCCGACGCTGGTCCGCGGAATTTCGTCGATGAACGTCCAGCGTTCCGGCAGCCACCACCGAACCACCTTGTCGGACAGGAACTCCCGCAATTCCGCCGGGGTCAGCTCGGCGCCGTCCTGCAGTACGACGGCGGCCAGCGGACGCTCCTGCCAGCGGTCGTCGGGAACACCGACCACCGCGGCCTCCCGCACGTGCGGATGGGCGATGAGGGTGTTCTCCAGCTCCACCGAGGAGATCCACTCGCCGCCGGACTTGATGACGTCCTTGGCCCGGTCGGTCAGCGTGATGTATCCCTGCGAGTCGATGCGCCCCACGTCACCGGTGCGCAGCCAGCCCGACTCGAACTTCGAGGGGTCGGTGTCGCGGTAGTAGGAACCGGTGATCCACGGTCCGCGGACCTCCAGTTCGCCGACAGCCTCGTTGTCATGGGGCAGCGCCGCGCCGTTGTCGTCGACGATGCGGGCCTCCACGCCGCAGATCGGCCGCCCCTGGGTAGCCCGGATCTGCCAGTGCTTCTCTGGCGGAGTGCCGGGGGCCGGCCAGGCCAGCGTTGCCATCGGCGACGTCTCGGTCATTCCCCAGAGCTGGCGGATCTGCACGCCGTGCTTGTCTTCGAAGGTCTGCATCAGCGACACCGGCACCGCCGAGCCGCCGCACGCCACCAGCCGCAGCGACGAGATGTCGTGCCCGGGTTCGCGATCCAGGAAATGCATCACGTCGTTCCAGATCGTCGGAACCGCGCCGGCCACCGTGGGACGCTGCGTTTCGATCAGGTACACCATCGATTTGGCGTCCATGAACCGGTCCGGCAGCACCAGGTCGGCCCCGGCCATCAGCGCCGCGTAGGGCAACCCCCAGGCGTTGGCGTGGAACATCGGCACGATCGACAGCGCCTTATCGTCAAAGCTCAGTCCCAGCCCGTTGCCGCTGCACACCGCCATCGAATGCAGGTAACTGGAGCGGTGGCCGTACACCACGCCCTTCGGGTGGCCGGTGGTGCCGCTGGTGTAACACATTGCCGCCGCCGAGTTTTCGTCGATCACCGGCCACTCGAACTGATCGGACTCCGCGGCCAGCAGCTCGTCGTAGCGCAGCACCCGCTTGCCGGACTCCTCCAGCGGTCCGAGGTCGCCGTCGCCGACCGCGATCACGGTGTGCACGGTTTCCATCCGGGGAAGCACCGGCGCGAGGATCGGAATCAGCGACACGTCGACGATGACCACCTGGTCCTCGGCTTCGTAGGCCACGAACTCGATTTGCTCGGGAAACAGCCGGATGTTGAGGGTGTGCAGCACCGCGCCCATCGACGGGATCGCGACGTAGGCCTCCAGATGCTCCTGGTTGTTCCACATGAAGGTGGCCACCCGCTGGTCGCCGTCGATACCGACCCGGCGTAACGCGTTGGCCAGCCGGGCGGCCCGTTGGCCGACCTCACGGTAGGTGGCGTGCCGGAATCCGTCGCCGGTTGCGGTGGTGACGGAGCGGTCGCCGTGCACGGTGACGGCGTACCGCAGAATCTGGGCCACGGTGAGCGGGAAGTGCTGCATGGTGCTGTCCATCCCGTGATCGTATCGTCGCAACGCCGGGCCGGGCGGCGGCGATAGGTCATATAGCGTGAATCACCAACCCAGGGAGGCACCATGCGCAGCACCGCGATGTTCGCCGCGGCGGCGGCCGCGCTCGGCCTTCTCGCCGGGCCGGCCGGGTCGGCATGGGCCGACGAGTCCGCGCAGGACACCATCGAGCGCCTACAGCAGCAGGGCTACGCCGTGCAGATCGACAAGATCGGCACCGGGCCGATGTCCAAGTGCGTCGTGACCAGCGTGCGCAACCCGCAGACCGTCACCCAGTGGGTGCCCTACGTGGGACCCGGCCTGGGCCGGTTCGAGGGCAACCTGCTGGTGCCTGTAATCACCAGTCAGACCATCTCGGTGTCGCTGGACTGCAGCCAGCGCTGAACTGTCAGACCAGCTCGTCGGAGTGAGATCAGGAGGCCGCGCGCGCCTGAGACGACGCCTGCAGCGCCAGCGCGGTGACCGCCCCGTCGAAATCGCCGACGTACAGGGTGGTTCCGTCGGGGCTGACCACCAGGCAGGATACCGGCCGGCGGATGTCGATGCGGTTGACGGTCCGCATGGTGCCGACGTCGATCACGGTGATCCCGTCGCCGTGCGCCAGCACCACATCAGGGCCGGCGACGACCATGCTGACCGGCAGGGCGTCGACAGCGGCGGTGCGGACCACCCGCGCGGTGGAGGTGTCCACGACGCGCAGGACGGCACCGAGCTCGTCGTCCCAGCCGGTGACGAACACCCGGCGGTCGTCGGCGTGCACGGCGATGTCGTCGATCGTGCCGCCCACGGACACCGTCTGCACCCGCCCGGTCCGGACGTCGACGCAGATCAGAGCGCCGCCCGCCGCGGTGGTGAGCGCGGCATACAACCGGGTTCCGCCGGCGTTGATCCGCACGGTGTCGATCGAGGCGTCGAGCGCCCGCAGCACCGGGATCGCGACGACCTTGCCGCTCTCGACGTCCACGGCGGCGATGTCGACGATTCCGTCGAACGAGCGCGCCACGTAGAGCATGTCGCCCGCCGGGGCCGCCGCCAGCCCGCTGGCGCCGATCCCGACTTCACGAGCGGCCAGTTCGGTGCCGACCTCCAGGTCGACGGCCACCACACTGTCCTTGGCCAGCGACGCTGACTGCAGGTAGGCCCGGTCGGCGGCGACGACCGCGTACGGCTCGGCGATGTCGGCCACCGTCGCGGTGACGGTCAGGGTGGCGGTGTCGATCACCGACACGGCGTCGTCCCCGTAGTGCGCCGCCACCAGCCGGCGGCCGTCACGGGTCACCGCGAGGTCGGTGACCGCACCGATCAGGCCCGAGACCACGCCGGCGACCGGACGGACGATCCGCTGCAGGTGCCCGTCAGCCCGGACGGCAGGCAGCGCGTCGTTGGCGACGGGAATCCGCGGCGTGGTCAGCGTGGACAGCCAGTCGGTGGGCCGCTCAGCAAGGGCGGTACCACTCGTCGTGGGTGCCATGGTTCGTTCACCTCCGTTGGCCAGACAAGAGCCCGGCCTAGTGAAAATCAGGAAAATTCGCGTTACGACGCAAATGGGATCGGAACCCAGTGTAGCCGTCACAACACACAGCCAATTGCGTTCGTTTTCAGTTGTGCGTTAAAACTCCTCGAATAGTCCCTCGGAGAATTCGTTATCAGGCTGTTGCCGAAACGGTTTTTTCGAGCAGCGAAAGCCCAGCTTGTGACCGTTTTTCCGAGGACGGCAATTGCAGCGGATTGCGAATACCCCGACCTTCATGGATTTCGCAAGAACGGCACGAATTGCGGCGCACATCACATCGGGCCGGTGGTTGGCCGGTTTTGCTTCACTAAATCCGTCGCTAGAGCATCTGCTCGACGGTGCCGCGATCACGCACGGGGTCGCTGCCCAGCACGTAGGACGGCTCGGTGTGGTCGCACAGGGTTCCGTTGGCCACCCGCTGCTTGGCCTGACGGAACTCGGGCAACGTGCCCATGGCCGCCTGGGTGCCGTTGATGGCCGCCCAGGTCGCCGCGCGCCGCGCCGCCCATTCGACGGGGTGCGGCGGACGGTGGGACACCATCTCGGCGGCCCATTCCGGCATGGAGTCGCGGATGGCCCAGTCGAAGAACTTCGCTGCCTGCGGCACGTCGGGGTTGTTGGCCAACGCCGCACCGGTGGCCATCGCGGCGCCGTGAGTCAGGGCCAGCTTGGGCAGGTAGGAGCGCAGGCAGGCGAGGGTCTCGGCTTTGGTGGTGGGCAGATCGGTGCCACCCAGCGCATGGCCGACGCGGACGAACTCGCCGTAATAGCGGTCGATGTCGCGCAACGGAATCGGGTGGTACATCTCGTGGGCGGTGGCGATGCCCCAGACGACGGTGGCGTAGTTCCACCGCAGCCATTCGGGATCGTCGGCGTCGTAGCGCAGGCCGTCGGGCCGGACGCCCTTGATCGTGTGGTGCATGGCCCGGACCATCGTCGCCATCTTCTCGGCGGTCTGGGTGGAGCCGTAGGCGGTGCCGATGAAGAACGCCAGCGAGTGCGCCAGCCGCTGCTGAGCGCCGTCCTGATCCAGCCGGCCGGTGGGCATACCGTCGACGTCGCGCTCGACCACCCGCGAGTGGTCCGATCCCATCCAGTAGATGCTGGGATCCAGCCGTTCCATGAACGCCGCGCACTGCAGCCCGAAGATCAGCGCGGTGGTGTGTGAGTGGACGTACCAGACCGCGCTATCGGGGCCGAACCAGCCCGGATCACCCTCCGGGCCGTCGAACTGCAGCCCCCGGAAGAACTTCTTGCGGATGTCCCGGTTGAAGTCGGACCGGACCTTGTGCTCGACGATCTGATGCGGCAGCAGCAGCTTCATCTGAAAATTCCAGCCCTTCGGGAATTCTGGTAACGCCTGTGACCACAGTAGCAGCGAACAGCGGCTCCAGCCGCCGGCCCGGGATATCCTCGCGGGATGTCGCGCGCCACCCGATGGGCCGGGGTCTCGTCCACCAATCGCCGCGCCGAACGCCGCTCACTACTGGTGGACGCGGCGTTCAACCTCTTCGGCGACGGCGGCGACGCCGCGGTCTCGGTGCGCTCGGTCTGCCGCGCCAGCGAGTTGAACTCCCGCTACTTCTACGAGAACTTCGACGACACCAACCAGTTGCTGGGTGCGGTGTACGACGAGGTCGGGGCCGAACTCACGCAACGACTGACCGCGGCGATGGCCGCCGCACCCGACAACGATCACTCCCGGCTGCGCGCGGGGATCGGGGCGGTGCTGGAGTTCAGCTCCGCCGACGCGCGGCGCGGCCGGATTCTGTTCACCGAAGCCCGCACCAACCCCGTGCTGGCGGAGCGCCGGACCAAGGCACAGGATCAGCTGCGCGAACTGGTGCTCAGTGCCGGGCGGCGCACCGACCCCGGCTCCGACCGGTTGCTGTGGGAGGTCGGTGCGGCCATGTACGCCGGCGCGATGGCCGAGTTGGCTCAGCAGTGGCTGGCCGGGACCCTCGGAGACGATCTCGACGCCGTCGTCGATCGTGCGGTGCGGATGCTGCTGCGCGGCGCCGGTGCCGCCCTTCCCGATCCGGCGAAGTCCGCGGCCCGTGACCGCTGACGGGCAGGAACCGCAGCGTCCGGGGCTGCGGTTGGGCTGGATCGTCTTCGCGCTGCTGGCCGTCGTATTGGCGGTCGGCGGCGGGATGATCCTGGCCGGGCGTTCGAGCGAGCCGGTGGCCGGCCGCCCGACGCCACCGCCGATGATCAGCGGCGGGACGGTGGTGCAACAGCCTTCCGCGCCCAGTCCTTCGGCGCCCAGTCCTTCGGCGCCCAGTCCTTCGGCGCCCAGTCCGCCGGTTGGGCCGAACGCTCCCAGCACCGCCGCTCCGGGAGAGCGCGTCGTCGACGTGGCGGGGGTGGGCAACGACCGCACGATCAGCTGCGCCGACAACATCGTCAGCGTCAGCGGGGTGAACAACACCGTGGTGCTCAACGGGCACTGCACCCGGGTGAATGTCTCCGGGGTCGAGAACACGGTGACCATCGACACCGCCGACGCGATCGAGGTGTCGGGGATACGCAATGTGGTGACGTTCGGCTCCGGTCAGCCGGAGTTGAGCAAGTTCGGTGTGGACAACACCCTGGAGCGGCGTGATTAGCGGGCGGTTACGCCGTCCGGTTCAGCACCCGGGCAGCTGCCCGGTGCCGATCGCGGGCGCGAAGCCGGGCGAGCACCGTGGAATACAGCGCACACTGCACCACGGCGATCAGGAGTATCGGCCACAGCAATCCGGCAGTGACAGCGAATAGGCCGGGGTTGTCTGGCGCGGGTGACCCGGGTTCACGCATCCACTCGCTGGCGAGGAACATCGCGACGGTAACGGTCAACGCCACGCCCGCGTAGACGATGGTGCCGGTCACGCCGACCTCCTAGATTCCGCTTAGTGCCCCCTTTGTGCCCCACGATAGGGCCTTTAGGCACTAATCCCGCGGTCTGAAGTCGAGTTCACATCGATTTCATACTTAATGGGCGGCTGTCCACGGTCGGATACCGCCGATCGGCCCCGTTACGAGTGTGGAATCCGCGGCGAGGCCGGCGTTGCGGCCGGCCATCTGGCGCATGGCGACCAGCGCGGTGAACTGGGCGAGGCCGATGAGGAGAACAGGCCAGAAAAGTCCCGCCAGCAATGCGTATGTCCAGCGGGTGCGGCGCAGGTGCAGGTGGTCATGGTTCACCCACTGGGAGGCGACGAAGAAGAGTGGCACGAGAACCAGTGCGATGACTGCGTAGAGCGTGATGAGCAACATCGTGACCTCCTGGGGGACGACTCGATATAGCTCAAGCTAGCGAGGCAACCTGTGATTTCGCCAGGAACATAGACACAGATGCATAACCGTTTACTGACAACACCTGAGCGAAGCCCGGTGCGGTCAGCCGAGGTGAACCAGGTGCGGCGCGAACAGGCCGAGGACCATGAAAGCTCCGCCGGCCAGCAGTGCCACACCGCTGGCGATGAAGCCGGGCACAGCCAGGCCGGTGATCACCGCGGCCGAGGCCAGCACAATGCCGATTTGGAAAGCGGCAGAGGCGAATTCGTAGTTGTGGTACTTGGCCAGCATCTCGTCGCGATTGTGCTCGGCTTCGCCCGCACGCCGCGACAACTCTTCGGTGCCCTCACCCTTGCCGTCGGCGGCCTCGGGCTCGGACTTGTAGCGGGCCGCGTTCTGGTTCCACTCCTCCATCTGCTTCTCCATCGCGGCGCGCTGCTCGGGGCTGGTGACGCCGGCCAGCGTGAGCTGGGTCTGGTCCACGGCGATGAGATTGCTGGTGCGACGGATGTTCTTGGCCTGGTAGAAGCTCCACAGATTGGACGCTTCCATCTGGGCGTTCAACGCCGTGGTCTGCGCGCTTTTGCCCGCCGCCTCGGCGAAGGACAGCAACAGCGCCAGGACGGCGATCACCAGCGCCATCCTCTTGTTGGTGCTGGACACATTGTCCAGGCCGTGGTGCCCGTCGTCGTGCTTGATCTTGTGCTCGACCTCGTGCTAGCGCCGGTCGAAACACCGGCCGAACCGGACGTCTCAGCGCCGCAGGGCACAACGACAAGTAGTCGTTGAAGGGTGGCGCTGCGTGGGTCAGCGGCCGTTGGCAGGCGGTACCTGGCCAGCTGACCCCGCAGCGATCACCGCCCGATTACGTTGGGCCACAGTGAACATCGACATCTTCGGAACGTGTCTGTCGTAGCTGAAGAACCCGTTGACCTCGTTCTCGACGTCGGTGATCTGGGTGTAGATCGCCCCGGATAGACCGCCGTTGCGGGCGAGGTCTTCCAACGCGTGGCTTACCTGCACGTAGCGCTCGGTGAGCCGGGCGTGGGTGTCGACCATCTCATAGGACATCGGGCGCCCGGGCCATCGGTTCTTGTCGATCGCCAGCCCCAGGCCGCCGTATTCGCCGTTGACCCGCACCCGATTCGGGACCGGTGGCGGGCGGCCGGGGCCGACGTAGGTGTGGTCGTCGTATACGTCCCCGGCGCCGGTGTCCCCACGCGACTTGCAGCAGTTGACGCCGCTGTTGGCGTTGACCATTCGGGTCGGATCGGCGCCTTTGACCATCCCGGCGATGCGAGCGGTGTCGTACTCCGCCCACCCTTCGTTGAACGGCACCCAGCCGATGATCGAGGTGACGCTGCGCAACTGGTCGATCATGGCCAGCAGTTCGGTCTCGAAGTTCATCTTGGCGATCGGCGATGGGTCGGGGGCCGGGCCGGTCGGGTTGCTCAGCGCGATGTCCAGTGACGGCATGTCCTGCCACACCAGCAGTCCGAGCTTGTCGGCCCAGTAGTACCAGCGGGCCGGTTCGACCTTGGCGTGCTTGCGCACGAAGTTCATCCCCAGTTCTTTGATGCGCTCCAGGTCGAACTTCAACGCGTCGTCGGTGGGGGCGGTGTAGATGCCGTCGGGCCAGTAGCCCTGGTCCAGCGGGCCGTGCAAAAAGGTGATGCGGCCGTTGAGGGCGATGCGCGGGTTGCCGTGGATGTCGGCGACGGTGCTGACGGTGCGCAGCCCGGAGTAACTGGCGACGGCGTCGTGGACGTGGCCGGACGGCGTGGTCAGCACAACCTTGACGTCGTAGAGGTAAGGATCGTCCGGAGTCCACAGCCGGGGGGTGCGGATGGGCAGGCGGATGGTCTCCCCCGCCGCTGCCGACGAGACCGAAACCAGCCGGCCGCCAGGCTCGGAGATGTAGACGGTGGCGCGTTCGTTGGTGGTGCCGGAGGTCCGCGGGGTGACGGTGAGACCGTTGAGGTCCGGGGTGATGTCGAGTTTGTCGATGCGCGCGGCCGGCACCGGCTCGGCCCAGACGGTCTGCCAAATGCCCGAGGCGCCGGTGTAGAACAGCCCGGCCGGGTGGTTGCGCTGCTTGCCCACTGGGAATGGCCCGGCCTCGTTGTTGTCCTGGGCGCGGACGATGATCTGCTGGCTGCCGGTGGGTTTCAGCGCGTCGGTGATGTCGGCGCTGAATGCGGTGAACCCGCCCTCGTGGTAGGCCACCTGCACGTCGTTGACCCACACGGTGGCGATCTGATCGACCGCACCGAAGTGCAGCAAGACGCGTTGGCCGTTCCAGTCCTTCGGCACGGTGAAGTTCTTCTGGTACCACATCTGCTCGTCGTGGCGGCCGATGCCCGACAGCGACGACTCGGTGGGGTACGGGACGAGGATCTTCTCGAAGTACCCGCCGGCCGGCGGGGGCGGGGCGAAGACGGCCGGCCCGGAGCGGCCGACGTAATCCCACACGCCGTTGAGGTTGAGCCAGTCCTTACGGACCATCTGCGGGCGCGGGTATTCGGGCAGGGCGTTGTCGGGGCCGACCTTGGCGGTCCATGTCGTGGGCAGCAGTGCGGGTTTGGCGCGCCAGAGTTGTTCGGCGTTTGCCGGGCCGTGGGCGGTGAGGGTCAGGGCGAACAGGGTGAGCAGCACCGCTGCCAGACGACTGATTGACTTCCCCACTGACTGCCACCTCCGAGCGAGGACCGCCCGAGGCGTGCAGGTTTTGCTTCAACGCAAAAACGACCCGGTCTGCTACAGGAAGTCACTACTTGCCGGGGCAGGCTAGCGCAGTCGGATTGGGGGCGTGGGGGAATTGGGGACGCGCTACGAGGCCGACAGTGCTTCGCGCTGGATGGCCACCCAGGCGATGATCTGACCGCCGTCTTTCAGCGGGAACATCCGCCAGTTCATAATGAACGGCGTGCCGTCTTTCCGGTAGTTGACCGCCCGGCCCTCGAACCGTCCGCCGGCTTTCAGCGTTGCGGCGAGCCGTTCGATCACTTTCCGGTCGGTGCCCGGACCCTGGAGCATCCGCGGATCTTTGCCCATGACCTCCGACGGGTCGTAGCCGGTGAGCTTCTTGAATGCCTTGTTCGCGTAGACGATGCGACCTTTGGCAGACGCGTCGGTGACCAGAATGGAATCAAAGCTGTTGTCTGCCAGCAACTTCAACAGGGTCAGACCACCCCGCTCGGAACCAATTGCGTCAATCAGTGACGAAGCCATGGGCGTTCTCCTGCCGTCGCGATCGGCGTCGTGGCCGATGCAGAACCCTAACCCGGTAGTCCGGTCAGTTGCTGACGAAAGCCGCGTGACACGTCCCGGCGTTTCCGGAGACTCCCGATCTTGGGAGGATCTGAGTTATGGGACGTATCAGCAAGTACCCCGATGAGCTTCGAGAGCGGGCGGTGCGCATGGTCGCTGAGGTGCGCCCGCAGTACCCGTCGCAGTGGGCGGCGATCACCGCGGTCGCGGGGATGTTGGGGATCGGCACCCCGGAGACGCTGCGGACCTGGATCCGCCGTGCGGAGGTCGACACCGGCCAGCGTCCGGGTGTGACTTCGCAGATGGCCGAGGAGAACAAGGCGCTGCGCAAGCAGGTCGCCGAGTTGCGTCGGGCCAATGAGATCTTGAAAGCAGCGGCGATTTTCTTCGGGGCCGAGCTCGACCGGCCCGGGAGACGGTGATCCGTTTCATCACCGAACACAAGGACCAGCAGGTGTCTGGCGCCGACGGCGGGGCCGGACTGCGCTGGGGTGTCGAGCCCATGTGTGCCGTGCTTTCTGAGCATGGCGTGCCGATCAGCCCGTCGA
Organism: Mycobacterium sp.; assembly: GCF_044342925.1. GTDB lineage: Bacteria > Actinomycetota > Actinomycetes > Mycobacteriales > Mycobacteriaceae > Mycobacterium. The sequence continues at coordinate 1,070 of NZ_JBIIOV010000058.1, read as the reverse complement.
CCTACTACGAGTGGATCGCCAAGGCCCCGACGCGTCGTGAGCTGCGCGATGCGGAGTTGGTCGAGATCATCACTGCGGCCCGCGAGGACAAGAAGACCGGGAAGTTCGTTCAGACGCTGGGATCGCGAAAGCTGTGGATCTGGCTACGCGGCCAGGGCCATGACGTCGCCCGCTGCACCGTGGAGCGAATCATGGGCGAAAACGGTTGGGAGGGTGCGCGGTACGGCTCCAAGCACAAGACCACTGTCGCCGACGACAGTCATGTGCGCTATCCCGATCTGGTCGACCGACGCTTCTACGCGCCGGCGCCAAACCGGTTGTGGGTGGCCGACTTCACCTATGTGGCGACCTGGATGGGATTCGTCTACGTCGCCTTCGTCATCGACGCCTACAGTCGCCGGATCGTCGGATGGCGGGCCGCCAGATCGATGACCACCGACCTGGTCCTCGACGCCCTCGAGCATGCCTTCTTCACCCGAGCCCAGGAAGGCAACTCCGACCTGCGGGGGCTAATCGCGCATAGCGACGCCGGGGCCCAATACACCTCGGTGGCGTTCACCCAACGACTCATCGACGAAGGCGTGGACCCTTCGGTTGGCTCGGTCGGCGACGCGCTGGACAACGCGCTGGCCGAGACCACCGTCGGGTCGTTCAAGAACGAACTCATCCGCCGGCAAGGCCCCTGGCGCGACGTCAACCAGGTCGAGATCGCCACGGCCGAATGGGTGGTGTGGTTCAACACCGAACGGCCCCATGAGTACCTCGACGATTTCACCCCCGAAGCCGCCGAGAAGCTCCATTACGATCACAGACGCACCCCAACAATGGCGGGGTGATTCAACGAGAGCAGTCTCCGGACTCACCGGGACGGGTCACAGCTCACGCGGCGGCGTTGGTTGGCGGGGTCGCGGAAGCCGAACGCGATGCGCCCGACGTGCTTGACCATGCGGTTGTAGCCCTCGGTGCGGGCGTTGGTCAGCCCGGGTCTGGATCGCGGCGATGATCGGGGCTTGCCAGGTCTCGATGGTGCGGGCGAAGCTGATGACCTCGGGCACCGTGCAGGCGGCGCA
>NZ_JBIIOV010000003.1:0-55240 GCF_044342925.1 Mycobacterium sp. | reverse complement strand
CGAACAGGGGCAGCCGAGTCGGCTGCCCCTATTGCCAGAGCTGGGCTTATTCGTCGAAACGGCGGCGGAAGCGGTCTTCCATCCGGTTGGTGAACGACCCACCCGACTTGCCGCGCCGCGGCTGGCGCACCGGGCCGGACCCGCCGCTTTCCCGCATGCCGTTAACCGGCGGCCCGGTGATCGCGAAGACCACCGCGGCGAACATCACCATAAAGCCGAGGACGGAGAGGACGGGAAATCCCCCCACCATGGTGGCCTTGACCGCCACCCCGGTGACCAGCATCGCCAGACCCAGCAGGAACAGTCCCGCACCCTGCAGGCGCCTGCGCGTCGATGGCGTGCGCATGTTTCCGCCCCGCACGCTGGACGCGAATTTGGGGTCCTCGGCGTAGAGAGCGCTCTCGATCTGGTCGAGCATCCTCTGCTCATGCTCGGAGAGTGGCATTCGTCCCTCCTTAGCCGACGCGGCCGGTTAGCGGGGTGTCCGCCGCGGCGAGGACCGGGCGACCTACCCAATGATACGAGGTGGGGATGCCCCATACCACCCGGTTTCAACACCGGAAATTTGGCTTGTACTTTTTGGAGTCTAACTCGCCCCCGGCGAAGCACCAGATTCGCTCGCAGCACGTAACGCGGCCGTAAGGACTGCTCCGGGCGTTCGGGGGGAACCAGCCCATAATGGCGTTGTACGGCGGTCGACGGTGACGAGGAGGCAGCAGACGTTGGCGACGTTCCTCCTCGACCTGTCGCCCAACGACATGCAGGCCCGGCTCGGCGACGCCCTGGCGGTGTACGTCGACGCGATGGGATACCCCCGCGGCACCGAGAGCCAGCGTGCGCCGATGTGGCTTGATCACACCCGCAGGGCCGGGTGGCACGCGGTGGCGGCCGTCGAGGTGGACTCCCAGCCGGACAACCAGGTGGGCTTTGACGGGGACGCCGACGCCGCTCCCGCTCCCGAGCAACTGGCCACCGCCCAGATCCGGGGCATCGCATACGGCTACCGGGGCGCGCCGGACCAGTGGTGGCAGCAGCAGGTGCAGCGCGGGCTTCGGCACTGCGGCCTGCCCTACACCGAGATCGACCGCCTGATGAGTGACTACTTCGAGCTCACCGAGCTGCACATCCATCCGGCAGCCCAGGGCCGCGGGCTAGGCGAGGCACTGGCGCGCAGGTTGCTCAACGACCGCGCTGAGTCCCGGGTGCTGCTGTCGACACCGGAGATGGCCGACCAACCCAACCGGGCCTGGCGGCTTTACCGGCGGCTCGGCTTCGCCGACATCATCCGCGACTACCGCTTCTCCGGCGACCCGCGGGCGTTCGCCATTCTCGGTCGGGCGCTGCCGTTGTAGACCCGTGCCGCTGTAGACCGGCGGTCTGGCACGATACCCATCGTGTTGTCCCTTCTCCGTGGTCGCTCCGGGCGTAGCCTGCGCGCGCTGGTGTTGCTGCTGCTGTTCGTGACACCCGTGCTGACCGGATGTCTGCGCGTACATGCCTCGATCACCGTCTCGCGTGACGACACGGTGTCGGGGCAGATCGTCGCCGCCGTCAAGCCGCGCGATGACAAGGACAAGGGCCCCCAGTTCAACGAGAACCTGGGCTTCAGCCAGAAGGTCTCGGTGTCGTCTTACCGGGCCGACGGCTACGTCGGCTCGCAGGCCCGTTTCACCGACCTCACCCTGGCTGAGTTGCCCCAACTGTCCAACCTGAGCCGAGATGCCACCGGAGTCGACATCTCGTTGCGTCGGGCCGGTGAGCTGGTGGTCCTGGAGGGTCGGGTGGACCTGACCAATGTCACCGACCCGGAGTCCGACGTGAAGTTCAGCGCCCAGTTCCCGGGCGAGGTGACGTCGACCAACGGCGACCGCATCGACACCAGCCTGGTCGAGTGGAAGCTGGAGCCCGGGGTGGTCAACACGATGAGCGCGCAGTCCCGCTTCACCGATCCCAGCACCCGCTCGTTCACCGCGGCGGCTCTCTGGCTTGGCCTGGCAGCCTGCCTGGTGGCCGGCATCATCGCCGCGCTGGCCTGGCGTGATCACGACCGCACCTCACCCCGGTACGCCGCGGCGGCGCACGACGAGGACCGGTAGAGACATCTAGTCTGTGACCGTGGATACAACAGCGCCGTCGGCCCTTGAGCTTGCCGGCGCCGTCACCGAACAGCTCCGTGGTTACCTGGCCGGCCGTCGCGCCGACGCCGCGTACATCGGTACCGACTACGACGGTCTGATCGCCGCGCTGGAGGAGTTCGTGCTGCGCGGCGGCAAACGGCTGCGGCCGGCCTTCGCCTACTGGGGCTACCGCGCTGTCACCAACGGCCCTCATGATCCGGTCGACGACGACGTGCTCACGCTGTTCGCCGCGCTGGAACTGCTGCACGCCTGCGCCCTGGTGCACGACGACGTCATCGACGGTTCGGCCACCCGTCGCGGAATGCCCACGGCGCACGTGCACTTCGCCGAACTGCACCGCGGCCGGGGGTGGCGCGGGTCCTCTGATCAGTTCGGCCAGTCGGCGGCGATCCTGCTGGGCGACCTCTCCCTGGTATGGGCCGACGACATCGTCGCGGCGGCCGAGCTGCCGGCGGATGCGCGCCGGCGGGTTCAGCGCGTCTGGTCGGACATCCGCACCGAGGTCCTGGGTGGTCAGTACCTCGACATCGTGGCCGAATCCAGCGGATCGCACTCGATCGCCACGGCGATGAACGTCAACACCTACAAGACGGCGTCCTACACGGTGTCGCGGCCGCTGCAGTTCGGTGCGGCCGCGGCTGCCGACCGCCCGGAGATCCAGACCGCGTTCCACAGCATCGGCACCGATCTGGGTATCGCCTTCCAGCTGCGCGACGACGTCCTCGGCGTCTTCGGCGACCCGGCCGTCACCGGCAAGCCGACCGGGGACGACCTGCGATCAGGCAAACGGACGGTGCTGTTGGCCGAGGCAGTCGAGCGCGCCGAGCGATCCGACCCGGCCGCCGCCGAATTGCTGCGCTCCTCGATCGGGACGGAGCTGACCGACAGCGAGGTAGGCGAGGTGTGCGCCGTCATCGAATCGGTGGGCGCCCTGGCCGCGGTGGAGGACCGGATCGGCGTCCTGACCCAACGGTCCCTGGAGGCCCTCGAACGCGCCCCCGTCAACGCTCCGGCAAAGGCCGGTCTGGCCGAACTCGCCGGATTGGCCGCCCACCGGTCGGCCTGAACGCAGATGTCCGTGCCCACCGGCGCAGCGTCGGCCTCCCCCTCCTCCGCCTCCTCCTCCTTCAGGACCGCCGCCAGCCGATTCCTTGCCTTCGCTCGCAGCGACGACAGCCGGCCCGCCTGGCTGGGCTTGCTCGGGACGGCGCTGATCGCGGTCGGCGGGCTGGGGGCGGGCAGCACCCAGCAGCACGATCCGGTGCTGGAGTCCATCCACGTGTCGTGGCTGCGGTTCGGCCACGGCCTGGTGGTCTCGTCGCTGGTGCTGTGGGCCGGGGTGCTGGTGACGCTGGCGGCCTGGACGTGGTTGGGCCGGCGGATGCTCGACGGCAGATCGACCAGCGAGTACACCATGATCGCCACCACCGCGTTCTGGATCGCACCGATGCTGATCAGTGTTCCGCTGTTCAGCCGGGACACCTATTCCTATCTGGCGCAGGGCGCCCTGCTGCGCGACGGCTTCGACCCGTACGTCGTGGGACCGATCGAGAATCCGAACTCGTTGCTGGACAACGTCAGTTCGGTGTGGACCACCACCACCGCCCCCTACGGCCCGGCGTTCATCCTGGTGGCCAAGTTCGTCACCGCGCTGGTGGGCAACAACGTCGTCGCCGGCACCATGCTGCTGCGGCTGTGCATGCTTCCGGGCCTGGCACTGCTGATCTGGGCGGCGCCCCGGGTGGCCCGCCACGTCGGCGCCAATGGTGCTGTAGCGCTGTGGATCTGCGTGCTCAACCCGTTGGTGATCATCCACCTGATGGGCGGTGTGCACAACGAGATGCTGATGGTCGGTCTGATGATGGCCGGCATCGCGTCGACCTTCGCCGGCCGCCATGTCGTCGGGGCCGCGTTGATCGCGGTGGCCGTGGCGGTGAAAGCCACTGCGATACTGGCGCTTCCGTTCATGGTGTGGGTGTGGGTCCGGCACATCGGCGGCAACCGGATGCGGGCGTTCGTCGTGGCCTCGGCTGCCTCGGCCGCCACCTTCGTCGCGGTCTTCGCCGTGCTCTCCGGCCTGGCCGGCGTCGGCTTGGGCTGGCTCACCGCACTGCAGGGATCGGTGCGGATCATCAACTGGCTCACCGTGCCCACCGCGCTGGCCAATCTCACCGACGCGATCGTCGGAATGGTCATCCCGGTCAACTTCTACGCCGTGCTCGACGTCACCCGGCTGGTCGGTGTCGGGATCATCCTGGTGTCACTTCCACTGCTGTGGTGGCGGTTCCGCCACGACGATCGGGAAGCGTTGCAGGGCATCGCCTGGGCGATGGTGGTGGTGGTGCTGTTCGTGCCGGCCGCACTCCCCTGGTACTACACCTGGCCGCTGGCGGTGATGTCGGCGCTGACCCAGTCCCGGCCGGCGATCGCTCTCATCGCCGGGTTCTCGACGTGGATCATGGTGATCTTCAAACCGGACGGCTCCCACGGCATGTACTCCTGGTTGCACGTCCTGCTGGCGACCGCGTGCGCCGCGGCTGCCTGGCGTGCGCTGAGCCGGCCGGAGGGAATCTCGGTCCGCCGGCAGCCGGTCTGACGCAAGCCAGTCTCAGTAGGCCATCGCCTGGGCGCGGCGCAGCACCTCGCGGGCCTGATGGCAGTGCAGTGCATCGACCGGGCGGGCGTTGTGCTGCGCTTCGCGGGTTCCGTCGCGGGTCAGGGTCAGCGAAGGGTCGGCGGTGAACATCCAGCGCAGGATCTCGTCGTCCTGGTAGCCGCCGTCGCGCAGTACCGCCAGCAGCCCCGACAGCCCGCGGACCACCTGGACCGCACCGGCCTCGGATTGGGAGAAGAAGGCCGTTGGGACGACCGGAATCCGGTTGCGGCGCACCGCCACCAGGTGGCCCTCCCGCAGCTGCTGGTGGACCTTGGTCACCGGTACCCGCAGCAACTCGGCCACGGTGGGGAGGTCGTACACCGGTTCGCTTGCGTCGAGAACGTCGTCACCGGCCGGAATGCTGCTCACGCCAGACATTCTAGAGAGCCGGCGCCGGCGGACACGCCGCTGCGGGCGAATCCGCGAGCCGGGTTACGCACCGGTCGCCGACTTAGGATGGGCCGGTGACGGACCCCCTGGTCGGCGCTGCCCTAGACGGCCGCTACCGGGTCGAGACCCGGATCGCCACCGGTGGAATGTCGACGGTGTACCGGGGCCTCGACCTGCGACTGGACCGGCCAGTGGCGCTGAAGGTGATGGACGCCCGCTACGCCGGCGATCAGCAGTTCCTGGCCCGTTTCCAGCGTGAGGCCCGGGCGATCGCGCGGCTCAAACATCCCGGGCTCGTCGCCATCTACGACCAGGGCAACGACGGCACCCACCCGTACCTGGTGATGGAACTGGTCGAGGGCGGGACGTTGCGGGAACTGCTGCGCGAACGGGGCCCGATGCCGCCGCACGCCGTCGCCGCGGTGCTGCGGCCCATGCTCGGCGGACTGGCCGTGGCACACCGCGCCGGCCTGGTGCACCGCGACATCAAGCCGGAGAACGTGCTGATCTCCGACGACGGCGAGGTCAAGCTGGTCGACTTCGGTCTGGTCCGGGCCATCGCCGAGGCCGGGATCACCTCCACCAGCGTGATCCTCGGGACCGCCGGCTACCTGTCCCCCGAGCAGGTCGAGGGCCGTCCCACCGGACCTCGAAGCGACGTCTACTCAGCCGGCATCATGGCTTTCGAATTGCTCACCGGCACAATCCCTTTCCGAGGTGACAACCCGCTGAGCCTGGCCCACCAGCGGCTCGACCACGACGTTCCCCCGCCCAGCACGCTCATCGACGGGGTGCCGCGGCAGTTCGACGAGTTCATCGCGCACGCCACCGCACGGGACCCGGAGTGCCGCTTCCCCGACGCCGCGGCCATGGGCGCCGCCCTGGATGGCATCGCCGAGCAACTGAGCCTGCCGGCATTCCGGGTGCCGGCGCCCCGCAGTTCCGCCCAGCACGCCGCCGCGACGGTGGTGCACGGCCGCCCAGCCGGCCCGCCGCCCCACCGGCCCGCGCCCGGCGCACCGGCGCGAACCCGGCAGTTCACCCCCGAACCGCAGCCACGGCGTCCGGGTCCGCAGTTCGACGCCGCCCCAGCCGAGTTCCGGGACGCCTACAACGATCTGGACTACGACAAACCCGACTACGACGAACCGGACTACGACAAACCGGACTACGACGAACCGGACTTTGATGACTACCGGCCTGGCACAAGGCACTTCGCCGGCATCGACGTCGAAGAGTTCGCCTGGGCACAGCAGCGAAGCCGGCGCGCCATGGTGTTCTGGGTGCTGGCCGTGCTCATTGTCACCGGCCTGGTCGCCACCGCGGCGTGGAGCGTCGGGCTCAACGTGCAGGGGCTGCTGGGCCGGGGCTAGCCCGAATCGTCTCGCTCCTCCTCCGCCTCGTTCCTCGGCGGCATCGTCGACTCGACCGTCAGCCCCAATCGTCTCGCTCCTCCTCCGCCTCGTTCCTCGGCGGCATCGTCGACTCGACCGTCAGTCGCGCAGCATCTCCGCGACCAGGAACGCCAGCTCCAGGCTCTGCTGGGTGTTCAGCCGCGGGTCGCAGGCGGTCTCGTACCGGCCGGACAGGTCGGTGTCGGAGATGTCCTGGGCGCCGCCGAGGCATTCGGTGACGTTCTCGCCGGTCAGCTCGATATGGATGCCGCCGGGGTGGGTGCCCAGCGCGCGGTGCACCTCGAAGAAGCCCTGCACCTCGTCGACGATCCGGTCGAAGTGGCGGGTCTTGTAACCGGTGGACGACTCGTGGGTGTTGCCGTGCATCGGGTCGCACTGCCAGATGACCTGATGGCCGGTGGCCTGCACCTTCTCGATGATCGGGGGCAGCACGTCGCGCACCTTGTGGTTGCCCAGCCGGCTGATCAGCGTCAGACGTCCCGGCTTGTTGTGCGGATCGAGCCGCTCGACGTACTCCACCGCCAGTTCCGGCGTCATCGTCGGCCCGATCTTGACCCCGATCGGATTGGCCACCACCTCGGCGAAGGCGATGTGGGCTCCATCGAGCTGGCGGGTGCGCTCCCCGATCCAGATGTAGTGCGCGGAGAGGTCGTAGAGCCGCGGCTCCGGGGACTGGCTGGGGAACTCGTCGGACAGCCGCAGCATGGCCCGTTCGTAGTCCAGCACCAGCGCCTCGTGGCTGGCGTAGATGTCGGCGGTGTCGAGGTTGCGGTCGTTGACGCCGCAGGCGCTCATGAAGCTCAGGCCGCGGTCGATCTCGCCGGCCAGCGCTTCGTACCGGGCACCGGCCGGGGAGGTGCGCACGAATTCGCGGTTCCAGTCGTGCACCAGGTGCAGCGAGGCCAGACCCGACGAGGTCAGCGCACGCACCAGGTTCATCGCCGCGCTGGCGTTGGCGTACGCCCGCACCAGCCGGGACGGATCGTGCTCGCGCACAGCGGCGTCCGGAGCGAAACCGTTGATCATGTCTCCGCGGTAGGACCGCAGGCCCAGAGAGTCGATGTCGGAGGACCGCGGCTTGGCGTACTGGCCGGCGATGCGGGCCACCTTCACCACCGGCAGGCTGGCACCGTAGGTCAGCACCACCGCCATCTGCAGCAGCGTGCGGATGTTGGCCCGGATGTGCGGCTCGGTGTTGTCGGCGAAGGTCTCGGCGCAGTCGCCGCCCTGCAGCAGGAATGCCTCGCCGCGGGCCACGGCCGCGAGTTGATCGGACAGCCGCTCGATCTCCGAGGCGACGGTGACCGGCGGGACGCTCTCCAGGACCGTGCGCATCGCCGCGGCCTGCCCGGGATCCCAGCTGGGCTGCTGAGCAGCCGGCTTGGCCAGTGCCGCATCCAGCCGCTCCCGCAGTTCGGTCGGCAGCGGCGGCAGCGCCGGCAGCTGGTCGATCGGTACGTCGACGGTCCAGTTCACGCGACTATCCTAACGGGCTTGCCCCGGGGCCCCGACCACCGGCGATGCGGCCTACCTGCGTCGAAGCGTCAGCGCCGGGATGGGTGCTGGGGTGGGCCTCCACATCGTGCCCGGTCATCATCAGCAGGTAGCGACGGCGGTTGTGCCGGGCGTCGACCAGTGCGTCGTGAGTGTCGGGCGGCCGCGGCGGCATCCGCGGCGACCCGTGGTCCTCCCACAACTGCCGCAATTCCCGGGTGAAACGCGGGATCTGCGGCGGCAGGCTGGTCATCGGACCCCACAGCTGACACAGCGCGACGTGGTCGTAGGCGCCCACCCAGGCCCACAGCTCGACCGGCTCGGGGCCGTCGATGCCGAAGAACTCCTCCAGGCCCTCGCGGATCGCTCGCCGCGACCGCCACAGCTTGGATGCCGGGGACGGCAGTTTGGTCAGCACGTGGGTGCGCACCCAGCGGCCCGCCGACTCGGGGTCGAACTCGGTGGACACCGCGTAGAACTCGCGGCCGTCCTCAGCGACGACGCCGATGGAGATCAGGTCGATGATGCGCCCGTTGTCGATGAACTCGGTGTCATAGAAGTACCGCACGCCGTGGCTACCCCCCTGCTGTGCCGGTCGGCGCCGGATCGGCGGGCTCCGCGGGCGGGGGTGCGGCGTGAATTTCCCGGTCCAGCTCGGCGTCGACCTCGGTATCACTGGGGAACCGCGGCTCCCCGGCGATCACGTGCTGCAACCACAGGTTGGCCTCCACGAACGGGCGGCGCAGATACCGCTCCCGCTCCAGCGAGCGATGCATCTTGCGCGGTCTGTCGTGGTAGTGCCACCGCGCCCATGGTGCGTGCGGCCGGGACAGCCGGATCGCCCCGACGAACAGCAGTGGGGTGAAGAACATGCCGAGCAGTCCGGTCCACAGCTTGCCTTTGAGCAGCACCAGCACGGCCAGGCCCAGATTCACCACGGTGAGCGCCAGCACGGTGATCCGGGCGGTCAACGAGTCGGCGTCGCGCCAGATCCCGACGTCGAACAGATTGAGCGGATTGAAACCGAGCACCAGCAGGCCGGCCACGGCGACCGCGACGAACACGGCGTCGACCGAGGTCCGGCCATCCTCGGACCAGTAGACGTCTTCCAGGTGCAGGATCAGCGCGAACTCGTCGAGGACCAGCGCGGCGCCGATACCGAAGACGATCGCGACGGCGGTGAACTGCCGCAGGGTGCCGCCGGTGGACATCGCGACCATCGTCACACCGGAGATCAGCACCAGGATGACCCCGAAGACGGCGTGGTGGATGTGGGTGCCGCCCTTGCCGGAGATGTTGCGCGGCTGCCACCACTTGTGCGGGCCGGTCCGGTCGGCCGTCGCACGGATGTACCGGGTAATCGTGCGGGTGGCGAAAAAGGTCAGGATGAACGCGATCAGGCACCACAGCAGCGGCTGGCGCCCGGGGGCTGTGAAGTGGAAGTCGACGGTGAATACGCCGAAGTAGAGGCCTGAGGGCACGGCGTAGAAACTACGCCTTCCCCGGCGTTGCAGGTACGGACCGATACGCTGGACGGCGAGATGAGCAGGTTACGGTCGCGCGACTCGGGCAGTCTGGCCGGGCGACCCCGATCCGCCCGCCTGCCTGACGCCCTCTGGCGGCTGACCCAGGTGCTGATTCTGCTCGGCGTCGTCCATGCCTGCTGGATGCTGTTCCGGCACATCCCCTACCGGATCGACGCCGACGTCTACCGGATGGGTGGGCAGACCTGGCTGCAGGGCACCCCGCTGTACGCCGAGGGCGTGCGCTTCCCCACCCAGGCCGGCATCACTCTGCCGTTCACCTACCCGCCGTTGGCCGCCGTTGCCTTCAGCCCGCTCGCCCTGGTCTCGCTGCCCGTGGCCAGCGTGGCGATTACCGTGACCACCCTGGTGTTGCTGCTGGTGTCGACCTGGATCGTGCTGACCCGCCTGCAGGTGGCGCAGTCCTGGCAAGCGGGCAACGGGCAGGAGCGCAACGAGCCGGGCTGGCTGCGCCGCTGGTGGCTAGCGGCGGGCGTGGTGGCCCTGGCGGTGTGGTGGCTGGAGCCCATCCAGGCGAATTTCTCGTTCGGTCAGGTCAACGTGATCCTGATGACCCTGGTGATCGCCGACTGTGTGCCGCGCCGGACGCCGTGGCCGCGCGGACTGCTGCTGGGCCTGGCGATAGCGCTGAAACTCACGCCTGCGGTGTTCCTGCTGTACTTCGTGCTCCGGCGGGACGGCCGCGCGGTGCTGACCGCCATCGGTTCCTTCGTCGCGGCCACGCTGCTCGGTTTCGCGCTGGCCTGGCGGGATTCGGTGGAGTACTGGACGACGACGGTGCACGACACCGAGCGGATCGGGACACCGACGCTCAACACCAATCAGAACGCCGCCGGGGCGCTGGCCCGGCTGGGCCTAGGACACAGCACTCATTTCCTGGTGTGGACGACGGTCTGTCTGGCGGTGTTGGCGCTGACGGTATGGGCCGTCCGCCGGATGCTGCCGGGCCAGGAATGCAACGAGCCGCTGGCGCTGGTGTGCGTTGCGTTGTTCGGGCTGGTGGTGTCACCGGTGTCCTGGTCACACCATTGGGTCTGGATGGTGCCGACGATTCTGGTGATGGCACTGACCGCCGTCCGTCGCCGGGACCTGTGGCTGGCTCTGGTGTGCGCGGCCGGCGTCGCGCTGATGGTGTGGCCGTTGATCACGTTGCTGCCCGAGCATCACGAGGAAGGCGCCACCTGGTGGCGCCAACTGTTCGGGATGTCCTACGTCTGGTGGGCGCTCGCGGCGATCGCCGTATGCGGTGTGCGGCTGGCGGCCCCGCCGGCTAACCCGCGGCGGTCTCCGGGATCCGCGCCGATGGCTGACCTGGTTCAGCCGGCTTAGCGCCCGGCACCCCCTTCTTGAGGGAGGCCGCGTAGACGTCGACGTACTCCTGGCCGGAGAGCTTCATCAGTTCGTACATGACCTCGTCGATCACGGCCCGTTCGATGAAGCGGTTGCCGGCCATGCCGTCGAACCGGGAGAAATCCATCGGCTTGCCGAACCGGACGGTGACGTGCCCGAAGCGCCAGAACTTCGACCCCGGCGGATTGACCACGTCGGTGCCGATCATCGCGACCGGGATCACCGGGACGCCAGTCTCCAGGGCGAGCCGGGCCAGTCCGCTCTTGCCCTTGTAAAGCCGACCGTCCGGCGAGCGGGTGCCCTCGGGGTACATGCCGAGCAGCTTTCCCTGGACCAGGATGCACTCGGCGGTGTCGAGGGCGCCCTGCGCGGCGTCGGCACTCGTGCGGTCGATCGGCACCTGGCCGGCAACGGTGTAGAACCACCGGTTGAACGCGCCCTTGATGCCGGTGCCGGTGAAGTACTCCGCCTTGGCCAGGAAGGTGATCCGGCGGCGGACCACCAGTGGCAGGAAGAAGCTGTCGGCCACCGCGAGGTGGTTACTGGCTAGGATCGCCGGGCCGGACGTCGGAACGTATTCCAGGCCTTCGACTTTCGGACGCCCCAAAAACGTCAGCAGCGGGCCCATGAAGATGTACTTGAAAAGCCAGTACCACATAGACCCTCCCTCGCGTGCTCAGCGGTTCCGACGTACCCGGCTCACTCTACCGAGCCGCTGGTGCCGGGACTACACGACAAGCGTGTTCACGGACAATCCTCAGGCGCTCGAATCGCCGTCGGTGTCCACGATGATCGGGATGTGGTGGTAGCGGCCGTTGGAGGACGGCGGCGGTGCGCCGGCGTCAGACTCGGCGGCCCCCGGCTTCGTCGAGTCAGCGGCCGACGGGTCGGCCTTCGGGTCAGCCGGCGGCTGATCCTCGGCCATCGACCGGACCACCGTCATCAGCGTCTCGCTGTGCTCGGCGAGCAGAGTCAGCAGCGGGTGCTGTTCGCCGTTGACCACCGCCACCAGCGCGCAGACCGGGCACCACACCTGTTCACAGCGGCCCGGTCCGCGCAGCGCCTCGCCGGCCATCGACGCCGCGGCTCGCACCGCCGGGTCGAGTCGCTCGAGGATGGCCTGGGCGAGGAGTCGCAACTCCGGCCCCATATCGGAGTGACCAAACGGCTGGCTCATGCGCGCTCCCCCTCGTCTGCCGCACCGGCGTCCGATGCCGGCCACACCGCCGGGTCGGGCCGGAATCTCACCGTGAGCTCGGTACCCCGCATCGCCGCGCCGGCCACGATGCACCGGCGCAACACGGCGGCCAGGCGCACGCGTCTGCGCAACCCGCCGACGCTGATGATCAGATCATCACCGGCCCGACCGAGATTCAACCGCCCCGAGTCCAGCGGGGGCAACTCCAGCCGCAACCGGTAGACCGCATCGAGGCCAGAGCCGGATTCCCGGTCGACGACGGGGCGCAGCGGCCCGGGCGGCGCCGAGCCGTCCCGGCGGCGGGCATCGTCGAGCAGCTGAGCCAACGCCTTCGGGCCGATGGGCTCACCCGGCAGATGCGGTGCCAGTAGCAGTTCGACGTCGCCGACGGCGGCACCCAATCCGTCGAGCACCGACTGCTGCTCGGCGATCCGAGCGGCGTACCAGTCGAAGGCGGGGTGCTCGGGCAGATTGCTGTACTCGAAGGAATCGTCTTGGAACAGAACCTGGTTGACGATCAATTCGTTGACCCGCACACCCATGACCGCCAGCGACCCGAGGGCACGCACGCTTTCGGCTGCCACCACCCGCTCCGGCGTGAGCACCAGATGGGCGCCCACCCGCGGCGCGGTCAGCAGCGCCGCCAGGTTCTCGACACCGGCATGGACGGCCTCCACCATGGCCACCGTGACGACGGAGCGGGGTTCACCGAGGCCAGCCGACAACCGGCGGTGCCGAGGCCAGCTGCGTTCGGCGTACAACGCGAACGACGCCGGTAGGGTCAGCATCCGCAGGGCGTCGGCGGTGGAAGCGCAGTCCACCACCACGTAGTCCCACCGCCCGGACTGGGCCAGGTCGGCCACGGCACGCAGTCCGAGCACCTCCTGAATGCCGGGAAAAGCCGAAATCTCCTCCGGCGCAACGTCATTGAGATCGGATTCCGGAAATTGCGCGGCCAGCACCGGAGCCGCCGCGCGCCAGGCGGATTCCAGCAGACTCATGGTGTCCAAGGCCAGCGCGTCGAGATGCCCGCCGCCGGTGTCGCCGCCGTGTTCCTCGGTGAGGATCCGGACCGGCTCGGGCTGGCCGGCCGGCTCCACCGGCACGCCGAAGACGTCGCCCAGGGAATGTGCCTGATCGGTCGAGACCGTCAGGACCTTCTGTCCGCCCAGTGCGGCCCGCACGGCAGTGGCGGCGGCCAGCGTCGACTTGCCCACACCGCCCTTGCCCACGAAGAAGCTGATGCGGGCCCCGTCTTGCTGGCCCGCATCGGCGGCGGCGTCACGCTGGTTCACTCAGCCCTCGACCCGCTTCTTGAGGTCCTTGAGCGCGGTTTCGGTCAACCGCCGCTCGGCCTTGCGCTTCAGCAGCCCGATCATCGGCACCGTCAGGTCGACGGCCAGCTCGTAGGTGACATCGGTTCCGGCCCCACTGGGGGTCAACGTGTACGCGCCGTCGAGGGCCCTGAGCAGTGAGCTGGACACCAGTGACCAGCGCACCGAGGTCCGGTCCTCGGGCCAGTCGTACCGCAGCACCATGGTGTCGCGCAGCACCGCGGCGTCCAGCACCAGCCGGGCCACCCGGGGGTAGCCCTCCTCGTCGGCCTCCACAACCTCTGCCTGGGTGTACTCCGACACCCACTGCGGGTAAGCGCTGATATCGGCGATGACATCCATCACCGTGCGGGGATCCGCATCGATATGGATGGTCTGCGCCGTCTTGTCAGCCACTGTTACCGCTTACCCATTGCTCGATCAGGTCCTTGTGTCACACCGTCGGGGCGACACCCACGGGGCGGTCGGCCTCGAGGACGTTCTTGACCTCGAAGGCCATCCGCTTGCCTGCGACCCGGCGCCGGTGGGCCATGCCGGGCAGGTCCATCTTTGCCAGTTCCCCGGGGGCGGCACCGGTGGGCTCGGCATGCAGGAAGTAATGCAGGATCACCCCGTCGAGCACGGGCTCCAGCCAGATCTCCATGGTTCCGGTCAGCGGTCCGGCGACGGTCCAGCGGACGCCCTTGTCGGCGCGGTCCTCGACGACATCGAGCAGCAGGTCGGGAAACCACCGCCGCCAACTGGGCCGGTCTCCTACGGCGCGGCCGACCGCAACGGCGCGGGCGGCGACGAAAGTCTCGTCGGCCACCTGAATGCTGCTCACCACCAAAGCTTCACATATTCTCCCGTCGCGTGGGGCAGCTACCGCCTCACCAGCCGAGCGGCTGGACCGGGCGCACCCGCAGCAGGTCCGACAGCCGGGCGGTGTGAGTGTCCCAGCTCCAGTCCCGGACTATCCACTCCCGACCGGCCTGGCCCATCCGGCGGGCCCGGCTGGGGTCGGCCAGCAGTCCGGCGATGACCTCGACGATCTGCTCATGGGAGCGCCCGTCGACGACGTTGCCGGTCTCGCCCTCGACGACGGTCTCCGGCGCGCCCCCGGACCGGCCGGCCACCACCGGCACCCCGCTCGCCGACGCCTCCAGGAACACGATGCCCAGGCCCTCGACGTCCAGACCAGCCCCGCGGGTCCGGCACGGCATCGCAAAGACGTCGGCCATCGCGTAGTGGGCGGCCAACTCCTCCCCGGGCACCCCGCCGGTGAACACAACGTCAGAACCGGCGGAACTGTCTTCGGCGAGCGCGTGAAGCGCTTCGGAGTGCGGCCCGCCGCCGACGATCACCAGGGCCGCCCCGGCGACCCGGCGAGCGATGTCGGCCCACGCCTTGATCAGCATGTCCTGGCCCTTGCGCGGGACCAGCCGCGAGATGCACACCACCACTGGGCGTTCACCGAGGCCGTAGCGCGCCCGCAGTTCGGCGCGGGCCGCCGGGTCAGGCCGGAAGCGCTCAGCGTCCACCCCCGGGGCCAGCGGCTCCAGGCGCGCCCGCGGCCCGAATGCCGACGCGAACCGACCGCGGGTGTAGCGGCTGACGTAGGTGACGACGTCGGCGCTCTCGCCGATGCGCCGCAGCGCCGAGCGGGCGCCGGGCAGCATGGACCAGCCCACCTCGTGGCCGTGGGTGCAGGCCAGCACCCGCTGCGCACCGGCCCCGCGGGCCCGGTCACCGAGCAGCGCCAGCGGTGCGGCGGCGCCGAACCACACCGTCTCGATGCCGTGCTCGCCGATCAGCCTGCGCATCCGGCGATCCACCCCGGGTTCGGGGAGCATGAGCGTGCCGGGATGCCGGACGATCGGGAACGGTGCCGCGCGGTCGTAGTCGTCGGCGTCCTTCCACTGCGGGGCGTAGACGGTCAGCTGATGCTCGCCGGTGGCGGCCAGCCGATTGGCGAATTGCTCCAGGTAGGACTGGATGCCGCCGCGTCGCGGCGGAAAGTCGTTGGTGACCAGCAAGATCCGTGTCATCGACGCCAGGCTAACCGGTCAGCCACGCCGCCCACCGGCTGTGCAGCTCAACGGAGTCCACGCCGAGGGCCTCCCGGACCGCCGTGCCGAGATCGGCGTGGCCGGGACCGCAGGCCCGGGTGTAGAGCCGGCGCAGGCCGTCGACTCCGTAGACGTCGGCAACGAATCGGGCGAACCACCAGGCCCGGTCGTAGCCGGTGGACCGTTGCGGTCCGGGCTGATCGAGGTCGGCATCTGTCGGCAGCGCGGTGTCGACCCCGGCCGTGCGGGGTACCGGTGCGAGCGGGCGGGCCACGAAGTCGGCGACGCCCTCGGTCAGCCAGCGGGGTGCGTCCAGCGCGGTGCCGGTACGGGCTGCGAGATGAAAAAGCTCGTGGGTCAGCACGATTCGCAGCGCGAAATCCGACATGTCCGCAGCTCCCGGAGCCAGCACGATGCGCTGCCCGGACGCCGTCCGTCCGGCGAGGTCCACCTGATCGGCGACCGCGACGGCGGCGATATCGCCCCACTGCCCCTGTGGGTCCAGGTGCGCCTCAGTGGCGAACTGGGCCTGGGTGCCGGTGGCGACGACGGTGATCTCTGGTGTCCAGTCGGTTCCCCAGAACCGTTCCACGGCGCTGACGGCATCGCCGAGGTCGGCGCGTACGCGCTCCAGGAGAACGTCGGTGCGGCTGCCGCCGAGGCTGACGGCGTGGATGGTCCGATGCTCCGCGGCGGCTTCTCGCTGCACGGACGGGCGGGCGGGTAGCGACACGATCACCACCGATGCGGCCACGATCTGCGCAACCAGGACAGCCGCCGCGAATCGGCGGACGCGGCGGACTGCGGTGTCGGTAGCGACCGACCTATCAGTAACGACGAACGTTGTAGATCGGGGCGCTGTGCACTGACTCGACACGGACCGGAATGCCGTAGGTGGAGGCGTGCACCATCAATCCGTCGCCGACGTAGATGCCCACATGCGAGGCGTCCGAATACTGCGTGACGATATCGCCGGGCTGCATCTGGTCCAACGACACCGGCTGACCACCGGCTGCCAGGGCGTAGCTTGAGCGCGGCAGCACGACGCCGGCCTG
Organism: Mycobacterium sp.; assembly: GCF_044342925.1. Classification (GTDB taxonomy): domain Bacteria; phylum Actinomycetota; class Actinomycetes; order Mycobacteriales; family Mycobacteriaceae; genus Mycobacterium. The sequence continues at coordinate 38,618 of NZ_JBIIOV010000003.1, read as the reverse complement.
CCGGAAGGCCCACTGCACCAGACCCGAGCAGTCGAACGCGTTGGGACCGGCGGCTGCCCAGACATACGGCGACCCGATGCGGCTCAGGGCCGCCTGGACGGCGGAGGCACCCAGACCGCTGCCGCCGCCACCCCCGCCGGGTATCGGCAGCGCGGCCAGCGAGGCGACGTCACCGAGGACGGCGCTGGGGGCCGGAGCCGCCATGACCGACGGCGGCAGCGCGGCCGGCGCGGCGAGCGCGGCCTGCTGCGCGGCGGTGAGCGACGCGTAGCGCGCTTTGACCTCGGTGATCTGGACTTGCAGTTCGGACTGCTTGCTCTGCAGGTCGGCCCGCACGGCGGCCGCTTCATCGGCGGCGGCCTTGGCGTCGGCGGCGGATTTGGCCGAGGCGGCCTCGATGGTCAGGGCCTGCTGGCTGGCCTGGCTGAAGCCCCGCATCTGCTGGGCCATTTCGATGGCCATCACGCGCTGCACGGACATCTTGTCGATCAGGTTCTGCGGGGAGCCGGCGGTCAGCATCGCGTTCATGCCGTCGGTGCGGCCGCCCATGTAGACCGAGGCAGCTAATTTGTCGACGTTGCCCTGGTAGGTGGTCAACTGCGCCTTGGCGGCGTCGAGGGCGGCCAGGTCGTCGGCGTGCTTCTTGTCCGCCTCGTTATGCAGCGAGATCTTCGTGTCCAGGTCTAGCTGGGCCGAATGCATGGTCTCGGTCAGCTGCTCGGCCTGCCGGGACAGTTCGGTCAGTTTCACCAGCGCATCCTCAGCCGGATCAGCAAACGCGGCCGCACTCCAGACGGAGCTGATCGCCGTGACTCCCACGAGGGTTCCGACCAACGGCTTGCAGACAACGCATTTCGTCACGAACGAGGGGAAAAACTTCAAGACTTCGCATCCTTTGACTGCCGTCGACACCAAATCCGTCGAACTGCCTGTCCATGTGCCTTAGGTCTCGAACAGGTTACGAAACGGCAACGGCCTTTGTCCAACGTGCGCATTAAGAATTCACACAGAAATGGCGCCAGAATGTTTAAGCGAGCCCAGCACGAGGGCCGGCTCAGACTAGCTGGCCAGTCCAGGTTTGCCGTCGCGACGGATCGGCACCAGCCGCAATCGGGGCGCCAGACCGACGTCAGCAAGTACCTCCAACGCGGCGCGTTCGTCGTGCAGCAAAGTTTCGGGTACTCCAAGAAGTACGCTGACCACGCAGTCTCGGCAACCCGGACCGCGTACCGCGCACTCGTCGCAGTCGATGATCACCGGTTCATCCGGCTCCGGCGTGTGGTGTCCCATGTCGTCTCCTTCGTCGCCTGGTACGGCGCGCAGTGGTGAAGTGCACTGATCGAGGACCCTAAGACGACCCTCTGACAACATTTAGAGTTCGGTGCGCCTGGCTTGTCGGTATCGGCCCCTACCGTCTGCAGACCGTGACCGCCGCCCGCCCCGCGCTCCAGCTGAGCTTCGGTGACGTCGTCGGCGATGGGGAGGGCGGCGATCTCGACGACAACCTCTTGGCCGCCGCGGAGCGCACGCTGCGCGACACCACGTTCGTCGTCGTCGACCTGGAGACAACCGGCGGGCGGTCCAAGACGGCGCCCGACGGGTCGTTCGACGCGATCACCGAGATCGGCGCGGTCAAGGTGCGCGGCGGCGAGGTGATCGGCGAATTCGCCACCCTGGTCGACCCGCAGCGCAGCATTCCGCCGCAGATCGTGCAGCTCACCGGCATCACCACGGCCATGGTGCGCGACGCACCGACCATCTCCGCGGTCTTGCCGATGTTCCTCGAGTTCGCCCGCGGGGCCGTGCTGGTGGCACACAACGCCGGATTCGACGTGAGCTTCCTGCGCGCGGCCGCCGAACGCTGTGACATCGCCTGGCCGCGGCCGCCGGTGTTGTGCACCGTGCGACTGGCCCGCCGGGTGCTCAGTCGCGAAGAGGCTCCCAGCGTCCGGCTATCCGCTCTGGCCCGGCTGGTCAAGTCCGCCACCGAACCCACCCACCGCGCACTCGACGACGCCCGGGCCACCGTCGACGTGCTGCACGCCCTCATCGAGCGGGTGGGCAACCAGGGCGTCACCACTTACAGCGAACTGCGGTCCTACCTGCCGAACGTGACCACCGCACAGCGCGGCAAGCGGGTGCTCGCCCAGCGGTTGCCGCACCGACCGGGGGTCTACCTGTTCCGTGGGCCGACGGCCGAGGTTCTCTACGTCGGCACGGCGACCGACCTGCATCGCAGAGTCGGTCAGTACTTCACCGGCGCCGATCCGCGGGTGCGGATGAAGGAAATGGTGGCACTGGCCACCGCCGTCGACCACATCGAGTGCGCGCACGCACTGGAAGCCGGGGTGCGCGAACTGCGTCTGCTGGCCGCCCACGCCCCGCCTTACAACCGGCGCTCCCGGTTCCCGCACCGATGGTGGTGGCTGGTGCTCACCGATGAGCCGTTCCCCCGACTCTCCGTGGTCCGGGGACCGCGCAGCGAGCGGGCCGTCGGCCCGTTCCGCACCCGGGCCGCCGCGGTCGACGCCGCCGGGCTGATCGGTCGCCTGACTGGTGTGCGCAGTTGCACCGGCCGGATCGGGCGCGGCGGCGTGCATGGGCCGGGATGCCCGGATCGGGAGGTCTCCCCCTGCCCGGCGCCGCGCGGGCTCAGCGCCGTCGACTATGCACCCGCCGCCGGCCGGGCGGCCGACCTGATCGACGGTCTGGACAACACCGCGCTGGCCGAGGCGGTGCGCCGGGTCGGCGATCTGGCTGATCGCGGCCGGTACGAGAGCGCGGCGCGGTTGCGGGATTTGACAATGACCACGGTCGAGGTGCTGTGGCGGGGGCAACGGCTGCGTGCCCTGGCCGCGGTCGTGGAACTGGTGGCCGCCGCGCCCGACGGCCGTGGCGGCTGGCAGCTGGCGGTGGTGCGGCACGGCCAACTGGCCGCCGCAGGTTGTGCGCGTCGCGGCGTTCCGCCGATGCCGGTGGTGGAGGCGCTGCGCAGCGGAGCCCAGGTGGTGCTGCCGCAGCCGGCACCGCTGGGCGGCGCGCTGGTCGAGGAGACCGCACTCATCGCCCGCTGGCTGACGCAGCAGGGCGTCCGGATCGTCTGCGCCACAGACGGTTTGACGTCACCGCGGCACTCCGCGGGGCCGTGGCTGGATTGGGCCGCCAAGGCCCGTTCGGCCCAAGCCGCGGCATCAGAGCTGCTGGGTGAACCGGATCCACTGCTCCAGGAGGCGCTGCGCCGCCCCGGAATCGATCGCCTCGGCGGCGCGGCTCAGCCCGTCCTCCCAGGACGGCAGCCATTCGGCATGACTGGATAAACCGGCGTGGGCGACCATCGCCCCGGCCGCGTTGAGCACCACCGCGTCGCGCACCGCGCCGGTGGCACCGGCGAAGACGGCACGGGCCTCCTCGGCGTTGGCCTGCGCGTCACCGCCCACCAACTCCGCCACCTGGGCACGCGGAAACCCGAAGCCCAGCGGGTCGAAAGTGAGCTTGTCGACGGTGCCGGCCTGGACCCGCCAGATGGTGCTGGTTGTGGTGGTGGTGAGCTCGTCGAGTCCGTCGTCGCCGTGCACCACCAGGACACTGGCCCGCCGCGCGGCGAAGACGCCCGCCATCACCTCGGCCAGCTCGCCGAACGCACAGCCGATCAGACCGGCCCGCGGACCGGCCGGATTCGTCAGCGGCCCCAGCAGGTTGAAGACCGTTGGCACGCCGATCTCCCGGCGGGGCGGACCGGCGTATTTATAGGAAGGGTGGAAGACCGGGGCGAAGCAGAACCCGATGCCGACCTCATGCACGCAGCGGGCCACCTGATCCGGTCCCAAATCGATCCGCACACCGAGCGCCTCGAGCATGTCGGCGCCGCCGCTCTGCGACGACGCCGCCCTGTTGCCGTGCTTGACCACCGGCACTCCGGCAGCGGCCACCACCACGGCCGCCATGGTGGAGAGGTTGACGGTGTTGGACCGATCACCGCCGGTGCCGACGATGTCCACGGTGTCGGTGCCGATGACGTCGGTGGGAACGGGAAGTGCGTACCGGAGCATGGTGTCGGCCAACTCCCGCACCTCGGCCGCCGTCGGGCACTTCATCTTCATCGACACGCCGAAAGCCGCAATTTGAGCCGGCGTAGCCGTGCCCGCCATGATCTGGTCCATCGCCCAGGCGGCCTGCCCCGCAGCCAACTCTTCCCCGATCGTCAAACGGCCCAGGACCTGCGGCCATGACGAAATCGACGGCTCTTCGGGGGGCCCGTTAGACGCTGAATTCACCGCCTGATCGTCGCATGACACCCGATCCCAACCAACCTGCGCTCGGACGTCGGCAAAACTTCTTAGAACTAATTCTGGCCCTGGGTGTACCGGATCAACTACAAAGCGTCATACTGCTTCCTGTGACGAGCGCTGTAGGTACCTCAGGAACTGCGATCACGTCGCGCGTGCATTCGCTGAACCGACCGAACATGGTCAGTGTCGGCACCATCGTGTGGCTGTCCAGTGAGTTGATGTTCTTTGCTGGACTGTTCGCGATGTACTTCACCGCGCGATCCCAATCAGGCGGGAGCTGGCCGCCGCCGCCGACCGAGCTGAACCTGGTCCAGGCGGTGCCGGTGACGCTGGTGCTCATCGCCTCGTCGTTCACCTGCCAGATGGGCGTCTTCGCGGCTGAGCGCGGAGACGTCTTCGGCCTGCGCCGCTGGTACACCGTGACCTTGCTGATGGGCCTGTTCTTCGTCCTCGGTCAGGCCTACGAGTACTACCACCTGGTGCAGGAGGGGACGACGATCGCTTCCAGCGCTTACGGCAGCGTCTTCTACCTGGCGACCGGTTTCCACGGCCTGCACGTCGTCGGCGGCCTCGTCGCCTTCATCCTGCTGCTAATGCGAACCCGAATGAGCAAGTTCACCCCCGCCCAGGCGACGGCGGCGATCGTGGTGTCCTACTACTGGCACTTCGTCGACATCGTCTGGATCGCTCTGTTCGCCACTATCTACTTCATCCGTTGATGAGCGATCCGTTGATGAGCGATCTGCTTCCTCCGTCGAAGAGAAGAGGTTCCATGCTCAAGATCAGGTCGGGCATGAGCGTCAAGTCGCGTCGGCGACTTCGTCGCCGGTTCACCGGTGCGGTCCTACTGCTCTTCGGTTTGGCGTTCGCCGGCGTACTGGCGGCCACGCTGACGCCGAAGCCGCAAGTGGCTGTCGCCGACGAATCACAGTCCGCGCTGCTGCGCACCGGACAGCAGCTGTACGAGACCGCATGCATCACCTGCCACGGCGCCAACCTGCAAGGTGTCGAAGGCCGCGGCCCCAGCCTCGCCGGCGTCGGCGAGGCAGCGGTGTTCTTCCAGGTCAACACGGGCCGGATGCCCGCCATGCGCGGTGAGGCGCAGGCCGCACGCAAGCATCCGATCTTCGACCTGGCCCAGACCGACGCGCTGGGCGCCTATGTCCAGAGCATCGGCGGCGGACCGCTGGTGCCCCGCGATGCCAACGGCCAGATCGCCGAGCAGTCCCTGTACGGCGATGTCGCCCGCGGCGGTGACCTCTACCGGCTCAACTGCGCGTCGTGCCACAACTTCACCGGCCGCGGTGGGGCTCTCTCGTCGGGTAAGTACGCCCCCGGCCTGGACCCGGCCACCCCGGCACAGATCTACACGGCCATGCTGACCGGCCCGCAGAACATGCCTAAGTTCTCCGACCGCCAGCTGTCGCCGGACGAGAAGAGGGACATCATCGCTTACGTCCGCTCCGCCTCGCAGACCATGAATCCGGGCGGTTACGGTCTCGGCGGCTTCGGCCCCGTGCCGGAGGGTGCGGCAATCTTCGTCGTCGGAATGGCGGCCGCGATCGCGGTCGCGATGTGGATCGGGGCACGGTCATGAACGAGTCGAGTCATCAGCACGGCGATGACCTCGCCGGCATGTCAAACGAGGAACTGACCGCGCTGGGCGCCCGCATGGACGGCGTCGAGACGGTCTTCAAGGAAGACCGCTGGCCCGTCCCGGGTACCCGCGCCGAGAAGCGAGCCGAGCGAGGGGTCGCAGCCTGGCTGATCTTCGGCGGGCTGATGGGTCTGCTGCTGCTGGTCGTCTTCCTGTTCTGGCCCTGGGAATACAAGCCGTACGGCGTCAAGGGCAACCTGCTCTACTCCTGGGCCACGCCGATGTACGGCATCACCTTCGGGTTGTCGATCCTGGCGATCGGCATCGGCGCGGTGCTGTACCAGAAGCGGTTCATCCCCGAGGAGATCTCCATCCAGGATCGCCACGACGGACGGTCCTCCGAAGTGGAGCGCAAAGCCACCGCGGCGACCCTGATCAACGCGCTGGAGACCTCGACGATCAAGCGTCGCAAAATGATCGGCGCTGCCCTGGGCATCGGTGCCGGCGCCTTCGGCCTGGGCACCCTGGTGGCCCTCCTCGGCGGTCTGGTCAAGAACCCGTGGAAGCCGGTGGTTCCCACCGCTGACGGACTCAAGGCCGTGCTGTGGACGTCGGACTGGACGCCTCGGTTCAAGGGCGAGACCATCTTCCTGGGTCGGTCCACCGGCCGGCCGGGTGAGTCGCCGTTCACCAAGATCCGTCCCGAGGACCTTGACGCCGGCGGTATGGAGACCGTGTTCCCGTGGCGTGAAGAAGACGGCGACGGCACCACCTTCGAGTCCCACGAGCGGCTCGCCCACATCGGGATGGGTGTGCGCAACCCGGTCATGCTGATCCGCATCAAGCCGGTCGACATGTCCCGAGTGGTCAAGCGCCAGGGCCAGGAGAGCTTCAACTTCGGTGAGCTGTTCGCCTACACCAAGGTTTGCTCGCACCTGGGCTGCCCGTCGTCGCTGTACGAGCAGCAGACCTACCGCATTCTGTGCCCGTGCCACCAGTCGCAGTTCGACGCGCTGCACTTCGCACGGCCGATCTTCGGACCGGCAGCTCGCGCGTTGGCACAATTACCTATTACTATCGACCAAGACGGTTACCTCGTCGCCAATGGCGACTTCATCGAACCCGTTGGACCGGCATTCTGGGAGCGCAGATCATGAGTATCAACGTCGCTGACCACGTCAACAAAGCTGCCGACGAAGTCGACTCCCGATACCATCCGTCGGCGGCGCTGCGGCGGCAGCTGAACAAGGTCTTCCCCACGCACTGGTCGTTCCTGCTGGGTGAGGTGGCGCTGTACAGCTTCATCATCCTGCTGCTGACCGGCGTCTGGCTGACGCTGTTCTTCGACCCGTCGATGGCCGAGGTCACCTACGAGGGCGTGTATCAGCCCCTGCGGGGCATTCAGATGTCGAAGGCCTACGAGACCGCGCTGAACATTAGCTTCGAGGTCCGCGGCGGCCTGTTCGTCCGGCAGGTCCACCACTGGGCGGCGCTGCTCTTCGCGGCCTCGATCATGGTGCACATGGCCCGGGTGTTCTTCACCGGCGCTTTCCGCCGACCCCGCGAGGTCAACTGGGTGATCGGCGCGCTGCTGTTCATCCTGGCCATGTTCGAGGGCTTCTTCGGCTACTCGCTGCCGGACGACCTGCTGTCGGGCACCGGCATCCGCGCGGCACTGTCCTCGATCACCCTGGGCCTGCCGCTGGTGGGCACCTGGTTGCACTGGGCGATCTTCGGCGGCGACTTCCCCGGCAACATCATCATCCCGCGTCTCTACGCGGTGCACATCCTGATCTTCCCGGGCATCATGCTCGGCTTGATCGGTGCCCACATGGCGCTGGTGTGGTTCCAGAAGCACACCCAGTTCCCCGGCCCCGGCCGCACCGAGCAGAACGTCGTCGGCGTGCGAGTTCTGCCGGTGTTCGCGGTGAAGGGCGGCGCGTTCTTCGCGATGATCGTCGGCATCCTCGGCTTGATGGGAGGTCTGCTGCAGATCAACCCGATCTGGCAGCTGGGTCCCTACAAGCCTTCGCAGGTGTCGGCCGGTTCCCAGCCCGACTTCTACATGCTGTGGACCGACGGCCTGATCCGCCTCTTCCCGGCGTGGGAGATCTACATCGGCAACCACACCATCCCTGCCGCCGTTTGGGTGGCGGTCATCATGGGCGTCGTGTTCGCGCTGCTGATGGCCTACCCCTGGCTGGAGAAGCGGTTCACCGGTGACGACGCTCACCACAACCTGCTGCAGCGTCCGCGCGACGTGCCGGTGCGTACCGGCATCGGCGCCATGGTGATCGCCTTCTACCTGGTCATCACCTTGAGCGCCTGCAACGACATCATCGCCTACAACTTCCACATCTCGCTGAATGCGACCACGTGGATCGGGCGCATCGGAATGCTGGTGGTGCCTCCGCTGGCCTTCTTCTTCGCCTACCGGTGGGCCGTCAGCCTGCAGCGCAGCGACCGCGACGTGCTGGAGCACGGCATCGAGACGGGCATCCTCAAGCGGCTGCCGCATGGTGCCTATATCGAGTTGCACCAGCCCTTGGGTCCGGTCGACGATCACGGCCACCCGATTCCGCTGGAGTACGAGGGCACTGCCCTGCCGAAGCGGATGAACAAGTTGGGTGCGGCCGGCAGGCCTGGTCGCGGCAGCTTCCTCACCGCCGATCCGGCGTCCGAGGATGCCGCACTGAACCAGGCGGCGCATGCCTCCGAGGTGCGGGCCCTGACCGCTCTGAAGGAATACCAGGACACCGAACCCAATGGGAACGGCAATGGCAGTGGCAGTGGAAATGGCAGTGGAAATGGAAAGGGCTACTACAAGTAGCCGGTCGCAATGAAGAAGGCCCCAGCCGATCAGGCTGGGGCCTTCTTCGTTTCGGCGCACCGATCCGGATGTGCTTCTGCCCGGTGTCGATGAACCACTCCCCTCCCCCGCACGCCGGGAACGCGCACGCAACGGCGCTTTCGGATTCATAGCCCACACCCACGTCGCGGCTAAGTGCGACCTAGCCGGCGTCCATACGTTGGCAATTGTCCAACCCGGACGTCCAACCCGGACGTCCAACCCGGAACTGAGAACTGAGGAGCATCACTATGGCACTGCGCACCCTGTACGCGACCGTCGTCACCGTCGCCGGAGCGGCCCTGATCGGCGGAGCACTCGCCGTGGCCCCCTCCGGCTTCGCGGCGCCGGGCACTGACACTGCCCCGCCCTGTGTGGCGGAGGGAACCTGCGCCCTGTTGGCCCCCAAGACGACACCGCGCTATCAGGAACTCACCCCGAAGTCGTCGCCCGCGCAGTTCGCGCCTCTGACGCCGGCACAGCCAGCGCAGTAGGGCCGCAGCGCATCGATCGATGGTTGCCCGGGCAGCACGCCGCGTGCGCCCGGGCACCGCCGGTCTTTACAGGCCGGCTTCTTCTACCGTTTCGCCGAGCTGACGCTGGAAGAAAGCCAGCACCGCCGGCATCGCCACGGTGATGACGCCGGCCAGGCCGAATCCGACCCACGCTGCCGTGTCATTACCGTCGGCCAGTAGATAGGTACCGATGGACACCGCGATCAACGCAACACCTATGGCTGACAGCAGCGCGGTGGTGCCCCGCAGCCACAACCTGTCCACCATCGCGGTCAGCGCGGGCGACACCTTAGGCTGCTCCGGCAACCCCGGCGTGCGGCTCGCGTAGGGGTCTAGCCCGAAGACCCTCATCTTCTCCGTGGGCGCCTCGGTGGGGCGCACCGGCGCGACCGTATCCGTCGCTGCGGACTCGTGCCGCCCGGGTTCAGCCCGCGCGTTCCGGCGAGCCCGCAGCAGCAGCGGAATAGCGCCGAGAATGACCAGCGCCGACACGATGATGATGCTGTAGAGCACCCAGGACGACTGGCCCTCCCCGTCCGCGGGACGCCCGCTACCGAGTTTGACCAGCGCTACGGTGGCGAACACGCTGGTGGCCAGGAGGACCAGCCAGATCGCCCCACAGACACCGACCATGATGCGGTCGACCGCCTGAGGGGAACGTCCTGGGGAGTGATCGGCTACGGCCGGGTGTGCGTCTGATTCGGGATCCATCAGCAACTCGTCTGCGCCGCGTTGTTCTGATTCGATGACAGCACCGTCCCGTCGCTTGTCGTTATGGAGCAATTGAGCCTACTGACCAGGAACAGGCTGGACGCTTGCACCGATCCGACATCAGACTGGGAGATCGGCGTCACTGTCAGCGACCACGGGATGTAGACGTTGCGCTGGGTCCGTCGCCGGCCCGACGCGTCGACATACGTCACAGTGATGATGTCGCCGGGCGCCTTCGTCCCGGTCACGGTGTAGGTGACCTGCCGTGGTCCGGCCTGCGTCGTGGTGGTCGGCGGCGGTGGCGGTGGCGGTGTGGTCGTCACCGGAGGCGGCGGCGGGGGTGGTGGCTCCGGGGCCGGCGGCGGGGGCGGCGGAGGCGGGGCCTCCGAGGTGACAGTGACCGTCTCGGTCGGCGGCGGGGGCGGCGGCGGTTCCGGTGGCGGAGCCTCGGTCGGGGGCGGAGGCGGGGGCGGAGGCGGAGGCGGGGGCGTCGTGGTGGTGATCTGGTCTTGCACCGGCGGGGTGGTGACGGTGGTCGTTGTCGGGGTAGCGGTGTTCGTCGTGTCGCGGTTGGTCACCAGCAGCGAGACCGAAGCCACCAGCGCGATAGCCGCGACGATGGCGGTGATGCCGACAACCCAGGGCCACCTCGGCGGCGGCAGCTCATCGCCCGCGGCCCCCGACTGCTCGTAGGCGTCGTAGTCGTACAGTTCGATCTCGGCCGGCATGTACGGCGCGATGGTGTACTGCTCGGATTCGGGGGCGGAATAGGCGCGGGAAAATCCGGTGTCGGTCAGTTCCTCCCGGTCACCGGCCCGGTCATCGGATGGTTGACCGCCCAGTTCCCGTTCCGGCGGATTGGGCCCGCTCATCTGCTGACTATCCTCTTTCGACTGCGCATGCCCCGGGGCGAGGGCGTTCGCCTGGCGGCTGCAGCCGTGCCCACGCAAACACTACCCAACGGACCCCCATGCGCGCCGGATTGACCGCCTGGGCCATCGGCAATGAGGAGGTCAGTGCTTCTCAGGGCCGATGTAGTACTCGAAGACCAGACCGGAGACCGCGCCCAGCACGCACACGATGCCGATCGCGATCAGCCAGGGCAGCCACATGGCCGCACCCACGGCTGCGGTGGAGAAAGCCAGCGCGATCAGGATGGGCCACCAGCTGTGCGGCGAGAAGAAGCCCAGTTCCCCGGCGCCGTCGGCGATGTCCGCCTCCTCGTAGTCCTCGGGACGGGTGTCGAGGCGGCGGGCGATGAACCGGAAGAACGTGCCGATGATCAGCGACAAACCCGCCGTCATGACCAGCGCCGTGGTTCCGGCCCACTCGATGGAGCCCTTCGGCGTCTGGAAGACCGCGGTGAGACCGCCGTAGGCGACAGCGGCAAGGAAGAAAAAGCCGGTGAGGATCTCGAAAAGCCTGGCTTCGATACGCATGTCGGACGCTCTCCTACTTATTCGCCTGCGCGGCGGCCATCTGCTGCTTAGGAATCACCCGTTCGCCACGGCGGGTGTCGAACGGCTTGGTGGTGATCGCCAGTGGCGGCTGGTTGATGGCCTGCAAAGCCTCGGCGTTGCTCTTGCCGGCGGCGCGCGCCTGCAGGTAGGTCTTGAAGTCGTTGGCCGGAACCGCGCGAACCTCGAAGTTCATCATCGCGTGGTAGGTGCCGCACATCTCAGCGCACCGTCCGACGAAGGCTCCGGCCTCGGTGATCTCCGAGATCTGCCAGATGTTCTCCGAGTGGTTGGCCACGGGATTCGGGAATACGTCGCGCTTGAACAGGAACTCCGGCACCCAGAACGAGTGGATGACGTCCGCGGAGGCCTGCTGGAACTCGACGCGCTTGCCCACCGGGAGCACCAGGATCGGAATTTCGTCGCTGCTACCGAGGGTCTCGATCTTGTCGAAGTTGAGGTAGGAGCGATCCTCCGGGTTCATCCCGCGGATGGCGCCGACCTTTTCCTCGCCGTGCTTATCTGTGCCTTCGGGCTTCGACTGCACGGCGGCCTTGCGGGCGGGGTCGGCACCCTCGTAGTTGAACGAGCCGTCGGCGAAAGCCACCTTCTGATAACCGAACTTCCAGTTCCACTGGAACGCGGTGATGTCGATGACGACCTCGGGATTGGATTCCTTCTTCAGGACCTTGTCCTGGGTGAGCACCGTGAAGTAGAAGAGTACCGAGATGATCAGGAACGGGACGACCGTCAGCACCAGCTCCAGCGGCATGTTGTAGCCGAACTGGCGGGGCATCTCCTCGTCGCCCTTCTTCTTGCGGAAGGCCGCAAGGCACCAGAACATCAGCGCCCAGACGATCACGCCGATCACGAGGGCGGCGATCACCGACCACAGCCACAACTTGTGCATGGCGTGCGCCTCGGGCGTGACGCCACGGGGCCACCCGAGCGCCAGAGCGTCCTGCCAGCTGCAACCGCTGAGGGTGGCGGCCAGCCCCGCGAGGGTGACGGTCAGCGCTAATCCCCGCCAACGGCTGGACCGGGTCCCGGAGCCGGTGGTGGTATCGCCTCGCCCGCGTGGTGTCACTTGGCGCCTCCTGTGTCACAAGCTGGGCCGATGACCCTGGGCGCCCCTTTGACAGAGGTCACTCAAGGGCGCATCGCCACTCGAATACTACGCAGCGTAGACCACTGATGGGCAACAAGCCGACACACCTGCCGAATCGGTTGGATACCGGTTCGGGCGGCGGTGCCCGTTCGGGCATACTTGGCCGGATGTGCGGACTGCTTGCCCTGGTAGGACACGCGGCCGGCGCCATCACCGGCGACACCGTCGACGCGGTGGCGGGCGCGTCGCATCTGATGCGCCACCGCGGTCCGGACGAGCCGGGAACCTGGTCGGACGCCACCGGAGCCGGAGGGCCGGCGACATCGGGCACCGTTGTGCTCGGTTTCAACCGGCTGTCGATCATCGACATCGCCCACTCCCATCAGCCGCTGCGCTGGGGTCCGCCGGAGGAACCGGACCGCTATGTCCTGGTCTTCAACGGCGAGATCTACAACTACCTCGAACTACGCGAGGTGTTGAGGTCGGAATTCGGTGCGGTGTTCCACACCGACGGTGACGGCGAGGCGATCGTCGCCGCCTACCACTACTGGGGCAGCGAGGCGCTGGGCCGGCTGCGCGGCATGTTCGCCTTCGCGCTGTGGGACACCGCCCGCCGGGAGTTGTTCTGCGCCCGCGATCCGTTCGGCATCAAACCGCTGTTCATAGCGACCGGCCCGGGCGGAACCGCGGTCGGCAGCGAGAAGAAGTGTCTGCTGGACCTGGCCGGCATCCTCGGGGTGGACACCGAGATCGATACCCGTGCCCTGCAGCACTACACCGTGCTGCAGTACGTACCGGAACCGGAGACTCTGCACCGCGGGGTGCGCCGCCTGGAGTCCGGCTGCTACGCGGTGATCCGCCCCGGCCACTCCCCCGAGATCACCCGGTACTTCCGACCGCGGTTCGCCGCGGTGCCGTTCATCGAGGGCGGCGAACAGGCCCGCTACGACGAGATCACCGCGGTGCTGGAGGACTCCGTCGCCAAGCACATGCGCGCCGATGTCACCGTGGGGGCGTTCCTCTCCGGCGGCATCGACTCCACCGCCATCGCCGCGCTGGCGATCCGGCACAACCCGCGGCTGATCACCTTCACCACCGGATTCGAGCGGGAAGGGTTCTCCGAGGTGGACGTAGCCGTCGCCTCCGCGGAGGCCATCGGCGCCCGGCACGTCGCCAAAGTGGTCAGCCAGGCCGAATTCGTCGCCGCACTGCCCGAGATCGTCTGGTATCTCGACGAGCCGGTGGCCGACCCGGCGCTGGTCCCCCTGTTCTTCATCGCCCGGGAGGCGCGCAAGCACGTCAAAGTCGTGCTCTCCGGCGAAGGAGCCGATGAGCTGTTCGGCGGCTACACCATCTATCGCGAGCCGCTGTCGCTCAAACCGTTCGACTACCTGCCCAAGAGTGTTCGCAAGTCGCTCGGCAAGGCCTCTAAGCCGCTGCCGGAGGGCATGCGCGGCAAGAGCCTGCTGCACCGCGGCTCGCTGACGCTGGAGGAGCGCTACTACGGCAACGCCCGCAGCTTCTCCGACGAGCAACTGCGCGCGGTACTGCCCCGCTTCACACCGGACTGGACGCACACCGACGTCACAGCGAATGTCTACGCGGAGTCGACGGGGTGGGATCCGGTGGCCCGCATGCAGCACATCGACCTGTTCACCTGGCTGCGCGGCGACATCCTGGTCAAAGCCGACAAGATGACCATGGCCAACTCCCTGGAGTTGCGGGTGCCGTTCCTGGATCCGGAGGTCTTCGCCGTCGCATCCAGGTTGCCGTTCGACCAGAAGATCACCCGGACCACCACCAAGTACGCGCTGCGCCGGGCGTTGGAGCCGATCGTGCCCGCTCACGTGCTCAACCGGGCCAAACTGGGTTTCCCGGTGCCGATCCGGCACTGGCTGCGGTCCGGAGAACTGATGGACTGGGCCTACGGCATGATCGACGTCTCGCAGGCCGGGCAGCTGGTCGACCTGGTGGCGGTGCGGGCCATGCTCGACGAGCACAGAGCCGGCGAGAGCGACCACAGCCGGCGACTGTGGACCGTGCTGATCTTCCTGCTCTGGTACGCGATCTTCGTCGAGCACAGCATCGTGCCGCAGATCAGTGAGCCGCATTACCCCGTGCAGCTCTAGTCCGGTTTTCGTTTCCACCGTCCGGGTACCCGGCGCGAGTGAAAAGCCATGGTCGTGCATCGCCGATCGCCGTCGCGTTGGGATTGACGTTGGGATTGACGTTGGGATTGACGTTGGGATTGACGTTGGGATTGACGTTGGGATTGGCGTTGTGGCAGTTGGAGAACAACCCGCGCGCACGCAGAAGTAGCAGGACCCGCAGTAGATGTTGAACGCCGGACCGGTGGGCCTGGTGGCTCGCCGGTCGCATGGAACTGGGCCATCGACTCGGTGCGCGGGGGCGGGACGGTGTCGGCCGCGCCGACCTCAACCACACGTGGATGGATCCGGTGATCATCGCCGGACCCTGGATCGCCGCCGGGGCCGCCGCGACGGCCGGCACCCGTAGGGCCGCCCGACGGGTCAGGCGTTCAACGCGGCGGTGATCTCCTCGGCGGCCTCGGGTCCGAAGGCGCCGGTCAGACGCTCCTTGGCGGTGCGCAGGTCCCAGGTCCAGTTCTGCGTGCCGGTGGTCTCCAGGACCAGCACCGCGACCAGCGAGCCCAGCTGCGCCGAGCGTTCCAGGTCCAGACCGGCCCCGCGGCCGGTGAGGAACCCGGCCCGGAACGCGTCGCCAACACCCGTCGGGTCGACCTGCGCGGTCTCCGGGACGACGCCCACGTGGATGTTGGTGCCGTCGGCGCCGATCAGGTCGACGCCCTTGGCGCCCAGCGTGGTGACCCGCAGGCCGACCTGGGCGAGGACATCGGCCTCGGTCCAGCCGGTCTTGGACAGCATCAGGTCCCACTCGTAGTCGTTGCTGAACAGGTAGGTGGCTCCGTCGACGAGCCGACGGATCTCTTCGCCGGAGAGCCGGGCGAGCTGCTGGGAGGGGTCGGCGGCGAAGGCCAGACCCAGGCTGCGGCACTCGTCGGTGTGGGTGTACATCGCCTCGGGGTCGTTGGCGCCGACGATCACCAGCTCGGGCTTGCCGGCGGCGGCCACCAGATCAGCCAGTTTGATGTTGCGCGCCAGCGACATCGCGCCGGGGTAGAACGAGGCGATCTGCGCCATGTCCAGATCGGTGGTGCAGACGAACCGTGCGGTGTGCTGGGTGTCGGAGATCAGCACGTGCTCGCAGTTGACACGGGCCGATTCCAGCCATTCCCGGTAGTCGGTGAAATCGACACCGGCCGCGCCGACCAGCGCCGCGTCACCGCCGAGCACGCCGATCGCGTACGCCATGTTGCCCGCCACCCCGCCGCGGTGGACCACCAGGTCGTCGACCAGGAAGCTCAGCGACACCTTCTGCAGGTGCTCGGCGAGCAGCTGCTCGGAGAACCGCCCCGGAAAGCGCATCAGGTGGTCTGTGGCAATGGATCCCGTTACGGCGATGGTCACGACGACGTCCGCCCCTTCGTTGTTCGGGCAGGCCCGGCGGGTGCGCTAGCCTGCAATATCAGGAGCCGACTATATGGCCCGCGCACCGATGGGGTCGAAGTGGCTCGGCTGCGCGAGTCCACGTTGCCGACGAGTTTGGGTAGGAGAATCATCGATGGCTGGCCCGTATCCGCCGCACCAGCCGGTCGGCGCCGAGGGTCAGCCGTTCCCCGGTATGCCCGTGTATCCCTACCCCGCGGTGTATCCGGGGCCATTGCCGCCGCCGGTGGGCTATCCAGAGCCTCCGCAGCCGGCCGGCGGACGCAAACGGGCCCTGCTGTGGAGTCTGCTGGGTCTGGGGGTGGTGGCCGCTCTGATCGCCGTGGTGGCGCTCTTCGGCTCGAACCGATCCGCCGGCGGCGCGGCGGCGTTCACCGACTCGGCCGCCAAGTCCTCCATCCAGAACTACCTGACGGCACTGTCGGACGGCGATACCGAGACGGTGGCCCGCAACACGCTGTGCGGCATGTTCGACGCCATCAAGGACCGCAAGTCCGATATGGCGCTCGCCCGGCTGTCCAGCGACGCCTTCCGCAAGCAGTTCGCCCGCGCGGAGGTCACCTCGATCGACAAGATCGTGATGAATTCCTCGTATCAGGCGCAGGTGCTGTTCACCATGAAGGTGGCACCGGCGTCGACGGCCCGCAGGGCCCGCGACGAGGAACAGGGTGTGGCCCAGTTACTGCGTCAGGACAACAAGCTGCTGGTGTGCTCGTACCTGCTGCGCACCGCTGCCCAGTACTGAACGAGTGAAGGACTGAATCAGCCCCAGTACTGAACGAAGTGAAGGACTGAATCAGCCCCAGTACTGAAAACGAATCAGTTGAACGAATCGCCGCAGGCGCAGGAGCCGGTGGCGTTCGGGTTGTCGATGGTGAAACCCTGCTTCTCGATGCTGTCGACGAAGTCGATGGTGGCGCCCTGCACATACGGGGCGCTCATCCGGTCGACGGTCAGCCGGACACCACCGAAGTCGGCGTTCAGGTCGCCGTCGAGGGTCCGGTCGTCGAAGAACAGGTTGTACTTGAGGCCGGCGCAGCCACCCGGCTGCACGGCGATCCGCAGCGCCAGGTCGTCGCGGCCCTCCTGGTCCAGCAGCGCCTTGGCCTTGGCCGCCGCGGCGTCGGACATGGTCACGCCGTGGGTGGTGGTCTCGGTCGCGGTAGACGACTCGTCGGTCATTAGGTCTCCCTCGTGCGGAAAATTCGTGGGGATGGGATTGCACACAGTGTCAATTGCACACAGTGTCAACCCAGCACTGACAACGGTACCCGCCCGGCGGCTATTCCTCCGACTCCGCGGGCAGGGCCGCCGCCGTGCGCTCCACCAGTCCCGACAGTTGCGCCGCGGCGTCGTCGATGGCCCGTCGCACCGACCCGGCGTACTCGGCCACCGAGTACGCGGCGCGGATGCCGGCCGCCCCCAGCGCCTCGGGCCCCAGCGCCACCTGACCGGCGAACACCAGCACCGGCAGGCGGTGCGGGCGGGCCGCCGCGGCCAGCGACCCCACCACCTTGCCGTGCAGCGACTGCTCGTCGAGCCGCCCTTCTCCGGTCACCAGCAGTCGAGCCGACGCCATCTTGTGTTCGGCGCCGAGGTGCCGGGCGATCAGCGCCGCACCGGACTCGCGACGTCCGCCCAATGCCAGCAGCGCCGCACCCAGCCCCCCGGCCGCGCCGGCGCCGGGCAGTCCGCGGACGTCTGCCCCGCCTTCGGCTTCCAGCAGCGCGGCCCACTCCTGCAGCCGACGCTCGAGAAACTCGACGGTGGCAGCGTCGGCACCCTTCTGCGGGCCGAACACCCGCGCCGCCCCGGACGGCCCGAGCAGCGGGTGCTCGACGTCGGTAGCGGCGACCAGGCGGACTGCCGCCAGCGTGCGGCGTGCAGCAGAGAGTCCGCCGAGTGCCTCGACCATGCCCCGTCCCCCGTCGGTGCATGAACTGCCGCCCAGCCCGACGACGACCGTCCGCGCACCCGCGCCGACGGCGGCCTCGATCAGCTGGCCCACGCCCGTGCTGGTGGCGGCGATCGCGGTGTGCACGGTCGGCGGGCCGTCCAGCAGCGCCAGCCCGCAGGCCTGCGCGCTTTCGATGTACGCCGTCGCGGGGCCCGGATCGAACGCCCACTGGGCCGAGACCTGCTCGGACAGCGGCCCGCTCACCTGCGCGGGGAGTACCTGAAGGTGCGGCTGCCCCGCCGTCAGCGCCGCCACAAAACCAGGCCCGCCGTCGGACAACGGCAGCAACACCAGAGGGTCGGCAGGCCGTGCCCGCCGCCATCCCGCGGCGATCGACTGGGCGGCCTGCACGGCGGTCAGGCTGTCGCCGAAACAGTCCGGGGCTATTAGCACCCGTGATCCCCGGGCCATGCCAGCAGGCTACTGGCGGACTGTCACCTGACATGCATGCCCAACCCGCGGATGCGGGAAGTACCCTGACATGCGTGAAACTGCTGGGCCGCCGCGATAACGGCGCCGACCGCAACGACGACGAGGCCGACGGCGCCGACGAGACAGAGGTCGCTGCCGCTCCGGTCGACACGACCGGCACGACCGCGCCGAAGGGCCGGCCGACCCCCAAGCGCAGCGAGAAGGACAAACGCCGCGGCCCGGTCGCGCCCGCGCCGATGACCGCCGCCGAGGCGCGTCAGCGGCGCAAGGCAGCCCGTAAGACGATGACCAAGGAGGAGCGTCAGGCCGACCGGCTCCGGCAACGCTCGATCATCTCCGATCGCAACGCGCGGATGAAGGCCGGCGAAGAGGCCTACCTGATCGGCCGGGACAAGGGCCCGGTCCGGCGTTTGGCCCGCGACATCGTCGACGCCCGGCGCAATCTGCTGGGGCTGCTGATGCCCTGGACGTTGCTGCTCGTCTTCGGGGGGTTGATCGCCCCGAAGATCGCGCTCTACCTGAACTACGCGATGCCGGTGGTGCTGGTCGCGATGCTGGTCGACGGATTCCTGCTGTCGCGCAAGGTGAATAAGGCCGCGGACGCGAAGTTCCCCGACAACACCGAGTCACATATGAGGCTCGCCTTCTACGCGGTGCCGCGCGCCATGCAGCCCCGCCGCTGGCGGATCCCGCGGCCGCAGGTGGCCCGCGGCGCCACGGTGGTCTGAGACCGCCGTGCGCACTCTGGTTCTGGGCGGGATCCGGTCGGGCAAGTCCCGGTGGGCCGAGGCGATTCTTCCGGCTGACGCACAGGTGAACTATCTGGCCACCGGCGGGGCGGCCGACGATGGCGACCCGGCGTGGGCCCGGCGGATCGCCGAGCATCGGCAGCGCCGGCCGGCCTGCTGGCGCACGGTGGAAACCGTCGACGTCGCCGGGCATCTGCGCGCCCAAGCCGACACTCCCACCCTGGTCGACGATCTGGGCGGCTGGCTGACCGCGATGCTGGACCGCAGCGGCTGGCAGGGTCCGGTGGGCGCTGACGTCGACAACTTGGTTGCCGCCGTGGACGACTCGGCCGCCGACGTGGTGCTGGTCAGCCCGGAGGTGGGACTGACGGTGGTGCCCGCCACCGAGTCCGGCCGCCGCTTCGCCGACGAGCTCGGTGCGCTCAACCAGCGGATCGCCGCCTGCTGCCAGCGTGTGGTCCTGGTGGTCGCCGGGCAGCCACTGTGGGTGAAGGCGCCGGGATGACGGAATTCGCTGAGATCACCCCGCCGGACGGCCGCGTCGCTGCGGCGGCGCGGCGCCTCCAGGATCTGCTGACCAAGCCGCAGGGTGCACTGGGCCGCCTGGAGGATCTCTCGGTGTGGGTCGCGTCGTGCCAAGGGCTTTGTCCGCCACAGCAATTCGAGCAGGTCCGGGTCGTGGTGTTCGCCGGCGACCACGGTGTGGCCCAAGCCGGGGTGTCGGCCTACCCCGCGGAGGTCACCGGGCAGATGGTCGACAACATCGCAGGCGGTGGCGCGGCCATCAACGTGCTTGCCGACATCGCCGGAGCAGGAGTGCGCGCGGTGGACATCGCGGTGGACCGGGACGGCCCGCCGGGCCCGTACCGGGTGCGCCGATCCAGCGGCAACATCGCGGTGGAGGACGCGTTGAGCGCCGAGGAGGTGACGCGCGCGATCGAGATCGGCCGGCGGATCGCCGACGAGGAGATCGACGCCGGGGCGGATCTGCTGATCGCCGGCGACATGGGCATCGGGAACACCACCGCCGCTACCACGCTCGTCGCGGCGGTCACCGGCACCGAACCAGTCGCCGCGGTGGGCCGCGGCACCGGCATCGATGACGCGACCTGGTCGCGCAAGACCGCGGCCATTCGTGATGCGCTGTACCGTTCGCGGGCAGTGCATTCCGACCCGCTGGGGTTGCTGGCGGCCTGCGGCGGGGCGGATCTGGCCGCCATGGCCGGCTTCTGCGCCCAGGCCGCGGTGCGGCGCACCCCGCTGCTGCTCGACGGCCTGGTGGTCACCTCGGCTGCGGTGATCGCCGAGCAACTCGCGCCGGACGCTCGATTGTGGTGGCAGGCCGGACACCTCTCCCCCGAGCCGGCGCACAAGCTGGCGTTGGCGCAGCTGAAATTGGAGCCGATCGTCGACCTCGGGTTGCGGCTCGGCGAGGGCACCGGCGCGGCGGTGGCGCTGCCGATCATCCAGGCCGCGGTGGCCGCGCTGTGCTCGATGTCGACCTTCACCGACGCCGGCGTCTCCGGAAGTTCCGCCAGCGGCACGCCGTGATGGCAGGGCTGGCAAGCGCTTTCGCGTTCGCGACGGTGCTGCCGGCAGGCCGCGCCGCGACAGCGACTCCCGGCCCTCACACGGTCGCGGCGCTGCCGGTGGTCGGCGTGGCGTTGGGCTTGGCCGCGGCGGCGGCGTTGTGGGTGGGTAGCTGGGCGTTCGGGGCACACAGCCTGCTCGCCGGAATGCTCGCCGTGGCCCTTCTGCTGGCGTTGACCCGGGGCATGCACATCGACGGGCTCGCCGACACCGCCGACGGTCTGGGCTGCTACGGCCCGCCGCAGCGCGCCCTGGCGGTGATGCACGACGGCTCCACCGGCCCCTTCGGGGTGGCAGTCGTCGTCGTGGTGATACTGACCCAGGCCGCCGCCTTCGCGGCGCTGCCGGCCGGGCTCACCGGAACAGTGGCCGCGGTGACCGCGGTCATGTCTGGCCGGGTGGCCACGGTGCTGGCCAGCCGCCGGGGCGTCCCGGCTGCCGCTGGAAGCAGCCTGGGCGCCACGGTCGCCGGCAGTCAGTCGCCGTCGGTGGTGGCCGCGTGGGTGACGGCAGCGGCCGGTCTGGCGGTCTTCGCCACCGACCGGCCGTGGCAGGGACCGGCCACGGTGGTCGCGGCGATGCTGTTGGCAGCAGTGCTGATCCGGCATTGCGTGCGCCGCTTCGGCGGAGTGACCGGCGATGTGATGGGCGCGGCGGTGGAAGTGGCGACGACCGTGAGCCTGCTGGGACTAGCGTTGAGATCCTGACAGCGCGAACCGACGGGGAGGGGCAGATGCTGGGAGTCCTGGACGCCGGGCAGATCGAGGATCTGCTGCACGGCGAGGTGATCGCCCGGATCGGATGCATCGACCAGGGGCGGGTCTATGTCGTCCCGGTCAGCTATGCCTATGACGGCACCCACCTCTGGGGCCACGGGATGGACGGGGCGAAACTACGCGCCATGCGTGCAGATCCGCGGGTGTGCGTCGAGGTCGAACACGTCGATGATCTGTCCAACTGGCGTAGCGTGATCGCCTGGGGCACATTCGAGGAATGCCACGGCGACGACTGGAACACCGGCATGGCCCTGCTGGTGGAGCGCATCATGCCGCTGCTGAAATTCCCGCCGCATCAGCCGCCCCCGGATCCGTCCGGCCCCAAGCACGGCACGGTTTATCGAATATTGTTGGAGCACAAGACCGGCCGTTTCGAGGATGTCAGCGGTGACTGATCCCGACCTGGCCGGTAAGGTGCCCGACCCACGGTGGTTTGAACGGATCGCCGATCACAGCGGATTGGTCTTGTTCGTTCTACGGGTGCAGCCGGACCTGGGGTACGAGTACATCTCCAATGCCATCGAAGCCAAGCTTGGTGTGACGCCGGCCGCGGCGCTCGCCGACGCCGAGGCGGTGCACAGCCGGGTAGCTCCGGAGTTCCTGCCGGTGCTGGCCGAGGCGTTGACCACCGAACCCGGGCAGCAGACCTCTGTGGAGCTGAAGTGGTTCCACCGCAACGGAACCCCGCTCTACACCCGGTGCTGGATGCAGAGCCGCCGTCGCCCGGACGGCTCGGTCATCATGGAGGGCACCGTCGCCGAGATCACCGAGTTGCGCGACGTCGAGAAGGAACTGCGGCAGTCCGAGGAGCGCTACCGGCTGCTGGCCGAGAACGCCTGGGAGGTCATCTGGACGATGGCGCTCGACGGCAGCATCACCTACGTCAGCTCCGCGGTGGAACGGGTCCGCGGTATCACCCCGGAGCAGGCCATGCACCAGAGCCTGGAGGAGATTCACCCCCCGGACTCGGCGGCCAAGGTCGCCGGGTACTTCAGCGACCTGTTCACCGCGATCGCGAACGGATCCTTGCCGCCTACCTACCGCGACGAGCATGAGTACTACCGCAGCGACGGCTCGATCATGATCGGCGAATTGCAGGTGATCCCGTATGTGGATGCCGAGGGCAAGGTGGTGGAGATCCTCGGTGTCACCCGGGATATCAGCGAGCGCAAGATGTTCGAGGCCGAGCTGACCCGGCTTGCCGTCACCGACCCGCTGACCGGCCTGTGGAACCGCCGGCACGCCACCGAGCTGTTGTCCGCGGACTTCGCGCAGGCTCAGCGCCACCGGCAGCGGCTGACCCTGCTGATGCTCGACGTCGATCACTTCAAATCGATCAACGACACCCACGGCCACCAGACCGGCGACCGCGTGCTCGTCGAGATGGCTCAGCGGCTGCGCGATCAGGTCCGCGGCACTGACCTGCTGGGGCGTTGGGGCGGTGAGGAATTCATCGTGCTCCTGCGCTACTGCGGTCTGCAGGACGCGGTGGCGGCGGCCGAGAAACTGCGCCAGCGGATCGCCGACACCCCGTTCGAGAATCAGCTCGCGGTCAGTGTCAGCATCGGTGCGGCCGAACTGCGGCCCGACGAGGACTTGGCGTCCTGGATCGCCCGGGCCGACGCCGCGCTCTACGAAGCCAAGCGGGCGGGGCGCAACACCGTGGTGACCGGGTCGGATTAGGCCAGCCGGCTCATCCAATCGTGCTTGTCGGCGAACGTGCCGCGCTGGATGCCGGTGAGGGTGTCCCGCAGCGCCATGGTGACCTCGCCGGGTTCGCCGTCGCCGACGGTGAATTCGCCCTCCCCGTACTTCACCTGCGCGACGGGGGTGATCACCGCGGCGGTGCCGCAGGCGAAGACCTCGGTGATCTCGCCGGTGGCCACCCCCTTGCGCCACTCCTCGACGTCGATCTTGCGTTCCTCGACGGCATACCCGGCATCAGAAGCCAACTGCAGCAACGAATCCCGGGTAATTCCGGGCAGCAAGGAGCCGCTGAGCTCCGGGGTGACCAGGCGGGCCGATCCGCCGCTGCCGAAGACGAAGAACAGGTTCATCCCGCCCATCTCCTCGATGTAGCGGCGTTCGATGGCGTCCAGCCACACCACCTGGTCGCAGCCATGCTCGGCGGCCTCGGCCTGGGCCAGCAGTGACGCCGCGTAGTTTCCGCCGAACTTGGCCGCCCCGGTGCCGCCCGGGCTGGCGCGGACGTACTCGGTGGACAGCCACACGCTCACCGGCTTGATCCCGCCCTTGAAGTACGCCCCGGCCGGGGAGGCGATCACCAGGTAGCGGTACTCCGCCGAGGGGCGCACCCCCAGGCCCGGCTCGGTGGCGATGATGAACGGCCGCAGGTACAGCGACTGCTCACCGCCCGCCGCGGGCACCCACTGGTGATCCACGGCGATCAGCTGGCGCAGCGATTCCAGGAACACCTCGTCGGGCAGCTCCGGGATGGCGAGCCGGCGCGCCGACGCCCGCAATCGGGCGGCGTTGGCCTCCGGGCGGAACGAGACGATCGAGCCGTCGGCCCACCGGTAGGCCTTGAGCCCCTCGAAGACCTCCTGGGCGTAGTGCAGCACGATTGCCGACGGATCCAGTTCGATGGGGCCGTAGGGAACCACCTGCGCGTCGTGCCAGCCACGGTCGTGGGAGTAGAGGATCGACACCATGTGGTCGGTGAAGTACCGGCCGAAGCCGGGGTCGGCCAGTACCGCGGCCCGCCGCTCATCACTCGCCGGGTGGTCACTGCGATGCACCGTGAACAGAAGCGTGGCCTGGGACATGTCCGCGATTCTACTAACCGGCCGCGATGCGCTGACCGGGACTCAACGGGTCTTGACGTCGACGAACGGCGGCTTGACCACCTCGCAGTCCAGCAGCCGGCCGCGGACGTCGACGCTGACCACGGCACCGTCGGCCACCTCGGCGTCGGTGTCGATCAGTGCCAACGCAATGCCCGCGCCCAGCGTCGGGGAGAACGTGCCCGATGTGGTGACCCCGATCGGCGCGGCGTCGCGCAGCACCACCATGTCGGCGCGCGGCACCCCGCGGCCGGTCGCCCGCAGTCCGCGCAGCAGCCGGCGGGGGCCGGCCTGCTTCTCGGCCAGCAGCGCGTCGCGCCCGAAGAACGCCTCCTTGGACCACCCGACCGCCCAGCCGGTACGGGCCTGCAGCGGCGAGATGTCAGGTGAGAGTTCGTGACCATGCAGCGGGTAGCCCATCTCGGTGCGCAGCGTGTCGCGCGCCCCGAGCCCGGCGAGCTGGCCGTCCCTGCTCTCGACCTCCGCCGCCAGCGCGTCGAACACCACCGGGGCCCAGTCCCACGGCGGCAGCAACTCGTAGCCATGCTCGCCGGTGTAGCCGGTGCGGCACACCCGGACCGGCACCCCGGCGTACTCGGCGTCGGCGTAGCCCATGTAGTCCATGTCGTACGGCAGGCCCAGCGCGGCCAGCACCTCGGATGACCGCGGCCCCTGCACCGCCAGCACGGCGAAGGAACGGTGCTGGTCAGTGACCGCAATATTCTCCGGCGCAGCATCTTTCAGTGCGGCGACCACCGCCGCGGTATTGGCGGCGTTGGGCACCAGGAAAATTTCGTCGTCGTCGACGTAGTAGGCGATCAGGTCGTCGATCACCCCGCCCTCAGGCGTGCAGCACAGCGTGTACTGCGCCTTGCCGGGCCCGATCCGGCGCAGGTCGTTGGTCAGCGCGGCGTTGACGAACTCCGCGGCTCCGGGCCCGGCCACCAGCGCCTTGCCCAGGTGGCTGACGTCGAACAAGCCGACCGCCTCGCGGGTGGCGGTGTGCTCGCCAACGGTTCCGGCGTAGGACACCGGCATCAACCAGCCGCCGAATGGGGAGAAGGTGGCCCCGCGGTCGCGGTGCCGGGTTTCCAGCGGGCCGTGCAGCACTGCGTCGTCGGTCGCGTCATCGGTCACAGCGACCAACCTTAAACGCCACCCGATTAGGGTGTCGCTGTGAGCACTCAACCCGGTTACAGCGCCCCCACCGTCACCGTCGCCTCGTCGCTGCCCGAAGAGGTCTTGGGTTCGTCGGTTCTGCTCGTTCCGATCGTCAGCGGCGCCGACGAGGACGGCGCTCCGACCGTCGTCGGCGGCCCGTTCCTGGACGTCGAGGCGGTCGGCGAGATCGAGGTCGCGCTGCGGGCACTGGGAGCCAAAGCCGGCCCCGAGCAGCTGACCCGGCTGCATGTGCCGTCGCTTCCGGTCGGCAGCGTGCTGGCGGTCGGTCTGGGCGCGGCACGCGACGAGTGGCCCGCCGAGGTGATCCGACGGGCATCCGGCGCGGCCGCGCGGTCGCTGGCCGGGGTGAACGCGGTGATCACCACGCTCGCCGAGTTGCATCTGGGCGCCGCGGTGGAGGGCCTGATCCTCGGGGCCTATCAGATGCACGAGTACCGCAGCGCCAAGACCGCGCCCAAGGAGCCGGGGCTGTCCACGATCACCGCGCTGAGCACGGCCAACGGAGCCAAGGCGCACGCCGCCCGCGCCCTGGCGATCGCCGCGGCGGTGGCCACCGCACGTGATCTGGTCAACACCCCGCCCAGCCATCTACATCCCGACGAATTCGCCCGCCGGGCAGAGATTTTGGGCACCGGCGCAGGGTTGAAAGTCGAGGTGCTCGACGAGAAGGCGCTGGCCAAGGGCGGCTACGGCGGCATCATCGGCGTGGGTCAGGGCTCGGCCAACCCGCCGCGCCTGGTGCGGCTGACCTACAAAGGCGGCAAAGGCAAGAATGCCCCGAAAGTGGCGCTGGTCGGCAAGGGCATCACCTTCGACACCGGTGGCATCTCCATCAAGCCGGCGGCCCAGATGCACCACATGACTTCCGACATGGCCGGCGCCGCCGCGGTGGTCGCCACCATGGTGCTCGTCGCCGACCAGAAACTGCCGATCGACGTCATCGCCACCGTCCCGATGGCCGAGAACATGCCGTCGGCCACCGCGCAGCGGCCCGGCGACGTGCTGACCCAGTACGGCGGAACCACTGTGGAGGTACTCAACACCGACGCCGAGGGCCGGCTGATCCTGGCTGACGCGATCGTCCGCGCCTGCGAGGACGAACCCGACTACCTGATCGAGACCTCGACGCTGACCGGCGCCCAACTCGTCGCGCTCGGCGCCCGCATCCCCGGGGTGATGGGCAGCGACGAGTTCCGCGACCGGGTGGCCACCCTGTCCCAGCGGGAGGGCGAAAACGGTTGGCCCATGCCGCTTCCCGACGAGTTGAAGGACGATCTGAAGTCGACGGTGGCCGACCTGGCCAACATCAGCGGGCAGCGGTTCGCCGGGATGCTGGTGGCCGGGGTGTTCCTGCGGGAGTTCGTCGCCGAGGGTGTGCAGTGGGCGCACATCGACATCGCCGGGCCGGCCTACAACACCAGCGCGCCGTGGGGCTACACCCCCAAGGGCGGGACGGGTGTTCCGGTGCGGACGCTGTTCGCGGTTCTGGAAGATATCGCCGGATGCGGGTGAGCGGCGAATCCGGCCCGCGCCGCGAACGGGTGAGCGGCCCGCATCAGGTGAAGAACACCACCATCAGCTGAGCCAGGAACACCTTGGCGATCATCGACACCGGGAACAGCACCGCGTAGCCCACGGCCACCCGCTGATCGGGCATTTTCGACATGGCGTAGGCGTACGGCGCCGGATTCAGCTGCGATCCGGTGAGCCCGCCCAGCGCCCGGGCGGTGCCGTACTTCAGCACGTAGCGCAGGCCGATCACGCAGACCAGCACGTGCGCGGCCGCGATGGTGAAGCCCAGCGCCACCAGTTGCAGGCCTTCGGTCTGCAGCGCCTTGACCAGTCCGGGTCCGGCGCCGCTGCCGACCGCCGCCAGGAAGACCAGCAGCGCAAACTGATTCAGCGTGTTGTTGACGTTGCCGGGCAGTGTCCACACCACCGGGCCGGTGCGGCCGATGGCACCCAGAATCACTCCCATGACCAACGGCGCGGTGGCGGTGCCCAGCACCAGCGCTCCGCCACCGGGCAACGGGATCGTCAGGAACGCCAAGGCCATACCGAGCATGAGACCCAGGCCCAGGCCGATGGCGTTGATGTCTCCGGCGACACGCTCGGAATCGCCGAGTTCCTTGGCGATTTCGGCCAAGCGTTCCCGGGGGGCGGTCACCCGGAGCCGGTCACCGGCACACAGCACGAGATCCGGGGTGGCGATGATGTCGACGTCGCCGCGGCGCACCCGGCGACGGGGCCTTAGACGGGGCCTTAGACGACCTTGCCGCGTGCGGTGCTGCGCAGCACCTGCGGCAGCACCCGGGAGGTGCCGTACAGCAGGTAGGCCTCCGGCGTGACGGGCCGGACGGCCTTGTTCGCGCGCACCGCGGCCACGATGGCGGCGGCCACTTTCTCCGGGCCGTAGCTGCGCACGTCGAACATCCGCTCCAGCTGGGCGCGCCGGGTCGGCACCACCGCGTCGCGGCCGTCGGAGGCATGGAAACCGGTCGCCGAGACGATGTTGGTGTTGACCAACCCGGGGCAGATCGTCGTCAGTCCCACTCCGGCGGCGTCGAGTTCGGCGCGCAGGCAGTCGGAGAACATGTACACCGCCGCCTTGGAGGTGCAGTAGGCGCTCAGCGAGCTCAACGGGGCGTAGGACGCCATCGACGCCACGTTCACGATGTGGCCGCCGGTTCCCCGGTCGACGAGCCGGCGCGCGAAGGACCGGCAGCCGTTGACCACTCCGCCGAGGTTGACGTCGAGCACCCGGTCGAACTGCTCGGCCGGGGTGTCCAGGAACGCGCCGGCTACGCCGATGCCGGCGTTGTTGACGACGACGTCGGGCACGCCGTGTTCGGCACTGATCTGCTCGGCGAAGCGCTCGACCGCCTCGG
The DNA here is from genome assembly GCF_044342925.1 of Mycobacterium sp. Classification (GTDB taxonomy): domain Bacteria; phylum Actinomycetota; class Actinomycetes; order Mycobacteriales; family Mycobacteriaceae; genus Mycobacterium. The sequence continues at coordinate 10,167 of NZ_JBIIOV010000003.1, read as the reverse complement.
CGTCGGCAACGTCGACCAGGTACGGGTAGGCGACGCCGCCGTGACCGGCGATCTGTGCGGCGGTCTGCTGCACGCCAGCCTCGTCGATGTCGCTGACCACCACCTCCGCACCCTCGGCCGCGAAAGCCAGCGCAGTCGCCCGGCCGATGCCGCTGCCCGCGCCGGTGACCGCAACCAGCATGTCGCCGAACGGTTTTCGGGGGCGACCCACCTGCGCCCGCAGCAGGGCCCGGCCGGCCGGCGCACCGTCGAGGTGGCGGATCAGTTCGTCGACCGCCGCTGCGATCACCTGCGGGTGCGACATCGGCGACCAGTGCCCGGCAGGGATGTCGCGCCGCCACAGCCGATCCACCCAGCGCGGGGCGTCGTCGTAGACGTAGGGGCGCACGAACTTGTCCAGCGTGTTGACCACCAGCTGAACCGGGACCGCCACCGACCGGTCCTGCAGCGGGCCGGTCACGGCGCGAGGGAAATTGGCGCGGTAGATCCGCAGCCCGTTGGTGGCGTCGGCGACCAGCGTGCCGCCCTGATGGACGCGCGGCCGCGGGATGCCCGCGGCGATCAGGTACCGGTTCATCCACCGGGCCAGGAACGCCCGCATCGCCAATGGCGTCAGCACCGGGATCGCGAAGGCGATCATGTAGCTGAAGTGCGCCGCCTGGGCGAACGCCCGGGCGAAGCGGCGCGGCCGGTACGGGCGGGCCAGCCCTTCGCGCAGGTAGCGGCTGAGCTGCCCGGGGTCGGGACCGGAGACCGAGGTGTAGGACGCCACCCGCTCGCCCGCCTGGGGTCGGGTGACGTACTCCCACACCGTCGCCGCACCCCAGTCGTGCCCGACGACGTGGACCTTCTCCCCCGGGCACCACGCGGTGACGACGGCGTCGAAGTCGTCGGCGAGGGTGGCTACCCGATACGCCGAGACATCGCCGGGCACCTCCGACGCGCCGGCACCGCGGTTGTCGTATCGGATGATCCGGTAGTCGTCGGCCAGTAACTCCACCACGCCGTCCCACAGCACGTGCGAATCCGGCCAGCCGTGCACCAGCACGACGGTCGGTCCATCGGGGTTGCCTTCCTCATAGACCGCCAGGCGGGTTCCGTCGTGGGACTGGAGGTAGCTGGGCGGCATCCGCGTCGGCATCGGAGAATTATGGCCCGTCGAGTTCGGCGCGCAGTTCGCGGCGGCGCTCGATGCGTCGGCGGGCGTCGAAGTCACGCATCCGCTGTGGATAGCCGACCTTCTGCACGTCATAGATCGGGATGCCGAGCCGCTCCCCGACTCGCCGGGCGCCGGCCGGTCCGCCGACCTGTCGCCGGGTCCATTCCCCGTCGGCGGCCACCAGCACGACGGTCATCGGGGTGACGGGCGTCTGCGGCTCGACGAAGGCCTCGATGCCGGTGCGGGCGGCCGCCCACTGGCGCAGATACCGGAGATCGGGGCCTGCACCCGAGCTGTCTCGCCGAGACTTTCTGATCCTGTCGAAGAGGCCCACGCCCGCGATCTCCTCTCGCACTCACCGCGTCCTTCGATGGTGCCAGAGAAAAATGAGCTTCGCGCTTACGCGCCGATGCCGGTCCTTCAGTGACAGGATTGTGTCGCACCACGCCGTGGTAAGCCAGAGGTCGATCGACGACAGGAGTCAACACACATGGCCGTCTCCGTCCAGATGCCCGCACTCGGCGAGAGCGTCACCGAGGGCACCGTTACCCGCTGGCTCAAGCAAGAGGGTGACACCGTCGAGGTGGACGAGCCGCTGCTGGAGGTGTCCACCGACAAGGTTGACACCGAGATCCCCGCACCCGCGTCGGGTGTGCTCACCAAGATCGTCGCCCACGAGGACGACACCGTGGCTGTCGGCGGCGAGTTGGCCGTCATCGCCGATGCCGGTGAGGCACCGGCCGCCGCATCGGCGCCCGCCCCCGCGCCCGCCCCCGCGCCCACCCCCGCGCCCGCCCCCGCGCCCGCCGAAGAACCCATGCCCGCCGAGGAGCCGGCCGCCCAAGCCGCGCCGGCACCGGAGACCACCGAGGCCCCACCGGCGCCCGCCCCGTCCGCTCCAGCCGCCCCGTCCGGCGATGCGACATCGGTGCTGATGCCCGAACTCGGCGAATCGGTCACCGAGGGAACCGTGACCCGCTGGCTGAAGAAAGTCGGCGACACCGTCGCCGTGGACGAGCCGCTCGTCGAGGTCTCCACCGACAAGGTCGACACCGAGATCCCCTCGCCCGCGTCGGGAACCCTGATCAGCATCACCGCCGAGGAGGACGCGACGGTCAAGGTCGGCGGCGAGCTGGCCAAGATCGGTGCCGCCGGCTCCGCCCCGGCCCCCGCCCAGCCCGCAGCCCAGCCCGCAGCCCAGCCCGCACCCGAGCCGGAACCCAAGCCCAAGCCGGAACCCAAGCCCGAGCCCGCGCCGGCACCACCGACGCCGAAGGCAGAGCAGCCCCCGGCACCCGCACCGGCGCCGGCGAGCGCACCGGCCGGCGGCGACGACGCACCGTATGTGACGCCGCTGGTGCGAAAGCTGGCCGCGGAGAACGGCGTCGACCTGTCGACCGTCAAGGGCACCGGCGTCGGCGGACGCATCCGCAAGCAGGACGTGCTGGCCGCCGGCCAGCCGAAGGAGGCCGCGAAGGCTGCGGCCGCGCCGGCGCCCGCCGCGAAGGCCGCCGCTCCGGTGGCCTCACCCCTGGCCCACCTGCGTGGCACCACGCAGAAGGCCAACCGGATCCGGCAGATCACCGCCCGCAAGACCCGGGAGTCGCTGCAGCAGACCGCCCAGCTCACCCAGACGCACGAGGTCGATATGACCAAGATCGTGGCGCTGCGGGCGCGGGCCAAGAAGGAGTTCGCCGAGCGCGAGGGCGTCAACCTCACCTACCTGCCGTTCATCGCCCGGGCCGTCATCGACGCGCTCAAGGCGCACCCGAACATCAACGCCAGCTACAACGAGGAGACCGCCGAGGTCACCTACTACGACGCCGAGCACCTGGGCTTCGCGGTGGACACCGAGCAGGGCCTGCTCTCCCCCGTCGTGCACAACGCCGGCGATCTGTCGTTGGCCGGGCTCGCCCGGGCGATCAACGACATCGCCGCCCGCGCGCGCTCCGGCAACCTCAAGCCCGATGAGCTCTCCGGCGGCACCTTCACCATCACCAACATCGGCAGCCAGGGCGCGTTGTTCGACACCCCGATCCTGGTTCCACCGCAGGCGGCCATGCTGGGCACCGGTGCAATCGTCAAGCGGCCCAGGGTGATTGCCGACGATTTCGGCAACGAGTCGATCGGCGTGCGGTCCATCTGCTACCTGCCGATGACCTATGACCACCGTCTCGTCGACGGTGCCGACGCCGGCCGGTTCCTCACCACGGTGCGGAAACGGCTGGAGGAAGCCGCGTTCGAAGCCGAACTCGGACTTTGAGCACCGAGACGCTCACCGTCGCCGTCGCCGGCTCCTCCGGGCTGGTCGGTTCCGCTCTCATCGCGGCGCTGCGGTCGGCTGATCATCGGGCGCTGCGCATCGTGCGGCGTAAGCCGGGACGCGACGAGGTGCAGTGGAACCCCGACAGCGGCGAGTTCGACTCGTCCGCGCTCGAGGGCGTCGACGCGGTGGTCAATCTGTGCGGCGCCGGGATCGGCGACAAACGCTGGTCGGGCGCTTACAAGCAAGTGCTGCGCGACAGCCGTATCGACCCCACCGAGGTGATCTCCACGGCGGTGGCGGAGGCCGGGGTGCCGGTGCTGATCAATGCCAGCGCAGTGGGGTACTACGGCGATACCGGGTCGCGGGTGACCGACGAATCATCCTCTGCAGGAACGGGTTTCCTGGCGCAACTGTGCGTGGACTGGGAAGCCGCCACGGCACCGGCCGTCGACGCCGGGGTCCGTGTCGTGCTGGCCCGCACCGGTCTGGTGCTCTCACCCACCGGCGGTCTGCTCAGCAAGCTGAAGCCGCTGTTCGCCATGGGACTCGGCGGCCGGCTGGCCGGTGGCCGGCAGTACATGCCCTGGATCAGCCTGGAGGACGAGATCCGGGCGATGCTCTTCGCCATCCGCACACCGATGTCCGGCCCGGTGAATTTCACCGGCCCGGCCCCGGTGACCAACGCCGAGTTCACCGCGGCGCTGGGCCGGGCGCTGCACCGCCCCGCGCCCTGGCCGGTTCCCGGTTTCGCGCTGAAGACCCTCGTCGGGGAGTTCGCCGAGGAGGGACTGCTCGGTGGGCAGCGCGCCATCCCGGCGGCCTTGGAGCGGGCCGGTTTCCGGTTCCACCACAACACCGTCGGCGAAGCCCTCGACTACGCGACCGGGTCGACCCGCGGGTAGTACCGTCGGACAGGTGCGGCAATCGATCCGCTCCAGCGAAGATCCGGTACAGGTCCGGCACATCGACGTGCTCGACTACCAGGCTGCCTGGCAGTTGCAGCGGGAACTCGCCGATGCTCGGGTCGCCGGCGGACCGGACACCCTGCTGCTGCTGGAGCATCCGGCCGTCTACACCGCCGGTAAGCGAACCGAGCCCCACGAACGCCCGATGGACGGCACCCCGGTCGTCGACACCGACCGCGGCGGAAAGATCACCTGGCACGGGCCCGGTCAGCTGGTCGGCTATCCGATCATCGGTCTGGGCGAGCACCTCGATGTCCTCAATTACGTTCGGCGCCTTGAACAATCGCTGATCAGCGTGTGCGCGGATTTGGGACTGGACGCGGGCCGGGTGGATGGCCGCTCCGGGGTATGGCTGCCCGCCGAGGACGGCCGGCCCGACCGCAAGATCGGCGCGATCGGCATCCGGGTCGCGCGCGGCACCACCCTGCACGGCTTCGCACTGAACTGCGATTGCGACCTGGGGGCGTTCACTCGCATCGTGCCGTGCGGGATCGCCGACGCCGGAGTGACCTCGCTGACCGCCGAGCTCGGCCGGCGGGTCGGCGTCGACGATGTGCGCGAGCGAGTGGCCGAGGCGGTCTGCGACGCACTCGACGGCCGGCTGCCCGTAACATCGCAGCCATGAGCGTCGAGCCGGAGTCCACTGTCGCCGGCGCTCGGCCCGATGTCGCCGGCGCTCGGCCCGATGTCGCCGGCCCAGCGGCTCCGGCGGCTCCGGCGGCTCCAGGTAATCGCAAATTGCTGCGGCTCGAGGTGCGCAACGCCGAGACGCCCATCGAACGTAAGCCGCCGTGGATCAAGACCCGGGCCCGGATGGGACCGGAGTACACCGCGCTCAAAGGGCTCGTCCGCCGCGAGGGCCTGCACACCGTCTGCGAAGAAGCGGGTTGCCCCAACATCTTCGAATGCTGGGAGGACCGCGAGGCCACCTTCCTCATCGGCGGCGAGCAGTGCACCCGGCGTTGCGACTTCTGCCAGATCGACACCGGCAAGCCCGCCGAACTCGACCGCGACGAGCCCCGCCGGGTCGCCGAGAGCGTGGCGACCATGGGCCTGAAGTACGCCACCGTCACCGGCGTGGCCCGCGACGATCTGCCCGACGGCGGTGCCTGGCTGTACGCCGAGACGGTGCGCGCCATCAAGGCGCTCAATCCGTCCACCGGCGTGGAGTTGCTCGCCCCTGACTTCAACGGGGACGCCGGCCTGCTGCGTGTGGTGTTCGAGTCCCGGCCGGAGGTGTTCGCCCACAACCTGGAGACGGTGCCGCGGATCTTCAAGCGCATCCGGCCGGCCTTTCGCTATCAGCGCAGCCTGGACGTGCTGACCGCCGCGCGCGACTTCGGCCTGGTGACCAAGAGCAATCTCATTCTCGGCATGGGCGAGACCATCGACGAGGTGCACACCGCGCTGGCCGACCTGCATGACGCCGGCTGCGACATCGTCACCATCACCCAGTATCTGCGGCCCTCGCCCCGGCACCACCCGGTGGAGCGCTGGGTGCGACCCGAGGAGTTCGTCGACCTGGCGGCCTACGCCGAGGGCCTCGGCTTCGCCGGGGTGCTGGCCGGTCCGCTGGTGCGATCGTCCTACCGGGCCGGCCGTCTGTACGAAAAGGCCGCCACGGCACAGCGCCGCGCTACGTATCCTTGACAACTATGGCGAAAACCCGCACCCCCGCCGAACTGAAGGCAGCCAAGGCCGAGGCAAAGGCCACCCGCAAAGCCGCGTCCAAGCAACGCCGGGCTCAGCTGTGGCAGGCCTTTCAGATGCAGCGCAAAGAGGACACCCGGCTGCTGCCGTACATGGTCGGCGCGTTCCTGCTCGTCGTCGCGATCTCGGTGGCCGTCGGTCTGTGGATCGGCGGCTTCACCGCCGTCCTGTTCATCGTGTTCGGCATCGTGCTCGGCATCCTGGTCGCGTTCATCATCTTCGGCCGGCGGACACAGAAGAACGTCTACCGCAAAGCCGAGGGGCAGGCCGGCGCGGCCGCCTGGGCGCTGGAGAACATGCGCGGCCAGTGGCGAGTCAAGTCCGCCGTGGCGGCCACCGGTCACCTCGACGCGGTGCACCGGGTGATCGGCCGGCCCGGTGTGATCTTCGTCGGCGAGGGATCGGCGGCGCGGGTCAAGCCGTTGCTGGCGCAGGAGAAGAAGCGCACGGCGCGACTGATCGGCGACATCCCGATCTACGACGTCGTGATCGGCAACGCCGACGGCGAGGTGCCGCTGTCCAAGCTGGAGCGCCACCTCTCCAAGCTGCCGGCGAACATCAGCGTCAAGCAGATGGATGCCCTGGAATCCAAGCTGGCCGCGCTGGGCAGCCGTCTCGGCCCGGCGGCGATGCCCAAGGGTCCGCTGCCGCCGCAGGCGAAGATGCGCGGGGTTCAGCGCGCCGCCCGCCGGCGCTGATCCTCAAGGTGGTTCCTCACTCAAGGTGGTTCCTCACTCAACGAGGCGTCAGCGCCGCAGCACCGCTGTCCCCGTCACCCGGTCGTGGATGCCGCGGCCCTCGACGTCGGTGAACAGCGCGGGAATGACCAGCGCGATCAGCAGGCCGCGTGCGGCCGCCCGGCCGGTGCCGACGTGCAGGCGGTTGTCGACTGAGGCCACCCGCAGGCCCAGAAGGTACTGGCCGGGGGTGAACCCGAACAGCCGCACCGCCGCCACACCCAGCACGAACCAGACGATCAGCACGGCGGTGGCCAGAACGGCGCTGCCGTACAGGCCAACGGCCACACCGAGGCCCGCCAGCCCGTAGGCGATGAGCCAGTCCACCAGCAGCGCCGCCGACCGGCGTCCGGCCCGGGCCAGTGAGCCCGAGCCTTGCGCGGGCAGACCCAGCCGCTCGCCGGGGTAACCGTCGGTAGAGCCCAGGGATTGGGGTCCGGATAGCCAGGACCCGATCTCGCGTGCCATGTCCCCAGGATAGGGGTTATCCCGATGCGTAACGTCCGCGAAACAATTGCTTGACGACCGCGAAATATCGGCTCCCTACCGTCAGCCCGGGTTATTGAACGTCTGTGCCTGTAACAGCAGATAAGGAGCACGAAGTGGCGAAACAAACGTCAGACGACGACATCTTCAAGCTGATCAAGGACGAGAAGGTCGAGTACGTCGACATCCGGTTCTGCGACCTGCCCGGTGTGGTCCAGCACTTTTCCATCCCGGCCTCGGCATTCGACGAGAGCGTGTTCGAGGACGGCCTGGCCTTCGACGGCTCGTCGGTACGCGGATTCCAGTCCATCCACGAGTCCGACATGATGCTGCTGCCCGACGCGCAGACCGCGGTGATCGATCCGTTCCGGGCCGCCAAGACTCTGAATCTCAACTTCTTCGTGCATGACCCGTTCACCCGTGAGCCGTACTCGCGCGACCCGCGCAACGTGGCCCGCAAGGCGGAGAACTACCTGGCCAGCACCGGTATCGCCGACACCTGCTTCTTCGGCGCCGAGGCCGAGTTCTACATCTTCGACTCGATCACCTACGACTCGAAGATGAACGGCACCTTCTACGAAATCGACTCCGAGTCAGGGTGCTGGAACACCGGCGAGCCGTTCGAGGCTGACGGCAGCCCCAACCTCGGCTACAAGGTGCGCCCCAAGGGCGGCTACTTCCCCGTCGCGCCGTACGACCACTACGTCGACCTGCGCGACCAGATGTCGACCAACCTGATCAACGCCGGCTTCACCCTGGAGCGCGGTCACCACGAGGTCGGCACCGCCGGCCAGGCGGAGATCAACTACAAGTTCAACACGCTGCTGCACGCCGCCGACGATGTCCAGTTGTTCAAATACATCATCAAGAACACCGCGTGGCAGAACGGCAAGACGGTCACCTTCATGCCCAAGCCGCTGTTCGGCGACAACGGCTCGGGCATGCACGCGCACCAGTCGCTGTGGAAGGACGGCAAGCCGCTGTTCCACGACGAATCCGGCTATGCGGGCCTGTCGGACATCGCGCGCCACTACATCGGCGGCATCCTGCACCACGCTCCGTCGCTGCTGGCGTTCACCAACCCCACGGTGAACTCCTACAAGCGGCTGGTGCCGGGTTACGAAGCTCCGATCAACCTGGTGTACAGCCAGCGCAACCGCTCGGCGTGCGTGCGCATCCCGATCACCGGCAACAACCCCAAGGCCAAGCGCCTGGAGTTCCGGTGCCCGGACAGCTCCGGCAACCCGTACCTTGCGTTCGCGGCGATGATGATGGCCGGCATCGACGGCATCAAGAAGAAGATCGAGCCGCTGGCCCCGATCGACAAGGACCTCTACGAGCTTCCGCCGGACGAGGCCGCCAACATCCCGCAGGCGCCCACGTCGCTGGCGGCGGTCATCGACCGGTTGGAGTCCGACCACGACTACCTCACCGAAGGTGGGGTGTTCACCTCGGACCTGATCGAGACCTGGATCTCCTACAAGCGCGAGAACGAGATCCTGCCGATTCAGATCCGTCCGCACCCGTACGAGTTCGCGCTGTACTACGACGTGTAAGTTCCTGCGTCGCACGGCAACGGGCCCATTCGCTCCGGCGGGTGGGTCCGTCGCCGTCTTTGAGGATGGCGCTTTTCGGCACCGCTTCAGTTCACGACAGGCAGGCTCACATCGATCTCGGAGATGTCGATGAATCCCACCGAGGCATTCGCGAAAAGGGTTGCGGAACTGGTGATCTGCAGGGTGAGGTTGTCGGTGTCCGGGTCGGTGACGGTGTAGACGATGTCGTTGAGGTCGATGCTGACAGTGCGTTCGCGTCCGTCCAGGATGACCGGCACCGGAGTGACGATGTTGCCCAGCACCAGTCCGGTGGCGTTGTCGACGACTTGGGCGAACACAGCCCGAGCGGTACCCAGCCCGGAGTAGCGGAAGCTCACACTGGGTGCACCGACCACCCGCGCGCCGGCGCTCAACACGCTCTTGGGAATGTCGAGGCTGATCGCGTTGGTGGCTTTGGTGGCATTGGCCAGCGAGTCGGGAAACGGCACTCCCTCGGGACCCGGGCCGGATCCCCCGATGAGCCCGGCGATGAGCAGCGGTCCCCCGGCGGCGTCGTCGACCACCGTGGTGCGGGTGGCGAAACCGTCCTGGAACGGCAGCAGATCCGCTGCGTGATAGCCGCCATGCTGGTCGAACCACTGGAAGTCCGGAATCGCCGCGGCGGCGTCGTCCTGCTTCTTGACGTAGCCGGCCAGCCACGCCAGTGCACTGTCGCGCACCAGGGTGCGCTGGTCGGGATTGATCGGGGTGACGCACGATCCGTGGCCACCGCAGAACCAGATCACCTTGGCCGGGGTGCCGAACGGATTCGCCAGGATGGTCTCGGCATTGTCCAGCGACTGCCGCAGCGGGAACAGCACGTCGACGATTCCCTGGCTCAGCAGGGCCGGCGCCGTGAGCTCGTTGAGCAGCGAGGTCGGGCCGCTGCTGGCCAGCACGGCCTGCGCGCTCGGGCTGATCCAGCCGAACAGGTCCCCGGTCAGAACGCTGGTGTAGATCTGGTCGTTGATCCGGGCGCCGGTGACGACCAGCGACAGCAGCAGTGCGTTGGCGGAGACGGTCTTGAACGTTTCCGACGGATAGATCGACTCGGTCAGCGAGTTCCAGGCGATGTAGGGGGTGATCGCGTCGATGCGCGGATCGGTGGCGGCCGTGGTCAGCTGGATGCCCCCGCCGTAGGAGCCGCCCGACATGCCCACCCGCGGGTCGTTCGGCTGGTCCAGCTCGGTGGGGGTCGCAGACGCGATCCAGGACACCAGGGCCGAGACGTCCCGGCCCTCGTAGAACG
>NZ_JBIIOV010000063.1:0-16258 GCF_044342925.1 Mycobacterium sp. | reverse complement strand
ACCAATCCTGCCTACGGCCAACCCATCCCGGTGTTCATCGCCGACTACGTGCTGCTGGGCTACGGCACCGGTGCGATCATGGCCGTCCCCGGCCACGATCAGCGCGACTGGGACTTCGCCGACACCTTCGGCATCCCGATCGTCGAAGTCATTGCCGGCGGGGATGTTTCGCAGGAGGCCTACGTCGGCGACGGCGCCCTGGTGAACTCCGGCCCACTCGACGGCCTGACCGTCGGGGACGCCAAGCAGGCGATGACCGCTCGGCTGGAGGCCGACGGCCGGGGCCACGCGCGGGTCGAATACAAATTGCGCGACTGGCTGTTCGCGCGGCAACGGTATTGGGGCGAACCGTTTCCCATCGTCTACGACGCCGACGGCCGCGCCCACCCACTGCCGGAATCGATGCTGCCGGTGGAGCTACCCGACATCGAGGACTATTCGCCGGTGCTGTTCGACCCGGACAGTCCCGACAGCGAGCCTTCGCCGCCGCTGAACAAGGCAGGCGACTGGGTGCATGCCGAGCTGGATCTGGGCGACGGCCTGAAGACCTACACTCGTGATACCAACGTGATGCCCCAGTGGGCCGGAAGTTCCTGGTACGAGCTGCGTTACGCAGACCCGCACAACAGCGAGCAATTCTGCGCCAAGGAGAACGAGGCGTATTGGATGGGCCCGCGCCCGGCTGAGCATGGCGCCACCGACCCCGGCGGCGTGGACCTCTACGTCGGCGGTGTGGAGCACGCGGTGCTGCACCTTCTGTATTCGCGGTTCTGGCACAAGGTGCTGCACGACCTCGGCTACGTCAGCTCCCGGGAGCCCTACCGCCGCCTGGTGAACCAGGGTTACATCCAGGCGTTCGCCTACACCGATTCCCGCGGTGCCTATGTGCCGGCGGCCGAGGTGGTGGAGCGTGACGGCAAGTTCTTCTTGCCCGGCGCCGACGGCGAGGTAGAGGTGTTCCAGGAGTTCGGCAAGATTGGTAAGAGTCTGAAGAACTCGATCTCACCCGACGAGATCTGCGACTCCTACGGAGCCGACACGTTGCGGGTCTACGAGATGTCGATGGGCCCGCTGGAGGCGTCGCGGCCCTGGGCCACCAAGGATGTCGTCGGCGCGCACCGGTTCCTGCAGCGGGTGTGGCGGCTGGTGGTCGACGAGACCAGCGGTGCGACAAAGGTTTCCGAGGACGGGCTCGACGACGCTACGCTGCGCGCCTTGCACCGCGCCATCGCCGGGGTACGCGACGACTACACCAATCTGCGCAACAACACCGCGGCGGCCAAGCTGATCGAGTACACCAACCACCTGACCAAGACCGGCGTCACCGACCGGGCCGCACTGGAGCCGCTGGTGCTGATGGTTGCACCGCTGGCCCCGCACCTGGCCGAGGAACTCTGGCTGCGGCTGGGCCACGACACGTCGCTGGCGCACGGCCCGTTCCCGCACGCCGACGAACGCTATCTGACGGCCGACACCGTGGAATACCCGGTGCAGGTCAACGGCAAGGTCCGCGGGCATGTCACCGTCGCCGCCGACGCCGGCAAGGACGCCCTGGAGCAGGCCGCGCTGGCCGACGAGAAGGTCCTGACCTTCCTGGCCGGCGCCGCCCCGAAGAAGGTCATCGTGGTCCCCGGCCGACTGGTCAACATCGTCGTCTGACGCGATTTTGGTGCGCTAGCGAGCGCTCACCGCTCGAAACTGCACCCAAATCAGCGGGAGAGCGGCCCCCGGGGCCGGACGATCACCTCGTAGGTGTGCGCGTCCGGCGGGGTGGCCACCACCTGAGCGACCGCGGCGGCGACGGTCTGCGGGGTGAGGAACCTCGCGGGGTCGTACTCGCCGCCCTCGTAGGCCACCAGATCGCGCTGCATCTCGGTGTCCACCCGGCCGGGGTGGATGCTGGTGACCCGCAGCAGCGGCTCGTCGGCGCGCAGCGAATCGCCGAACGCCCGGAGCGCGAACTTGCTCGCCGAGTACGACGCCAACCCGGGGGAGGGGTTGATGCCCGAGCCGGAGTTGATGAACACCACCTGCCCGCGTGCCGCTCGCAGGGCCGGCAGCAGCGCCAGCGTCAGCGCGACCGCACCGGTGACGTTGACCTCGAAGGTGGCCCGCCACTGCTCCGGCGTGGATTCGGCCACCCGGCCCGGGTAGGCCACCCCAGCGTTGTGCACCAGCACATCCAGCTCGGTCAGAATCTCTGCGCCGGAGGCGATGTCGTCGACGTCGGTGAGGTCCAGTGGCCAGGTGGTGGCGCCCAGCCGCTCGGCGACGGCATCCAGCCGGGCCGACGGCCGGCCGGCGAGAAGCAGGGTGTGGGTGGGCGCCAGGGCTTCGGCGATCGCCGCGCCGATACCCCCGCTCGCCCCAGTGATCAATGCCATCGGCATATCTGTAGACATCGCGGATCACCCTACCGACCGGCGTCCGGAGCCCCGGGGCCGCAGAATGAACCCGTGGCTTTCGATGCCGGCTTCGCGCCGACGCAACTCGCCGCGCGGGCGGCGTACCTTCTGCGCGGCAACGATCTGGGGCATATGACGTCGGCCGCGCCCCGGCTCTACCCGCACATGTGGAGCTGGGATGCGGCGTTCGTGTCGGTCGGCCTGGCTGCGCTGAGCGTGGAGCGGGCGGTCGTGGAACTGGACACGCTGCTGTCGGCGCAGTGGGCCAACGGGATGATCCCGCACATCGTCTTCGCCGACGGCGTCGACGGCTACTTCCCCGGACCGGACCGGTGGGCGTGCCGGCAGCTGACCGACGCCGCGCCGGCGGACCGGCAGACCTCCGGCATCACTCAGCCGCCGGTGCACGCCATCGCTGTGCAGCGCATCCTCGACCGGGCCCGTACCCGCGGCCGGTCGACACGCGCGGTCGCCGAGAGCTTCTTGGATCGGCGCTGGAACGACCTGTTCCGCTGGCACCGCTGGTTGGCCGAGGCCCGCGATCCCCAGCAGCGCGGCCGGATCACGCTGTACCACGGCTGGGAGTCGGGGATGGACAACTCGCCTCGTTGGGATTCGGCCTACGCCAACGTAATCGCCGGTTCGGTGCCGAGTTACGAACGCGCCGACACCCACATCATCAGTGACCCGAGCCAGCGGCCGTCCGACGGGGAGTACGAGCGTTATCTGTGGCTGCTGGAGGAGATGAAGTCCGTCGGCTACGACGACGTCCTATTGCCGCAAACGATGAGCTTCGCGATGGAGGACGTCTTCGTCTCCGCGATCTTCTCCGTCGCCTGCGAAGTGCTGGCCAACATCGGCGAGGACTATAAGCGGCCCAACGCTGACGTCCGCGAGCTCTATGGCTGGGCGGCGCGGTTCCGTGCAGGCGTGGTCGACACCGCCGACCAACGAAGCGGCGCAGCAAGGGATTTCGACATGCGCGCCGGATCCTGGATCAGCACCGACACCGCCGCTCAGTTCGCCCCGCTGCTGTGCGGGGGACTCGAACACAACCAGGAACGGGCGCTGCTGAAGATCTTCGAGGGGCCGCGGTTCTGTGGGCATCCCGACCTCAAATTCGCGCTGCTGCCCTCGACCTCGCCGGTATCGCGGGACTTCCGGCCGCGGGAGTATTGGCGCGGCCCGGTCTGGCCGGCGCTGAACTGGCTGTTCTGCTGGGCGTTCGCCCGGCGGGGCTGGTCGGAGCGGTCCCTGATGTTGCGCGGGGAAGGCCTGCGGCAGGCGAGTGACGGAACGTTCGGGGAGTACTACGAACCGTTCACCGGTGAGCCGCTGGGCAGCATGCAGCAGTCGTGGACCGCCGCGGCGGTGCTGGACTGGCTGGGCTAGCCGCGCGACGAGGAGCGGGGCATGGGCTAGCCGGACCGATTCAGTTTTCGTTGGCGGTGAGCCGTTCCAACGGCTTGAGCGCGCGCACCAGATCGGCGCGTTCCCCGTCGTTCAGCCGGCCGAGCAACTCGGTCAGGTAGACCCGGCGGGTCTCCAGCGCGTCGCGGTACTGGACCATTCCCGCCGGGGTGACCTCGACCAGCACGGCTCTCATGTCGGAGGGGTCGCGGGATCGTTTGACCAGCCCGAGTCTCTCCAGCCGCCGGATGGCGACGGTGGTGGTGGGTGTCCGCACCCGCTCCCGCGCCGCCAACTCGGTCATCCGGATCGGGCCGCTGTCGATCAACGTCAGCAGAATGGACACCTGCGCCATCGTGAGATCGGGACGTGAACTTTGAGCCGGATCACCCCGGCGCATCACGGTGACGAGTTTGGCCAGCACCCGCTGAAGGTCCCCGGCCAAGTCGGCGACCTGCATCTCGGGGTCGGGCATAGTTAGCTACCTTAGCTGCCAGCGGTAACCGGATTGGACCGATGTCCCCGGCTCGTTTCGCACAACACCTGCGACAGCAAGCGCCGGCGCCGGTCGGCGCGGGCGGCTGCGAAGATTTGCTCGACCTGTCCGGACTGCACCACGACCGAGTCGGCGGTCCGCCGTGCGAAGCCCATTTCGCGAGTCGCAGCGACCATGGCCGTGCCCTCGCGGGCCGGGTTCATGTTCCGGCACGGCGGTCACGCCACCGGACTAGGGCCTCCGCCGGACCGAGGTCGTAGTCAGGGCCGTCGCAGCCAACGGTCAGCAGGGTGACGCCGAGACCGGCCAGCGCTTCGGCGTTGGCTGTGATCGTCGCGGCGTCGCGGCCCTGCACCCCGCAGGATCGTTCCACCGTCGCGGGATCGCGGCCCACCGCCCCGCAGTGCCCGTCGAGGACCGCCGCTTTGGCCGGGTAGGTCTGCGCGTTGGTGAAGCTGTGCCAGATGTCGGCGTGCTGGGCGACCAGCCGCAGGGTTTTCTTCTCACCCCCGCCACCGATCAGGATCGGGATGCGCCGCGTCGGAGCCGGGTTGAGCTTGGCCAGCCGCGCCTCGATGCGCGGCAGTGCCTCGGCGAGGTCGTCCAATCGGCCTCCGGCCGTGCCGAACTCGTAGCCGTACTCGTTGTAGTCCTTCTGCATCCAACCCGAACCGATGCCGAGGATGAGCCGGCCGTCTGAGATGTGGTCGACGGTGCGGGCCATGTCGGCGAGCAGTTCGGGGTTGCGGTAGGAGTTGCAGGACACCAGCGCGCCGATCTCGATGCGGGAGGTCTGCTCGGCCCACGCGCCGAGCATGGTCCAGCACTCGAAATGGGCGCCGTCGGGATCGCCGTAGAGCGGATAGAAGTGGTCCCAGTTGAACGCGATGTCCACGCCGAGGTCCTCGCACCGGCGGACCGCGTCGCGAATGTACTCGTAGTGGCTGGAGTGCTGCGGCTGCAGTTGCACGCCGATGCGGATAGGGAAGTTCATAGCGTCACGGTATTCCCACACCATGGGTGCTTTACGCGGAAAGCACCGCTCGCAGAATGGCCACCAGGGCCCGCGGCTGGTCACCCTGAACCGAATGCCCGGAGTCCGGCACGACGACCACCCGCTGGAAGCCGGGGGCGGTGCTGGCGAACGTCCGTGCGTCGTCGTCGTTGACGAAGAAGGAGTTCGCGCCGCGCACCAGTGTGGTCGGGGTGTGCAGCGCGGGCGCGTCGTCCCAGAGCCGGAGGAACCCGTCGACTGTGCGGAAGGTGTCGTAGCGCCACGTCCAGGTGCCGTCGTCGAGCTGTTTGGCGTTGTGAAAAACCCCGCGGCGCAAAGATTCCCGTGATCGGTTCGGGGACGCGGCGACGGCGGCGTCCACCATGGCCTCGAAGTCGGGGAAGCTGCGCTCGCCCCGGACCAGTGCCACCGCGCCCATCTGCGCCTTGGTCATCTGCTCGTGGCGCTCGGGAGCCGACGGGGTGACGTCGATCATCACCAGCCTGCGCACCCGCCTCGGTGCCGTGACGGCCAGCCGCATCGCTGTCAGCCCGCCCAGCGACATGCCGACCACCAGCGCGGCGTCGGGTGCCAGTTCGGCGATCACCGGTTCGACGGCCTCCGCGTTGAGGACGGGTCCGTAATCGCCGTCCTCCCGCCAGGTAGAACGACCGTGGCCGGGCAGGTCGATCGCCAGCGCCGGCAGACCCAACCCCAGGATCACGGTGTCCCAGGTGTGCGCGTTCTGGCCGCCGCCGTGCAGGAACACCACCCGCACCGGATCGGCCGGTGACCCCCAGCGCAACGCGCTGATGAGCCCGCGCTCCAGGCGCACCACGGCAGGCAGCGGGCCGGACACCCCGGCCTGTTCGGCGTTCTCGGCCAGATAGACGAACTCGTCCACGGTGCCCAGTTAACAGCGAGTGCCCAGTTAACGCGAAACGGCGGCCAGACCGCAGTCTGACCGCCGCTTCGGCTGGTTGGTGAGCAGCCGGTTACTTGCCGGCGATGAACTCTTCGAGCTGATCGCGGGCCACGTCGTCGGCCAGTTGCTGCGGCGGGCTCTTCATCAGGTAGGCCGAGGCCGGGATGATCGGGCCGCCGATGCCGCGGTCCTTGGCGATCTTGGCCGCGCGGACCGCGTCGATGATGATGCCGGCCGAGTTCGGCGAGTCCCACACCTCGAGCTTGTACTCCAGGGTCAGCGGCACGTCGCCGAAGGCGCGGCCTTCCAGGCGAACGTAGGCCCACTTGCGGTCATCGAGCCACGCGACGTGGTCCGACGGGCCGATGTGGACGTTCTTGTCCTCGATCTTTCCGGCCAGCGAGCCGGTCAGGTTGGAGGTCACCGCCTGGGTCTTGGAGACCTTCTTGGACTCCAGACGCTCGCGCTCGAGCATGTTCTTGAAGTCCATGTTACCGCCGACGTTGAGCTGGTAGGTGCGATCCAGCGTCACGCCGCGGTCCTCGAACAGCTTGGCCATCACGCGGTGGGTGATGGTGGCGCCGACCTGGCTCTTGATGTCGTCGCCGACGATCGGCACACCGGCATCCTCGAACTTCTTGGCCCACACCGGATCCGAGGCGATGAACACCGGCAGCGCGTTGACGAAGGCAACGCCCGCGTCGATGGCGCACTGCGCGTAGAACTTGTCGGCCTCCTCCGAGCCCACCGGCAGGTAGGACACCATGACGTCGACCTTGTTGTCCTTGAGCACCTTGACCACGTCGACCGGCTGCTCGTCGGACAGGTCGATGGTGTCGGCGTAGTACTTGCCGATGCCGTCGAGCGTCGGGCCGCGCTGCACCACCACGTTGGTCGGCGGCACGTCGGCGATCTTGATGGTGTTGTTCTCGGAGGCGAAGATCGCCTCGGAGAGGTCGAAGCCGACCTTCTTGGCGTCCACGTCGAACGCGGCGACGAACTTCACGTCGCGTACGTGGTACTGGCCGAAGGTGACGTGCATCAGTCCGGGGACGTTCGCGTTCGGGTCGGCGTCCTGGTAGTACTGCACGCCCTGAACCAGCGAGGACGCGCAGTTGCCGACGCCGACTATGGCGACGCGCACCTCGTTCGACCCATTCGGATTCGACGCCGTGTGCTCAGTCATGGGCGTTTACCTTTCTAGTACTTCCGGGTGGTGGTGTCAGCCTTGGTCCGGGCGGCTTTGGGCCACCCGCTCCGCGGCGATGAGTTCGTTAAGCCATGTGACTTCCCGCTCGCTCGACTCCAAACCCAGCTGATGAAGCTGCCGGGTATAGCGGTCGAACGAGCTGCTGGCCCGCGAGATGGCCTGACGCAGGCCCTCGCGGCGCTCCTCCACCTGACGGCGGCGACCCTCCAGGATCCGCATCCGCGCCTCAGCCGGAGTCCGGTTGAAGAACGCCAGATGAACCCCGAAGCCGTCGTCGGTGTAGTTCTGTGGGCCGGTGTCGGCGACCAGCTCAGCGAACCGCTGCCGACCCTTGTCGGTGAGCTGGTAGACCCGGCGGGCCCGACGCAGCACGGTGGTGCCCTCCGGCGCCGCGTCCTCGGCGATCAGGCCGTCGGCCTGCATGCGGCGCAGCGCGGGGTAGAGCGAACCGTAGGAGAAGGCACGGAAGGCGCCGAGCAGCCCGGTCAGGCGCTTGCGCAATTCATAACCGTGCATCGGGGACTCGAGGAGTAGACCCAGAACGGCCAGCTCCAGCATCGAGTCACCTCCTCGGCGTTTCCGTTACGGCGTTGCGACACATATCGCAGACACGTACCGCAATAGTATCGGACCGATATATTCAGCGCCAAGCTAGTTCCTTGTGGCGTGAACCACACAATGCTGCGCACCTGATCAGGGGTCGTTGATCCGCGTGACCGAGCGGCCGGGCCCCAGGAGCGATGTACCCGCCGGCGGCGTCGCTGGAAACGTCGACGCTGCTCGTAGGTATCTAGTCGGTCGGTCGCGTATCGGCGCAGAGGGCTCCGACGTACTCTGGTCTCCGTGCGATTGCAGCGGCAGGTGGTGGACTACGCCCTGAAGCGTCGTTCCCTGCTGGCCGAGGTGTATTCGGGCCGCACCGGCGTCACCGAAGTCTGCGACGCGAATCCGTATTTGCTGCGGGCCGCCAAGTTCCATGGGAGGCCCAGTTCGGTGATGTGCCCGATCTGCCGCAAGGAGCAACTCACCCTGGTTTCGTGGGTGTTCGGCGAACATCTCGGTGCCGTCTCCGGGTCGGCGCGGACCGCTGAGGAACTGGTCCTGCTGGCGACTCGGTTCACCGAGTTCGCCGTTCATGTGGTGGAGGTGTGCCGCACTTGCAGTTGGAATCATCTTGTCAAGTCGTACGTGCTCGGAGCGCCGCGCCCTGCCAAGGGCACGCCCGGCACCCGGACGGCGCGCCGCTCGGGCGCGCGTACGGCCAGTGAGTAGCGGCGAGGAGCAGGACCGGTTCTCCACCGCCACGCCGACGTCGGCTGACGGTGCCCCCAGGCCTGCCCGCCATCGTGCCAAGGACCGCGACATCACCCCCGCCGGAACGGACTCGCCGACCCGCCGGCGACTGCTGCCCGATGACCGGATCACCGCGATCCTGGCCCCGGTGACCGACGGTCCGCAGGCATCGAACATGCGCGACCCCATCGACGAGGTCAAGGCTGCCCTGGACGGAACGCCGAGGACGTCGGTGACGCCGCCTCCTCCGCCGTGGCGGGCCGCACCGCCGCCGCTTCCGCCGCAGGACCCGCCCCATGACAACCGTGACGGCGGACCGCCGCACGGCGACGACCCCGACGGCGACGAGCCCACCGGACGGCGCCGGTTCTTCGCGGGCTGGGGCGTGCGCCGCTGGCTGGCCGCGGCCGCGGCACTGTTCATCGTGTTGCCGGTCCTCACCTTCGCGCTGGCGTACCTGATCGTCGACGTCCCGCGGTCCGGGGACATCCGCACCAACCAGGTGTCGACGATCCTGGCCAGCGACGGCTCGGAGCTGGCGAAAATCGTTCCGCCGGAAGGCAACCGGGTCGACGTCGACATCAACCAGGTGCCTGTTCAGGTGCGCAACGCGGTGATGGCAGCCGAGGACCGTGACTTCTACAGCAATCCCGGCTTCTCCATCACCGGCTTCGCCCGCGCCCTGCACAACAACGTGTTCGGCAACGACATCCAGGGCGGTTCGACGATCACCCAGCAGTACGTCAAGAACGCTCTGGTCGGTGATCAGCGCACCGGGGTCGGCGGCCTCATCCGCAAGGCCAAAGAGCTGGTGATCTCCACCAAGATGTCTCGCGAGTGGTCCAAAGACGAAGTGCTGCAGGCCTACCTGAACATCATCTACTTCGGCCGCAGCGCATACGGCATCTCGGCAGGGTCCAAGGCCTACTTCGACAAGCCCGTCGACCAGTTGACCGTTTCCGAGGGGGCGCTGCTCGCCGCCATCATCCAGCGGCCGTCCACCCTGGATCCCGCGGTGGATCTGGAGGGTGCGACGGCGCGGTGGAACTGGGTTCTCGACGGCATGGTCACCATCGGTGCGCTGTCCCCCGAGGAACGCGCTCAGCAGGTGTTCCCGCAGACCGTCTCCCCGGACCAGGCCAAGAGTGGAAACCTCACCACCGGCCCGAACGGATTGATTCAGCGCCAGGTCGTCAAGGAACTGCTCGACCTGTTCAACATCGACCAGGAGACGCTGAACACCCAGGGCCTGCAGATCACCACCACCATCGATCCGCAGGCGCAGAACGCGGCGGTGGAGGCGGCAGAGACGTATCTCGACGGTCAGATGCCGGAGATGCGCACCGCGGTGGTGTCGATCAATCCCAAGACCGGCGGGGTCGAGGCCTACTTCGGCGGCACCGACGCGACCGGTTGGGACTACGCCCAGGGCGGTTTGCCGACCGGATCGTCGTTCAAGGTCTTCGCTCTGGTGGCTGCCCTGGAACAGGGCATGGGTCTGGGCTATCAGGTGGACAGCTCGCCCTACAAGGTCGACGAGAAGCTCACCATCAACAACTCCGAAGGCGAGAGTTGCGGCACCTGCAACATCGCCGAGGCGCTCAAGCAGTCGCTGAACACCAGCTACTACCGGCTGATGCTGAAGCTGCGCAACGGCCCCGGCGACGTCGCCGACGCCGCCCACCGCGCCGGCATCCCGGAAAGCTTCCCCGGCGTCGCCCACACGCTCTCCGAGGATGGCCTGGGCGGACCGCCCGCGCCCGGTGTGGTGCTGGGTAAGTACGAGACCCGGGTCATCGACATGGCATCGGCCTACGCCACCTTGGCCAACTCCGGGATCTATCACCGGCCGCACTTCGTCGAGAAGGTGGTCAACGCCCAGGGCGAGGTGCTCTTCGACGCGGCTTCGGAGGAGAACGCCGGCGAACGGCGCATCGAGGCGGCGGTCGCCGACAACGTCACCGCGGCGATGCAACCGATCCCGGGTTGGTCCAACGGCCACACCCTCTCCGGCGGGCGTCCGGCAGCGGGCAAGACCGGAACCCACCAACTCGGCGACACCGGAGCCAACCGGGACGCCTGGTTCGTCGGCTACACCCCGTCGCTGTCCACCGCGGTATGGGTCGGAACGGTGAAGGGCGACGTACCGCTGGTCAACAGTTGGGGCGGACCGGTGTACGGCTCCGGGCTACCGGCCGACATCTGGAAAGCCACCATGGACGGCGCCTTGTCCGGCAGCGACTTCGAGTCCTTCCCCACCCCGGGCGAGGTCGGTGGCTACGCGGGCGTCCCCGCCGCGCCCGCACCGGTGGTGCAGGCCCCCGCGTACACCGCGCCGCCCACCTACCAGCCGACGACGCCCACCACCAGGACGGGCATCGAGGTGCTGCCGGGCATCACCATCCCGCTGCCGCAGCCCCCGCCGCCGCCGGCACCGCTGCCGCCGCCGCCTGGTCAGCCGCTGCCGCCACCGGGTCCGCTGCCGCCGCCGGGTCCGCTGCCGCCGCCGCCTCCGCCCCCGGCGCCGTTCCCGCCGCCGCCCCCGCCCCCGCCCCCGCCGGCGCCTGCGCCGCTTCCCGGTCCGCCGCCCCCGGCCCCGCCACTTCCGGGACCGCCGCCGCCTCCGTGACCCACCCGGGTGGTTCCCTGACCGCCGAGCGGGAGGAGTGGCAGCGCTCCACGGTGTCACCGCAGCCGCTGGCGGAGGATCTTCGCAGCGCCGACGATCGCGACCTGCCCAGCCGCACCGATGTTCTCGGTGCCGCGCTGTCGGAGGTCGTCGGCGGCCGGGTGGGCCGGCACGCCCTGATCGGCCGCAGCCGGGTGCTCACGCCGCTGCGGGTGATGTTCGTCATCGGATTGGTGTTCCTGGCGCTGGGTTGGAGCACCAAGGCGCCCTGCCTGCAGACCGTCGGCACCGGACCCCCGGACAGCCGGGTGGCCAACTGGGACAACCAGCGCGCTTACTACGAGCTGTGTTATTCCGACACCGTGCCGCTGTACGGCGCGGAGTTGTTGAACCAGGGCAAGTTCCCGTACAAGTCCAGTTGGCTGGAGCTGGATTCGGAAGGCAAGCCGCGCAAGCAGTACGACGGCAGCACCGCGGTGCGCTACATGGAGTATCCGGTGCTCACCGGGGTCTACCAGTACGTGTCGATGTCGTTGGCCAAGACCTACACCGCGGTCGCGAAGGCGACCAAGCTGCCGGTGCTCAACGGGGTGGCTGAGGTGGTGATGTTCTTCAACATCGCCGCGTTCGGGCTGGCGCTGTGCTGGTTGGCGACCGTCTGGGCGACGGCCATGCTCGCCGGCCGGCGGGTGTGGGACGCCGCACTGGTTGCCGCCTCGCCGATCCTGATCTTCCAGATCTTCACCAACTTCGACGCGCTGGCAACGGCTTTGGCGACCGGCGGACTGCTGGCCTGGGCCCGCCGCCGGCCGACGCTGGCCGGGATCCTGATCGGCATGGGCGTGGCCGCCAAGCTGTATCCGGCGCTGTTCCTGCTGCCGCTGCTGGTCCTCGGCGTGCGCACCGGTCGGCTCGCCGATGCGGTGCGCACATCGGCAATCGCGGCCATCACCTGGATCCTGATCAACGCCCCGGTGATCCTGCTCTATCCCCGCGGCTGGTCGGAGTTCTTCCGGCTCAACAGCCGCCGCAGCCAGGACATGGACTCGATCTTCAACGTGGTCCGCTCGTTCACCGGATGGCCAGGCCTGGACGCCGGCCTGGGTTTCTGGGAGCCGCCGCTGCTGCTGAACTCCGTGGTTGCCGTGCTGTTCGGAACGTGTTGTGCCGCAATCGCCTACATCGCGTGGACGGCTCCACAGCGGCCGCGGGTGGCCCAGTTGGCGTTCCTGGTGGTCGCGGCGTTCCTGGTGGTCAACAAGGTGTGGAGCCCGCAGTTCTCGCTGTGGCTGGTGCCGTTGGCGGTGCTGGCGCTGCCACACCGCCGGCTGCTGCTGGCCTGGATGACGGTGGACGCCCTGGTGTGGGTGCCCCGGATGTTCTATCTGTACGGCGAGCAGAACAAGGGTCTGCCCGAGCAGTGGTTCACCGCCACCGTGCTGCTGCGCGACCTCGCCGTCGTCGGGCTGATGATCCTGGTGGTCCGCCAGATCTACCGTCCCACCCAGGATTTGGTGCGCTGGCACGGCCGCATCGACGACCCGTCCGGCGGGGTATTCGACCGTGCCCCCGACGAGTTCCCGTCGTGGTGGCCGGCGCGATTGCGCCCAGCGGTCCGAAAGGAGGTGTGGGATGAAGGTCGCGATCGCCCTGTTCCCGCGTAACACCGCCCTCGATGCGGTGGGGCCCTACGAGGTGCTGCAGCGGGTGCCGTCCATTGACGTCGTCTTCGTCGGTCATCGCCGCGGCGAGGTGCGCACCGAGAACGGCATGCTCGGCTTGATCTGCGACGCCAGCTTCGACGAGCTGACCCGGCCCGATGTGCTGCTGGTGCCCGGCGGCGTCGGCACCCGCACCCTCATGCGCGACGAGCCGATGCTGGACTGGGTGCGCGAGGCGCATCAGCACACCCTGTTCACCACGTCGGTGTGCACCGGCAGCCTGATCCTCGGGGCCGCGGGACTGCTCGACGGGCTGACGGCCACCACGCACTGGGCGGCGGCGGACATCCTCGGCTCGATGGGTGCTGTCTACACCCCGCAACGGGTGGTCGAGCACCTGCCGCAGCGGATCATCACCGCCGCGGGTGTGTCCAGCGGTATCGACATGGCGCTGCGCCTGGTGGAACTGCTGGTCGACCGCCAGGCCGCCGAAGCCAGCCAGCTGATGATCGAGTACGACCCCGAACCGCCGTTCGACTCCGGCGATCTCGGCAAGGCCTCGGAGGCCACCCGGCTACTGGCGCTGGAGTACTTCACCCAGCGCCACTGATTTCGCTGATCAGCGCGGCCTCCTGTAACCTGAGCCGGTTGCCGACGCAGGCGACCCTCCTGCCACGGAATTCGCCGTGGCCGCAGACGACCATAGGAGGTGATGAGGTTTCCATGCGTCCATACGAAATCATGGTCATTCTTGACCCCACTCTCGACGAGCGCACTGTTGCCCCGTCCTTGGACACGTTCCTCAACGTGATCCGCGGAGACGGCGGAACAGTGGAGAAGGTCGACATCTGGGGCCGGCGCCGGCTGGCCTACGAGATCGCCAAGCACGCCGAAGGCATCTACGCCATCGTCGACGTCAAGGCCAAGCCCACCACGGTGTCCGAGCTCGACCGTCAGCTGAACCTGAACGAGTCGGTGCTGCGGACCAAGGTGATGCGGACCGACAAGCACTGACCGCGACGTGGATAACGTGCCCGCCACGTCGTAGGTCCTGCTTAGTCTCATCGCAGGGCTCACCGCAGTCGCGCGTGCGCATCCACCAATCCCCAGGAGGACCTTGTGGCCGGTGACACGACCATCACCGTCGTCGGAAACCTGACGGCGGATCCCGAACTGCGGTTCACCCCGTCCGGTGCGGCCGTCGCCAACTTCACGGTGGCGTCGACGCCGCGCATCTACGACCGCCAGAGCGGTGAGTGGAAGGACGGCGAGGCGCTGTTCCTGCGCTGCAACATCTGGCGCGAGGCGGCGGAGAACGTCGCCGAGAGCCTGACCCGCGGCTCACGGGTGATCATCACCGGTCGGCTCAAGCAGCGGTCCTTCGAAACCAAAGAGGGTGAGAAGCGCACCGTCATGGAGGTCGAGGTCGAGGAGATCGGACCTTCCCTGCGGTACGCCACCGCCAAGGTCAACAAGGCCTCCCGCGGCGGCGGCGGCGGTGGGTTCGGTGGCGGAGGTGGCGGCGGCGCGGCTGCCGGCGGTCCCCGCTCGAATCCGGCTGCGTCGCAGGACGATCCGTGGGGCAGCGCACCGGCCTCCGGCTCGTTCGGCGGCAGTGACGACGAACCGCCCTTCTGACATTCACCCGCGCCCGGCCCTGAACCTCCAAGCGCGAACTCCCAGAACGAAAGAGATTGACCGATGGCCAAAGCCAAACCCACCAAGCGCCGTCCGGCACCGGACAAGCCAATCAAGACCCGCAAGTGCGTGTTCTGCTCCAAGAAGGGCCAGAGCATCGACTACAAGGACACCGCGCTGCTGCGCACCTACATCAGTGAGCGCGGCAAGATCCGTGCCCGCCGGGTCACCGGCAACTGCGTGCAGCACCAGCGCGACATCGCCATTGCCGTGAAGAACGCCCGCGAGGTCGCCTTGCTGCCGTTCACTTCGGCCACTCGCTAGGCCACGCGACAGAGATACGGAGCCACACATGAAGCTGATCCTCACCGCTGAGATCGACCACCTGGGGACCACCGGGGACACCGTGGAAGTCAAGGACGGGTACGGCCGCAACTTCCTGCTGCCCCGCGGCCTGGCTATCCCGGCCACCCGCGGCGCACAGAAGCAGGCCGACGACATCCGTCGGGCCCGGGAGACCAAGACGGTCCGCGACCGCGAGCACGCCGAGGAGATCAAGGCCGCCCTCGTCGGTCTGGGCCCGGTCGCGCTGGCCGTCAAGGTGGCCGGCGACTCAGGCAAACTGTTCGGTTCGGTGACCGCGAACGACATCGTCGTGGCGATCAAGAAGGCCGGCGGCCCCAGCATCGACAAGCGTGCCGTCCGTCTGCCCAAGGCGCACATCAAGGAGATCGGCACCCACACCGTGGGCGTGCACCTGCACCCGCAGGTCGACGTCGACGTCACTGTGGAGATCGCCGGGCAGCGCTAAGCACCCGCCAGCTTTACGGAATCCCCGGTGTCGGCCACGCGGCCGCACCGGGGATTCTGCTTTCCGGCGAACCTCGCCCACGCCACTGAGCACAGCAAATGTTACTGACCGTTAACCTTTTGCATCCGCAACAGGCATGCAACACGCCCGCGCGGGCATGGATTCCCGACACGCCGGAGTACTTGTCATCCACAACCATGCAGAGCCCCAATCAGGGCTTTACATGGACAGATGCAACATATTGAGCCGTTGATCCACAGGTTGTCCACAACCCGCCAACACCGTTGTGCCCAGATATGCACAAGCGGCTAACAGGTTGGTGAACAGGTCCGGTTTGTGTCGGCCGCAGCAACGCCTAGCGTTCCTCTCGGCACCCGGGCCCGGTGGCTTCGAACCAGCGAGTTGTCAGTGCCCGGACCTATCGTGACAGCGTTTGGCCGACCCGTCGTTTCGACCGTCGGTGTGGTGGTGTGAAGGAGGTCGGCAGCGCCGATGGCAGTCGTCGACGACCTGGGGCAGCAGGGAGCCGGGTCCCCGCCGCCCGCCGAGGACTTCGGCCGTCAGCCACCGCAGGATCTCGCCGCCGAGCAGTCGGTGCTGGGCGGCATGCTGCTGAGCAAGGACGCTATCGCCGACGTGCTGGAGCGGCTGCGGCCCGGCGATTTCTACCGGCCCGCGCACCAGAACGTCTACGACGCGATCCTGGACCTCTACGGTCGCGGCGAGCCGGCAGACGCGGTCACCGTCGCCGCCGAACTGGACCGACGGGGCCTGCTGCGCCGCTTC
>NZ_JBIIOV010000057.1:0-17259 GCF_044342925.1 Mycobacterium sp. | reverse complement strand
GCCCGGTGCAGGAGGTCCAGCGCATGGTCCAGCGTCGGCAGCAGTTGCTCTGCGTTGGCCTCGCACATCGCCCGGACGAGGTCCGGCGCCGTCGCGGCGACCCGGGAGCCGTCCCGGAACGATCCGGCGGCCAGCGCGAACGCCAGTGGCACCTCGCCGGCGGTGGCGGCCAGCGCCTCGGCCAGCAGGTGCGGCAGATGCGAGATGGCGGCCGCGGCGGCGTCGTGTTCGACGGACTTCGCCGGCACCACCACCGAGCCGCAATCCAGCGCCAGGTGCATCACCTGCGTCCAGATGGTTGCATCGACGTGCTCGTCGACGCTGATCACCCAGGGTGCGCCCCGGAACAACGCGGCGTCGCCGGCCACCCAACCGGAGTAGGCGGTGCCGGCCATCGGGTGACCCCCCACGTAACGGTCCAGCAGCCCGGCCGCGCGAACCTCCTCCAGCACGGCCTGCTTGACGCTGATGACGTCGGTGAGAGCGCAGTCCGCGGCCTGCTGCTTGACGTGGCCCAACAGTTGCCCGACGGCCGGCATGGGAACGGCCAGCACGATCAAGGCCTGGTGGTCAGCCGCCCAGGTCAGTGCGGCGCCGAGCTCGGTGGTCGCCTCGAAACCGCCGGCGCGCGCCGCGTTCGCCCCCTCGTAGGAGCGGTTGTACCCGAACGCCGGCCGGCCGGCGGCCGCCGCGGCGCGTAACACCGATCCGCCGATCAGCCCGAGCCCCAGCACGCACACCGGTGTCTTCGCCACGTCTTCAAGGTTGGCACATCAAGGGCCACGGAGACGCCGGGGCGCGGCCGTGCGCTGGTCAAGCCGCCCGGTGTGCGACTAGCGTATGCGGCCATGGCGGCACAGCGAGCGGACCGGGGGCAAGGAGGGGCAGGCCCTGATTCGGGCGCTGCCGACACCCCGTACGGGTTTGCGGTGTCGGTGGTCCGGGAGGGCGCGACCTGGAAATGCGCTCCCCTGAGCGCCAAAGCGCTGACCAGTTTGGCGACGGCCGAGACCGAGCTGCGCGAACTGCGCAGTGCCGGTGCGGTGTTCGGCCTGCTCGACATCGACGACGAGTTCTTCCTGATCGTGCGCCCGGCGCCGTCGGGAACCCGGCTGCTGCTCTCGGACGCCACCGCGGCCCTGGACTACGATATCGCCGCCGAGGCGCTGGAGAAGCTCGACGCTGACATCGCCACGGAGGATCTGGAGGACAGCGATCCGTTCGAGGAAGGTGACCTCGGTGTTCTGGCCGACGTCGGCCTGCCCGACGCGGTGCTCGGCGTGATCCTCTCGGAGACCGATCTGTACGCCGACGAGCAGATCGGCCGGATCGCCCGGGAGATGGGGTTCGCCGACGAACTGTCCGCGGTGCTCGACCGCCTGGACAGGTGAGTTACCTCCCCGACGTCACGGACGAGGCTCTGATCCGTGCCGCCATCGCCGCGGCCCGCGACGCCGGCCCGGACGACGTGCCGATCGGTGCTGTGGTGGTCGACGCCGACGGGGTGGAACTGGCCCGCGCGGCCAACGCCCGCGAGCGACTCGGCGACCCGACCGCGCACGCCGAGATCCTGGCCCTTCGTGCCGCAGCCCGCGTGGTCGGGGACGGCTGGCGGTTGGAGCGAACCACCCTGGCGGCGACGGTGGAGCCGTGCACCATGTGTGCCGGCGCGCTGGTGATGGCCCGGGTGGGGCGCGTGGTGTTCGGCGCGTGGGAGCCCAAGACCGGCGCCGTCGGCTCGCTGTGGGACGTGGTGCGCGACCGGCGGCTCACGCACCGCCCCGAGGTCCGCGGCGGTGTGCTGGCCGTGGAATGCGGCAGGCTGTTGGAGGACTTTTTCGCCCACCACCGCGATTTGGGCTAGTCGCGCGGGGACCGTAAGCTTCTCGGCGGTGGCGTGTCCGAGCGGCCTAAGGAGCACGCCTCGAAAGCGTGTGACGGGTAACCCCCGTCCGAGGGTTCAAATCCCTCCGCCACCGCCATCAGTACCGGCCGAAATGCCGGCTGGATCCGGTCTAGCCGAAATTGACGGTGATCAGCGAGCAGTCGTCGTCGAACTGCCCGTCGACGCTATTGCTCCTCATGCGTTCAACAACCGCGTCGGCGGAAAACTCGTCGGCATTCAGCAGTTGCAGGGCTGTCTCGGCGAGATCCTCGATAGTGGAGTTCCCCCCACCAGCCAGCGGAATCTCGAACACGCCGTCGCTGAAGACCATGAGCCGGCATCCGGCGGGGACCGTGTAGGTGGCGGTCTCGAACTTCGTGTCCGGGAATATCCCGACCGGCGTTGCTGAGCTGTCGGCCAATACGTTGCAGTCCCAGCCGCCATCGGCGGTGGTAGTGAAGGCCATCGCGGGGGGATGTCCGCCGCTCGCGTAATGCAGTGTGCGGGTGAACGAATCGTAGATTCCGTACCACATGGTGAAGTAGATGTCGTCCTGGTCTTCCATCTGGAACAGGCTGTTGAGTTTAGACAGCACGCGGTGCGGAATCATCAGGGTTGATTCGGGTAGTGAGCTCGACCGGAGGATGTTGTGCACCGACATCGACAGCAGCGCCGGCCGGATTCCATGCCCCGAGACGTCGATCATGTAGATCTTGAGCATGCGATCGTCAAGCCATCGGTAGTGGAAGCAGTCTCCGCCGAGTTCTCCCGAGGGCAGGTATTTCGACGAGACCTCAACCTTGCCGTGAAGGTCCTCGGGTAGTAACGAGGCCACATACTCGGCGGCGCTTGCTATTTCGGATGAGAGCTGTCGCTCACGCTGCTTGAGTTGTACGCGGCTTCGCACGGCGTCGGTGATGTCGATGATCTGGCCGATGATGGTTTCCACACTGCCGTCTGTTCGGCGTACGCAGGAGACATTCAGATGGCCCCAGATGCGTTCACCTGTGCTTTTGATGTACTGCTTGTTCATCTCGTAGGAGTCGATCCGGCCCGCGACAAGTGCCTCCATGTTCTCCAGGTCGGCATCCAGGTATTCCGGCGCCGTTAGGTCCATCCAGGTCTTGGTTGTCAGCGTCTGTTCGTCGTATCCGAAGAACTCGCAGATTGCCCTATTGGCCTGGGACAGGGAGCCATCGCTAGCCACCAGGCACATTCCCACTGCTGCACCGTCGACGGAGCGGCGGTAGAGAGCTTCGGTGGCGACCTTAATGCGTTGCGCTTCTTCGGCTTTCGCCTGAGCCTCCACTTGCCCGGTGATGTCGACGATCTGGGCGATGATGGTTTCAACAGCGCCCTCGTCATTGCGGTTAGCCGCCATTGACAGGTCAACGGTGAGTCGGTGACCGTCGGCGTGGATCAGTTGCTGCCGGCCGCGGTAGGACGGGCTGTCTCCGGAGATCACGCTCTGGGTGTTGCGGAACGCCTCCTGGAAATCCTCCGGTGCAACCAGATCCATCCAGGTCAGGGTCAATAGGGTTTCGGTGTCGTAGCCCAGGAAGTCGCACATCGCCTGATTGGCCATCGCCAGGCTGCCATCTGGACGGGAGAGGCTTGCCGGGACGATGGAGTTGTCGGTGAGCTGGCGGTATCGCTCAGAGGCGAGAATCTCCTGTCGACGCGACTTCTCCAGTTCCTCTTGCGTGCGCACTTCATCGGTGACGTCGGTGATTTGAGCGATGAGGGTCTCTACGCTGCCGTCCGGGTTGCGCAGGCAGCCGACCGACAGGTCACCCCAGATGATGCGGCCGTCGGCGTGGATGTACCGCTTGCGCGTGCGGTAGGACTGGATCCGGCCGGCGATCAGATCATCGAGATGGGTCTCGGTCGCATCACGGTCCGCGGGCGCGGTCAGCTCTACCCAATTCTTGGTCTTCAAGGTGTCGGCGTCGTAGCCGAGGAACCCGCACATGGCCTCGTTGACTTCGGTGAATCCGCCGTTGGGCAATGCCAGCGCCATTCCCACGGTCGCGCATTCCAGGCACTGCCGGTAGAGAGCGTCACTGCGCTCCTGCTCGCGTCGGGCCTCCTCGGCTGCCTCGTGGGCAAGCACCTGTTCGGTCACGTCGACGACCTGGCTGATGATCTGCTTGGCCGAGCCGTCGTCGTTCCGCACACAGGTCACCAGCAACTCGCCCCAGGCCGTGCTGCCGTCGGCGCACACGTATTGCTTGGTCATCCGCCACGAGTCGGAGTGGCCTGCCAGCAGATCGGTGATGCCCTGCGACTGCTCGGCGACGTCACCGGGCTGGGTGAAGTCCCTACAGTTCTTGGTCAGCAGTGTCTCGCGGTCACAGCGAAGGAACTCGCACATCGCGTCGTTGACGAGAAGAAATTGCCCGTCCAGCGCAGCCATGGCGCTACCGACGAGGGAGTTCTCCATTAACAGCCGCAGTTGTTCGTCGGCCTCGGCCTGTTTGCGCCGCAGGTCGATCTCCGCGCTCACATCGATGATCTGGGCGACGATGCTGTCGATACTGCCGTCCCGTTCACGGGTGCAACTGAGGGTGACGTCGCCCCACACCCGATGGCCGTCAGCGTGGATGTAGGACTTGATCCCCGTGTAGATGGTCCGCGCACCGGCGGCCATCTCGGATATCACCTGGTGGGCTTCGCCCAAATCCTCGGCGGGGACGACGTTCTCCCACGGCATGCCGATGAGTTCGTCGGCCTGATAACCGAGAAATGCGCAGAATGCCTTATTCGCCAGCGAAATCCCGCCAGCGGGATGGGTGGTGGCGGTGGCCACCGGCGAGTTCTCGATCAGGTCGCGGTAACGCGCGTCGGCTTCTTCGCGCTCAAGGCGCAGTCTCATGTCCTGGTCGATGTCGACGATCTGGGCGACGAACATCTCCAGTGCGCCGCCCGCATCCCGCAGGCATCCGATCGACAGATCACCCCAGACCAGTTGGCCGTCGGAACGGATGAATTGCTTTGTGGTCCGGTAGGAGTCGATGCGTCCCGCGGCGAGATCCGCGGTGTTGCGCAGATCCGCCTCCAGGTTGGCCGGGGCGGTCAATTCCTGCCACGTCTTGGTGCACAGCGCTTCGGCGTCGTAGCCGAGGAAGTCGCATAACGCGCTGTTGACCACCTCGAACTTTCCGTCCGGGTTGGTCAGGCAGGTGCCGACCGCGGAGGTCTCCATCATGCGGCGGAACCGAGCCTCGGCCTGAAATTGGCTGGCCTGCAGGTGCACGTACTCGGTGATGTCGGAGACCTGACAGACGGTGTTCTTCACCTGGCCATGCTCATCGCGCAGGCAACTGAGCGACAGGTCTCCCCAGAGTCGATGTCCGTCGGCGTGGATGTACTGCGTGACAGCGCGATACGACTCGGTGCGGCCCTCGAACAGATCCTGGATTCCACGGGCGCCCGGTTCGAGATCTTCCGGCGCAGTGACGTCAGCCGGCATCATGCGCAGCAGCGCGGCTTCGTCATAGCCGAGGAAGTCACACATGGCGCGGTTCACCAGCTCGAAGCGACCGTCCAGCCCGATCAGTGCTGCCGGGACAGCGGAGTGGGTGAGCAGATCCCGGTAACGGGCATCGGCATGAGCCTGACGCTGGCGGATTGTCTCCAGCTCTTCCTGCGCTGCCACCTCGGCGTCGATGATCCGCACCGACGCCGTCCGGCCGTCGGGTTCGCCGTTTGCGTCGTAGAACGCCTTGGCGTGAACCTGAGCCCAGTGCGGGGCACCGGCCGAATCCTTAACACGCAGGCGGCGCAACGACGGGGCGCCTGTCGCGGTTTCGGCCACCATCTCAGCGAAGACAGCCACGTCCTCGTCGACGACGAAACTCAGCGCTGGTAGCCCGATCCAATGTTCCGGCGGCGCGCCCAGGGCAGCCTCCACCGAGGGGGACACCCACGTAATGTCGAGGTCGCGCAACAGGACCACCACGTCGCTGGAGTTCTCGGCGACGAGACGGAACTTCTCTGCCGAGGCGATGATCCGCTGCTTGCGCTCATAGCGTTCGGTGACATCACGCCATACCAGTCTTAGGTGATCGCTATCGGCGCTCGCACACCGCAGGTCATAGCGACGGACTTCTTGGTACCGCCGGCTGAAATACGGAAAGTCCTTCAGCGTCAGAGGCTCGCCGGTCTCCACGCACTGCGCATACCGGGCCAGCAAGTGTGAGTCCGCCAGGCCCGGCAGCGTCGCTGTGAGCTTCGCCCCGACGAGCTCGTCGCTGGACTTACCGAGATAGTCGCACGCCGCTGGGTTCACTTCGCGGTAGATGAAGTCGACGATCTTGCCCCGGTGATCTGGCAGTGCCTGGATCAACGCCTCCGGGTCCAGCATGCTGTCGGTCGCGGCGAGGATTATCCGCTCGCTGTCACCGTCGTCCTTGCTGATCACGGCAGCTCCTCTAACAACGTGCGCTCCCACTCCTCGACTGGGGCGCCTCCATGCCGTCACTACGAAAGTCATCGATGATCCACGCAGTCGGCTGAGTCATCGGAGCACAAACGGTTCGCATGCGAACTTCCACCATGTCACAAATCAACCGCCCGTGAATCGACGCGGAATTGGGTCAGCTTCCCGCGGACAACGATGATGGTCGTGTCCGGTGTCCAAGCACAATGGACCGAAGGAACTAACCGGGATCTGATTCCGCCCCGGCGTGGGAACAATGCCGGTGGCTCGTGCGCCGGGGGTGCTTGCCGCCACGACGATGCACCGACAGCGCTTCCGGCAGTGGTCGCCGCTTTCGCCCAGTTCAGGGGTTTGACCGGTGTCCTGATTCGCAGCTATTGTTCGGCACAGTTTCCAACAAAAACT
This sequence comes from Mycobacterium sp., assembly GCF_044342925.1. GTDB lineage: Bacteria > Actinomycetota > Actinomycetes > Mycobacteriales > Mycobacteriaceae > Mycobacterium. The sequence continues at coordinate 10,528 of NZ_JBIIOV010000057.1, read as the reverse complement.
CAGCAGCAAACGGTGACAGGGGTCGCGGTGTCGGCAGTCAAGCGTGGAGCACGGGCGGGACTTGCGGCGTTCGCTCTGGGACTGTCGCTGGCCGGGCCGCAGGCGGCCGGTACCGCCGCCGCCGATTCCGGCGACTCCGACGCTTCGTCAGCCCCTACCGAACAGGCATCCTCAGCTAATGACACCCGGACTCGGGTCCGGCCTTCCCGCCCAGCGCAGGACGATGATTCGGGCAGCGTCAATCGCGGCGGCGGCGGAGTCGTCCCCGAGCCGGCCGCAAGCACCGGCGCCGACGAACCGGTGTTGCCGGAGATCGTCGAGGCGCGTCCCGGCCGCCGGGCAGCCGGTCGGCAGGAGCGCGACGTCCGCCCCGACGATTCCGCGCCGGTTGTCGCCGCGCCGCGGGCTGATGACGCACCCGCTCCAGCAACGCCTGTGGAGTCCGACAGCAACGCCTCCCGGCCCGTCGTGGCGGCGCCGGCCCAGGCCGTCGCGCCGGCGGCGTCCGCTGCTCCCGGCGTCACGGTGACCACCGTCGCGCCGCGCCCAGCGGCAAGCATCGCCGGGCTGCCGGCGATCAACGAATTCCTCAGCAGCCCGCCGCCGGCGCTGGCCCAGCCGGTCGCGCAGATCAGCGGGGCGATCTCGGCCTTCTTCGATTCCACCGCCAAGTGGGTCGCCGGTCTGCCGGGCGGTCCGATGGCCGACCTCATCGAAGGCGCGCTGCTGCTCGTGCGCCGCACCTTCTCCAGCATGCTCCCGGCCCTCTTCCCCGGGCTGACCCTGACCACCGGCCAGACCGACCCGGCCGCCGATGCGTACTTCACCGACGCCCAGATGCGGGAATACCTGCTCGGGCTTGCCAAGGCGCAGTACGGCGACCTGCTCGGCACCACCGTGCCGGTCTACGGCTACGGCTACGGCTACGGCTACGGCCCGTACCCGGAGTACCTCAAGACCCAGGCGGACGGCGCGGGGACCGGCGCCAACTCCGACACCAACACCCAGGTGAACGGGGTCGACGAGGCCGACTTCGTCGAGAACGACGGCAACTACATCTACACCGCGCATAACGGCACGCTGACGATCACGCGCACCGACCTGTCGGTGGCGTCGCAGTCGGCGCTGTCCGGCGACGTCGCCGGCCAGTTCCTTGCCGGTGACAGGCTGACAGTGCTCACCCAGTCCGGCAACGGCTGGTACGGCCCGTACGTCAAGATGGCCTACCCCGGCTATTGGGGTCCGTGGAAGCCGCAAACCACGCTCACCGTCTACGACGTCACCGACCGCACCGCTCCGACGGTGGTGAAGCAGACCGTCCTCGACGGCGCCTACCAGGACTCCCGGGCGGTCGACGGGGTCGTCTACGTCGTCACGCAGCGGTCGGTGAACCTGCCCGCCCCGCAGTACACCGACGTCCCGATCACCTACATCGATGACGGCGCCGCGCCCCCCGAGCTGTCCGACGAAGCCAGGATCCGCTTCGACCCGAGCGCGCCGATCGCCAATCGCACCTACGAGACGTGGGACGAGTACGTGGCCCGGGTGGGCGACCAGATCGTGGATCTGTCCCTGCCGCACGCCTACCGCGTCGACGCCGACGGCAACACCGTCGACCTCGGGCTGCTGGCGGCGCCGAAGGACATCGTGCGGCCGCACGCCGACAACCAGCAGACCGTGCTGACGGTGGCCTCGGTGGACTCCCGGCGCGGCCCGTTCGGCCCGGCGTTCAGCGACAGCGTCGCAACCATGGTTTCGGCCAACGGCGGCACCGTCTACATGACGCCGAGCACGCTGTACGTGGCCACCTCCGAAGACCACTACACCGACTCCAGCTACTCGTCGGATACCCGGATCGACCGGTTCGTCGTCGCCGGGCCGACGGTGTCCTACCAAGCCACCGGCCTGGTAACGGGAACGCTGGTCAACCAGTTCGCGATGGACGAGCGCAACGGCTACCTGCGGGTGGCCACCCACACCACCAGCGGGCAGTGGGGCGAGGGCACCTCGACCACCCGGGACGACAACGGGATCACCGTCCTGGACACCGTCGGCACCACGCTCGACGAAGTCGGACAACTGACCGGCCTGGCGCCCGGCGAGCAGCTCTACGCCGTTCGCTACGTCGGCGACACCGCGTACTTGGTGACGTTCGTCCGCACCGACCCGCTGTTCGCCATCGACCTCAGCGACCCGGCCGCGCCGGCGCTGAAGGGCGAACTGGTGGTGCCCGGCTTCTCCAACTACCTGCAGTCTGTCGGCGACGGTCTGCTGCTGGGCATCGGGCAGGAACGCGAGGACAGCAGCTGGAACACCCACGTGCACGCCAGCCTGTTCGACGTCCGGGACGGGGCCAACCTGACACAGATCGACCGCGAATACCTCGACCCGGGTTACCAGTGGTCGTGGTCGGACGCCCAGTTCGACCACCACGCGCTGCTGTACTCCGAGCAGGACGGCCTGCTGGTGGTCCCGGTCACCGGCAGCGGATACGACCCGCAGACCGGCTACCGGTACGGCCAGTACCTCACGGTGCTGCGGGTCGGCCCGGACGGCATCGACGTGGTCGGCGAGATTCATCCCGACGAGCCCACGGTGCGCACCGTGCGGATCGGCGACGTGCTCTACGCGGTCGGCGACACCTCGGTCACCGCTTACCGGATCAGCGACCTCAGCGAGATCGGGCACAGCACGCCGGCTCCCTCGGTGGTCTAACCTAGAAGAACTAGGTTTTAACCGTCTGGATCTGTCTGGAGTTCTCTCATGGGTGTGACCGTTTCCGCTCGCGGCCGGCAGCTGCTGTTCTTCGCCGTGGGCACCGCCCTTGCCGTGACACCGGCCGCCGTGCTGGCCGCCTCCCACCAGCCGGCCCCCCGTGTTCTGGCCGACTGCAACAACATCGTCGACACCACCGACAGCTTCTCGATGAACTGCGTGCCCACCGTCATTCCGGACACCAGTGATCAGCTCACCGAGGCCGAGGTGGCCGAGCCGGGCTGGAACGCCGGAGGTGGCGGCGGCCGCCGCTAGCTTTTCCGGTTAGTCAGCTTTCCAGGGCGCGGAGGATCTCCTTGGCGCGTTGCAGGTGTTCGATCGCGCGGGCCAGATAGTCCTGATAGGTGTCGGCTTCGACTGGCTTGCGGCCCAGGACGAACCGCAGACAAGCGTGGGTCGCGGTGTTCATGTCGTCGATCATCTTCTGCAGTTCGGCGGTGAGTCTCGGGTCGGGCGTCGGCAGGTCGTCCTGCAGGCCGATGGAGTTGGCGTCATGCAGGCGCTGACATCCCGACCACAAGCCGGCCTCGTCCTCGGCGGCTGAGGCCTGCGACACCTGTTCTAAGGCGTCGGCGGAGGCGCTGAAATGGTCGCCGGCCCGCAGTTTCCAATCGCGGATCTGGGCGGCGAGGGCGGGGCCGTTGGGCGCGGTCGACGCAGCCATCGTCGACGTGGTCGCTGCGGCGTCCGATTCCGGGCCGGCCTGCGGCACACCCGCTCTGGGACCGGCCGCGCACGCCGCGCACGCCGCCGCAGTGAGCACGAGGGTCAACCAGCGACGGGTCGGCATGTATCCACAGTGCCGTGATCCGGCCGTCTGCGGACAGAGACTTTCGACCTCGGGCCCTTTGACGGGGGTGTTGACTAGTGTTGGGAAATCAAGGCGGGGGAACCCGTCAGGGGAGCAGCGGAGGCGGTATTCGAATGGAACTCATCTCGCCGGTGGACTCGATGTTCTTGCTCGCGGAGTCCCGCGAGCACCCCATGCATGTGGCGGGGCTGCAACTCTTCGAGCCGCCGAAAGGCGCCGGTCCGGGGTTCCTGCAGGAGATCTACCAGGATCTCGTCACCCGCGAGGACGTAGCGCCGACGTTCCGCAAGCATCCGGCCGAGTTGCTCGGTGGCATCGCGAACCTCACCTGGGCATTCGACAAGGACCTGGACCTGGAATACCACCTGCGCCGTTCCGCGCTGCCGTCCCCCGGTCGGGTGCGCGAGCTGCTGGAACTGACCTCGCGGCTGCACGGCTCGTTGCTCGACCGTCACCGCCCGCTGTGGGAGAGCCATCTCGTCGAAGGTCTCAACGACGGCCGGTTCGCCGTGTACACCAAGATTCACCATTCCCTGGTCGACGGGGTCAGCGCGATGCGGATGATACGCGACGCGCTGTCCGACGACCCCGATGACCACGAGGCCCGGGTGCTGTGGGCGCTGAACGGGCGAGCGGCCCCCAAGAGCAAGAGCACCAGCAAGGGCAAGGGCTCCTCCCCGCTGCGGAGCTTGATCGGCATGGCGGAATCCGTTGCAGGACTGGCGCCTTCAGCCCTGCATCTGGCTAACAAAGCGCTGCTCCAACAGCAGCTGACCCTTCCGGTCGGCGCGCCCAAGACGATCTTCAACGTTCCTATCGGCGGCGCGCGGCGGGTGGCCGCGCAGTCGTGGCCCATCGAACGGTTCATAGCAATCAAGAAGGCCGCCGGGGTGACGCTCAACGACGTCGTGCTCGCGGTGTGCGGCGGCGCGCTGCGGGCGTATCTGCTTGAACGGCATGCGCTGCCGGACCGGCCGCTGATCGCGATGGTGCCGGTCAGCTTGCGTGCCGAGGCCGCCTCCGGCGGCGGCAACCAGGTAGGTGCACTGCTGGCCAGCCTGGCCACCGACCAGGAGGACCCGGCGGAACGGCTGAGAGAGGTCAGCGAGTCGATGCGCCGTAACAAGGCGGTGTTCAAAGAACTACCCAAGGTTCAGCAGATGGCGCTGTCGGCGTTCAACGTGTCCCCGCTGCTGCTGTCGGCGGTCTCCCCGGCACTCGGTTCGGCAGCCCCGCCGTTCAACCTGGTGATCTCCAACGTGCCCGGATCGCGGGAACCGTTGTACTGGAACGGCGCCCGCCTCGACGGCATCTATCCGCTGTCAATCGCCCTGGACGGCCAGGCGCTGAACATCACGCTGGCGAACAACGCCGACAATCTCGACTTCGGGTTGGTCGGCTGCCGGCGCAGCGTGCCCAGTCTGCAACGGATGCTCGGGCACCTGGAGGACTCACTCACCGACCTGGAGCGTGCGGTGGGGACCCCGTCGGCCAAACCGGCGGCGCGCGGGAGTAAGCGCACCGCCGGACCGGCGAAAGGAACTGCGGCCAAAAGCACTACGGGCAAGTGACCTTGATCTCGAACGGCTTGGTCATCGGCTGGGTCGGATTGGCCATATCGACGCCGGTTGCGGTGCCGGTGATCGTGTAGGTCTGGCCGTCCTTGGTGGCGGTGGCACTACCACCCGGTGCACCGTCCTGGTAGCCGAGTGTCACGCCGTCGACGTTGCCCAGGCCCACCGAGGTCACCCTGGAGGCGTCCGCCGACAGCATCACGCCGATACCGGTGGTCTGCTGGCCGATGGCGATGTTGACCTTGTCTCCGACCGTCGTGTAGGCGATCTGGCCCTGAATGTCCTTCGGCTGGCCATCGATGCTGACCGTGGCCGTGCCGGCGCCGGCCGCCGCGGTGGCTGACCCCGACGTCGCGGTGACCGCGGACGACGACGAATTGTTCTCACTGGTCGTGCTCTTGTAGGCGTTGTCCTGCGACGTCTTGTCGCTGGAGCAGCCGGTCAAGCCGGCCGCCATGATCGCGGCGCATCCGAAACCGACGACAAAACCTCGTACCACGGGTGTTCCCTTCGTCTGGTGAACCCACGAGGGGCCCTCCGCTGACAATTGACGTACGGGTCATGCCCATTCGACGCGGGGTCTAATCCCCATTTGTTGGTTAGATGACGCGGTGTCGTACTTCACTGTCGAGGCCGAGCTGCCGGCCGACCGGGGGCGCTGCGGGGTGATCCACACCCCGCACGGTGACATCCGCACCCCGGCGTTCATTGCGGTCGGCACCAAAGCCACGGTGAAAGCGGTCCTGCCCGAGACCATGCGAGACCTCGGCGCGCAGGCCGTCCTGGCCAACGCCTACCACCTCTACCTGCAACCCGGGCCCGACATCGTGGCCGAGGCCGGCGGGCTGGGGGCGTTCATGAACTGGCCGGGACCCACCTTCACCGACAGCGGCGGGTTCCAGATCATGTCGCTGGGGGCGGGCTTCCGCAAGGTGCTGATGGAGGACCCGGACCGCGTGCAGGCCGACAACCTGATCGCCGCGGGCAAGCAGCGGCTGGCCAAAGTGGACGACGACGGTGTCACCTTCACCTCGCACCTCGACGGGTCGGCGCACCGGTTCACCCCCGAGGTCTCCATCGGCATCCAGCACCAACTCGGGGCCGACATCATCTTCGCCTTCGACGAACTGACCACTCTGGTCAACACCCGCGCCTACCAGGAGGAGTCGCTGGCGCGCACGCAGGAGTGGGCCCAGCGTTGCCTGGCCGAGCATCGTCGGCTGGCCACCGCCGAAGCCAGTTCCAAGCCTGCGCAGGCATTGTTCGGTGTGGTGCAGGGCGCCAACTACGAGGACCTGCGCCGGCAGGCCTGCCGCGGGCTGGAGAGCATCGTCGATGCCGACGGCGTCGGGTTCGACGGTTACGGCATCGGCGGTGCGCTGGAGAAGCAGAACCTGGCCACCATCATCGGCTGGTGCACCGAGGAGTTGCCCGACGCCAAGCCGCGCCACCTGCTCGGCATCAGCGAGCCCGACGATCTGTTCGCCGCGATCGCCGCGGGCGCTGACACCTTCGACTGCGTCTCACCGTCCCGGGTGGCGCGCAACGCCGCGGTGTACGCCCCAGCCGGCCGGTATAACATCACCGGCGCCCGCTACCGGCGCGACTTCGCCCCGATCGACCCGGACTGCGACTGCTACACCTGCGCGAACTACACCCGCGCCTATGTGCACCACCTGTTCAAGGCCAAGGAGATGCTGGCTTCGACGCTGTGCACCATCCACAACGAGCGGTTCATCATCCGGCTCGTCGACCGCATCCGCGACGCCATTTCAGCCGGCGATTTCGCGGCGCTGCGCGACGACTTCCTGGGCCGCTACTACGGTTCGGCCGCTTCATGATTCGCCGCCGCACGGTGATGATTCTGGCCGCGGTGGCAGTCGTCGTCGTCGCTGTGGCCGCGCTGATGGCGCAGCGGCGGCCGGCCGAAACGCCCCCCGCGTCGACCGCCAGGCCGGCGTCCGATTCGCCGTCGAGCCTGCTGGTGATCACCTGGGCGCCGGCGCTGTGCACGGTCGAGACGTCGGCCAGCGGGTGCCGCTCCGGGCGGGTCGGCAAACACGGCCAGAACTTCCTGCTGCACGGCCTGTGGCCGCAGCCGCGGGAGCAGCAGTACTGCGGTGTGCCCAAACACTCCAAGGATCGCCGCCCGGTGGACCTGCCGCCCGACCTGCAGGCGCGGTTGCAGGCGATGATGTCGGACCCGAAGGTACTCGCGCCCCACGAGTGGTATGCCCACGGCACCTGCTCCGGCGTCACACCCACCGAATACTTCAGCATCGCAACCACATTGGCCGACCAGGCGATCGAGGTGCTGGACCCGGTGTTCGACGGCGCGGTCGGCCGGACACTGTCGTCGCGGACGGTGCGTGAGGCCGTCGACGCCCGGCTCGGCAAGGGCTCGGGAGCGCGGGTCAGCCTCAGCTGCCGGGACGCCCAGGGCAAGGGCGGCGTGGTGTTCGAGGTGCGCCTCTCGCTGCCGCCCGTCGCGCAGCTGCGGCCGGAGACCCCGTCGCTGGCCGACACGCTGGCCGCCGCGCCCACCGTGTCGCCGGGGTGCGGGCAGGGTGTCGTTCGTTAAGCGAACAGGCACACTGAACAGATGACCGCCGGACCCCAGCAGCTGCTGCTGGAACTGCTCGACCCCGCACATCGTGCCGACCCCTACCCGATCTACCGCCGGCTGCGGGAGAACGGGCCAGTGGCGCTGCCGGAGTCCAACCTCGCGATCTTCGGCTCCTTCGCGCAGTGCGACGAGGTGCTGCGCCATCCGTCGTCCTGCAGCGACCGGCTGAAGTCCACCGCCGCGCAACGGGCGATGGCCTGCGGTGAGGATCTTCGGCCGTTCGGCACGCCCAGCTTCCTATTCCTCGACCCGCCCGACCACACCCGGCTGCGGCGGCTGGTGAGTAAGGCCTTCTCGCCCAAGGTCGTCAAGTCCCTCGAAGCCGGCATCGTCGAATTGGTGGACGGCCTGCTCGACGGTGTCGCTGAGCGGGGCGAGTTCGACGCGGTCAGGGACCTGGCGCATCCCTTGCCGGTCGCGGTGATCTGCCGGCTCCTGGGGGTGCCGATCGAAGACGAGCCGCAGTTCAGCTGGGCTTCGGGCCTGCTGGCCCAGGGTCTCGATCCGTTCGTCGCCTTCACCGGCACACCGCATGGCCTTGAGGAGCGCCTTGCGGCGGGGCTGTGGCTGCGGCAGTACCTGCGCGGTCTGCTGAACCAGCGGCGTAGCCATCCCGGCGACGACCTGATGTCCGGCTTGATCGCGGTCGAGGAGACCGGCGACCAGTTGACCGAGGACGAGATCGTGGCCACCTGCAACCTGCTGCTCATCGCCGGCCACGAAACCACGGTCAACCTGATCGCCAACGCGATGCTGGCGATGCTGTGCCGCCCCGCCCACTGGGCCGAACTGGCCGCCGACCCGGGTCGGGCGCCGGCCATCGTCGAGGAGACCCTGCGCTACGACCCGCCGGTGCAACTCGTCGGCCGCGTCGCGGGAGAGGAGATGACCATCGGAGACGTCACGGTGCCGAAGGGCGACACCCTGATGCTGCTCCTGGCGGCGGCCAACCGCGACCCGGCTGTCAACGAGCGTCCCGACGAATTCGATCCGGACCGAACGACGTTGCGCCACCTGGCTTTCGGTCTCGGACCGCACTTCTGCCTGGGGGCGCCGCTGGCGCGTCTGGAAGCCGCCGTGGCTCTCTCGGCGGTGACTCGGCGGTTCCCCGGCGCTCGGCTGGACGGCGAACCGGCGTACAAGCCGCACGTGACTCTGCGCGGGATGGCGAGCCTGCACGTAGCGCTGGGTCCCGATGAAGCTGTCGGCTCGATCGTCAGGATCGAGATGGAGCGCAGGGTGTGAATTAGTAACGGTTGACGTTACTAACGTCTGACGTTATTGTTATCAGGTGATCCGCTCGTTCCGGGGTAAAGACGCGGAAGCGATCTGGCAGCGCCGCCACGTTAAGAGGATCAGTCCGGAACTAAGCAGACTCGCGTACAACAAGCTGATCCTGATCGATGCCGCTGGAACTATCAACGATCTGCGTGTGCCACCCGGCAATCGGCTGGAGAAGCTGAGCGGGGACCGCGCCGGTCAGTACAGCGTGCGGGTGAACGACCAATGGCGAATCTATTTCACCTGGAGCGCCGGCGGTGCGTCGAACGTCGATTTCGTCGACTACCACTAGAAAGGGCAGGCACATGGCTGACTTCGCACCCACCCATCCCGGGGAGATTTTGATGACGGAGTTTCTCGAGCCGATGGGCATCACCCAGTACCGGATCGCCAAGGTTATCGACGTGCCACCCCGCCGTATCAACGAAATCGTGCACGGGAAACGGGCGATCACGGCTGACACTGCGCTGCGATTGTCGCGTGCGCTGGGGCTCAGCGACATGTTCTTCATCAATATGCAGGCCCGGTATGACGCCGAAATCGCCCGGGACAAGCTGGCGGTTGAACTCGGCACGATTGAACGCATCGCCTGATCGCGTGGGGGTCTGCCTCCGGCGCACGGCCCGCGCCCGATCGGGTACTTGGATCAGCTACTTTCCCGATACAAACGGCCGTGGATTCGCCAAGACTGACTCATATCGAGAACGCACGACACGGCCGAATGGCGTGGTAGAGCCGTATTCCCTCGGACTCAGATAGACGCTGGGATACGGTCGTTTAGGTCAGAAGGTTAGGGGTTCGAATCCCTTCGGGCGCACCTTTCCGGTGTGTGCGGCGCACCCGCTGTAGTTTTTGCGCATGAGAATTCTTCTCGTCGGCGCCGGCGGCGTCGGCTCGGCGTTCTGCTCGATCGCAGCCCGCCGTGACTTCTTCGACCACGTCATCGTCGCCGACTATGACGAGGCGCGGGCCGCGGCCGCCGTCACCGCCGTCAACGATCCGCGGTTCAGCGCCACCCGCATCGACGCATCGTCGGCCGATGCCGTCGCGAATCTGGTTCGTGAGCAACGCATTACCCATGTCATGAACGCCGTCGACCCGCGCTTCACCATGCCGATCTTCGACGGCGCCCTGGCCGGCGGGGCCGACTACCTGGACATGGCGATGAGCCTGTCGCGGCGCCACCCCGAGAAGCCCTACGAACTCACCGGGGTCAAACTCGGCGACGAGCAGTTCGCCGCCGAGTCGCAGTGGATGGCCGCGGGCCGGCTGGCGCTGGTGGGGATCGGCGTCGAACCGGGGCTGTCCGACGTCTTCGCCCGCTACGCCGCCGATCACCTGTTCAGCGAGATCGACGAACTCGGCACCCGCGACGGCGCCAACCTCACCGTCGAGGGCTACGACTTCGCGCCGTCGTTCTCGATCTGGACCACCATCGAGGAGTGCCTCAATCCGCCGGTG
>NZ_JBIIOV010000218.1:0-4437 GCF_044342925.1 Mycobacterium sp. | reverse complement strand
TGAAGGCGCCCAGCGGGTCGGCTGCGCCGCTGGACTGGGCGGTGGCGACCGCCTTGACCGCGGTGTCGCGTGCGGCGGACAGTTCGGCGGCTTTGGCCAGGCCGCCGTTGTCGAGTTGCTCGCCGGCTTGAGTGATGCCGCGCTGAATGTCCTCGATCGCCGAGGGCAGCGTCGACACCGCCCGTCGGATGTCGCTGGCCGCACTGTCGACCGCGTCGAGCATCTTGTTGGCCTGCTGCAGCGCCGACTCACCGCCGCGCACGCACTCCACCAGATCGCCGACCTCGCCGCCGACGAGCTTGGCCGACAACTCCCGGCCGCGGGTGATCGCCTTGTCGGCGAATTCCACCCGCTCGCGGGCCGCGTTGACGTTGCGGGCCACCGAGGACAGGGCGGTCTCGTCGAACTCGGTGCGCAGCTGCGCCAGCTTCTGATCGGAGGGTTCCAGCCGCGCCGTCACCGTGACCAGCTGCTGGGTGAGCGCGTCCAGCCGCTCGGGCGCGTTGAACACCAGGTCGCGCATCTGGTGGAAGGAGGCTGTCTGGGCATCGAGTTCCTTGTTGGCCCGCGCCGCCGACACCACTACCCGGGTCAGCATCTCGCGCCGCTCAGGCAGCGGATCCGGGATGCCGTCGTCCAGCTTCTGCCGCACGGCGAACGCCTGCTTGAGCGTCTCGCGGGCATTGTCGACCGCGGCGGCGAACGGTGCGGTCTGGGCCTCGCCGAACTCCTCGGACGCCAGCACCAGCTCGTTGGCGCTGGTGCGCACGGCATTGTCCACCTGCACCACCATCTGCTTGGACAGGTCGTCGAGGGCGTCGATCTGCACGTCGGCCAGTGCGGCCGGGTCGGTGGGGTCGATGTTCTTGGCGGCGCTCACCGCGGCGTCGTGCTGCTTGCGGCGTCGACGGCGGTTCATCACCATCAGGCCGCCGGCGCCGGCTACACCGAGGCCGCCGATCAGCGCCACCGGCATCAGCGAGGAGCCGGCGCCATTGCCCGACGAGGCACCGGCGCCCTTGAGATTGGTCAGCCCGCCCGCGGCCGCCACCGCCGCACCGCTCCAGTCTCCGTTGCGCAGCGCCGGCTCGATGCGGTCGCGCCGGATGTTGTCGACCTTGGTGGAACTGCCGCCGGCGGTGGCCGGCGAAACCAGGAACGCATACGAACGATCCTTGGTGGCCACCGCCAGGATGGCGTCCTCGGTGCCCAGGTCGCTGATCTTCTGGGTCTGCTGGGTCCAGTCGAACGCGCCCTTCGGGGCGAACGAGTCGACGTAGACCACCCACAGCCGGACCCGGCGGTCGCTGTACAACTGGTCGACGGCTTTCTGCACGTCAGCCGCCTGGCGGTCGTCGAGCACCCCGGCGTTGTCGGTGACGTAGTCCGGCAACCGGAACGGTGGCTCGGCGAACGCCGACGGCGCCATCAGGGTGGCGGCCGCAAAGATGGCGGCGAGCAGACTGAGCAGACGGGCAAGACGCATGTGGGCCAATGTAGTAGGCCCTCATGGCTCAAGAGCGTCTTGCCAGCAAAACTTGGGTCCGATCAGCCGTGGGCGTACTGGCAGACTGTGCCCCTGTGACGACCGGTGGCTACGACGAGGCGGACCGCGAGCGGGTGGTGGGCGACCCGGTGAAGTCGGCCACCCTGCCCGGAACCAACGCCGAGCACCGCACCGATTTCGCCCGGGACCGCGCCCGGGTGCTGCATAGCGCCGCGTTGCGCCGGCTCGCCGACAAGACCCAGGTGGTCGGCCCGCGTGAGAGCGACACCCCGCGCACCCGGCTCACCCACTCGCTGGAGGTCGCCCAGATCGGCCGGGGGATGGCCGTCGCCCTGGGTTGTGACGCCGACCTGGTGGACCTGGCAGGTCTGGCCCACGACATCGGCCATCCGCCGTACGGGCACAACGGCGAACGCGCGCTGGACGAATTCGCCTCGGATTGGGGCGGATTCGAGGGCAATGCCCAGAACTTCCGGATCCTGACCCGACTGGAACCGAAGGTGCTCGACGTCCACGGGCGCAGCGTGGGGCTCAATCTGACCCGGGCCGCCTTGGATTCCGTCACGAAATATCCGTGGCAGCGGGCCGCGGTGGGCGGCAAGTTCGGTTTCTACGCCGACGACGCACCGATCGCCGACTGGATGCGCGCCGGCGCCCCGCCGGGTCGTCCGTGTCTGGAGTCCCACGTCATGGACTGGGCCGACGACGTGGCCTACTCGGTGCACGATGTCGAGGACGGCGTGGTGTCCGGACGCATCGACCTGCGGGTGCTGGCCGACGATGACGCCGCTGCCGCCCTGGCTGAACTGGGCACCTCGGTGTACGGCTCCGGCGCCGACGCGGGCGATCTGGAAGACGCCGCCCGGCGGCTCTCCGAACTGCCGGTGGTGGCTGCCGTCGGCAAGTACGACGCCACTCTGGCCGCGTCGGTGGCCCTCAAACGCCTGACCAGCGAATTGGTCGGGCGGTTCGCCTCGGCCGCCATCGCCGAGACCCACCGGCACTACGGGCCCGGGCCGCTGGTCCGCTATCAAGCTGATCTGCAGGTGCCGCCGGCGGTGCGGGCCGAGGTCGCCGTGCTCAAGACGCTGGCGCTGCAGTTCATCATGTCCGACCCCCGGCACCTGACGATGCAGGCCCGTCAGCGTGAGCGGGTGCACCGGGTGGCGCACTGGCTGCTGGCCGGTGCGCCCGCAGCCCTGGACCCGATGTTCGCGCCGGCGTTCACCGCCGCCGCCGACGACGACGCGCGGATGCGCGTCATCGTCGACCAGATCGCCTCCTACACCGAGGGCCGGCTGGAGCGCATCGACGCCGACGCCCAGATCCAGCCCTCAGCTCTAGACTCGATCCCGTGACAACGGCGGTGGGAGGCGGGGGATCCCGCAAGGGCCGCATCCCCGACCGCGACATCGCCGCCATCCGGGACCGCATCCGCATCGAGGACGTGGTGGGCGACTACGTCCAGCTGCGCCGGGCGGGCGCGGACTCACTCAAGGGCCTGTGCCCCTTCCACGACGAGAAGTCGCCGTCCTTCCACGTCCGGCCCAACCACGGCCACTTTCACTGCTTCGGCTGCGGCGAGGGCGGCGATGTCTACGCCTTCATCCAGAAGATGGAGCACGTCAGCTTCGTCGAAGCCGTCGAGCTGCTGGCCGACCGGATCGGCTACGCGGTCACTTACACCGGCGGCGGCAACACCGTCCAGCGCGACCGGGGCAGCCGCAGCCGGCTGACCGCCGCAACCGCCGCGGCGCAGGAATTCTATTGCGCAGCTTTGGAATCCGAGGAGGCCGGGCCGGCACGCCGGTACCTCACCGAGCGGAATTTCGACGCCGCCGCGGCGGCTAAGTTCGGCTGCGGCTACGCCCCGTCGGGCTGGGACTCGCTGACCAAGCACCTGATCCGCAAAGGCTTCGAGCTCAAGGAACTCGAAGCCGCGGGCCTGTCGCGGCAGGGCAAGCGCGGGCCGATGGACCGCTTCCACCGGCGGCTGCTGTGGCCCATCCGCAGCGCCAGTGGCGAGACCATGGGTTTCGGCGCCCGGCGCATCTTCGACGACGACCCCATCGAGGCGAAGTACGTCAACACCCCCGAGACCGTGCTCTACAAGAAATCGGCGGTGCTGTTCGGCATCGACCTGGCCAAGCGCGACATCGCCCGCGGCCATCAGGCCGTGGTGGTCGAGGGCTACACCGACGTGATGGCCATGCACCTGGCCGGGGTGACCACTGCGGTGGCGTCCTGCGGCACCGCGTTCGGTGACGAGCACCTCAGCATGCTGCGCCGGCTGATGATGGACGACAAGTTCTTCCGCGGCGAACTGATCTACGTCTTCGACGGTGACGCCGCCGGACAGGCGGCGGCGCTCAAAGCGTTCGCCGGCGAGCAGAACCTGGCTGGTCAAAGCTTCGTGGCGGTGGCCTCGGACGAGAAATTGGCCGGCATGGACCCCTGCGACGTCAGACTTCATTTCGGGGACGCCGCGCTGCGCGATCTAGTGGCCCGCCGCACCCCGCTGTTCGAGTTCGCCATCCGCAGCGCCCTGGCCGAGCACAACCTCGACAGCGCCGAGGGGCGCGTCAGCGCGCTGCGGCAGTGCGTGCCGATGGTTGCCAAGATCAAAGACCCCACCCTGCGTGACGAATACGCCCGCCAGATCGCCGGCTGGGTGGGATGGGACGACGTCGCCCAAGTCGTCGGACGGGTGCGGGCGGAGGCCGGGCGCAAACCGGCGCCTTCCGGCGGCGGCCGCGGTGCCGAGCGGACGTCCGTCGAGCCGCGCCGGGACGCCGGCGCCCACCGGCCGGATCCGCGCGACCCGACGCTGTGGCCGCAGCGCGAGGCGCTGAAGGCGGCGTTGCAGTATCCCGCCTTGGCCGGGCCGGTGTTCGATTCGCTCAGTGTGGAGAGCTTCACCCACCCCGCTT
>NZ_JBIIOV010000056.1:0-17488 GCF_044342925.1 Mycobacterium sp. | reverse complement strand
GGCGTTCTTCTTCGACATGCAGGCGATCAACGCCGGCGGCTCACGCCCCGAAGGCATCGGCAAGACCCCGATCACCAAGATCGGCGTGCTGGGCGCGGGCATGATGGGCGCCGGTATCGCCTACGTGTCGGCCAAGGCCGGTTTCGACGTGGTGCTCAAGGACGTCACCATCGAGGCGGCGAATAAGGGCAAGAACTACTCGGAGAAGATCGAAGCCAAGGCGCTCGAGCGGGGCCGCACCACCCCAGAAAAGTCAAGCGAAGTCCTCAACAGGATTCATCCGACCGCCGACGCAGCCGACTTCAAGGGTGTCGACTTCGTCATCGAGGCCGTCTTTGAAAGCCAGGAACTCAAGCACAAGGTGTTCGGTGAGATCGAGGACATCGTCGAGCCCAACGCCATCCTGGGCTCTAACACCTCCACCATGCCCATCACCGGGCTGGCCACCGGGGTCAAGCGCCAGGAGGACTTCATCGGCATCCACTTCTTTTCTCCGGTCGACAAGATGCCGCTGGTCGAGATCATCAAGGGCGAGAAGACCTCTGACGAGGCGCTGGCCCGGGTGTTCGACTACACCCTGGCGATCGGCAAGACCCCGATCGTGGTCAACGACAGCCGCGGTTTTTACACCAGCCGCGTGATCGGCACCTTCCTCAACGAGGCGCTGGCCATGCTGGGCGAGGGTGTGGAGCCGGCGTCGATCGAGCACGCCGGGTCGCAGGCCGGCTATCCGGCGCCGCCGCTGCAACTCTCCGACGAGCTCAACCTGGAGCTGATGCACAAGATCGCGGCGGCCACCCGCAAGGGCATCGAGGACGCCGGCGGAACCCATGTGCCGCACCCGGCCGAGGCCGTCGTGGACAAGATGATCGAGCTCGGCCGGCCGTCGCGGCTGTCCGGTGCCGGCTTCTACGAGTACGTCGACGGCAACCGCACCCAGCTCTGGCCGGGTCTGCGGGAGACGTTCAAGTCCGGCAGCTCCAAGATTCCGCTGCAGGACATGATCGACCGGATGCTGTTCGCCGAGGCGCTGGAGACCCAGAAGTGCTTCGATGAAGGGGTCATCACCACCACCGCGGACGCCAACATCGGCTCGATCATGGGCATCGGCTTCCCGCCGTGGACCGGTGGTGCCGCGCAGTTCATCACCGGTTATCCGGGTGGTAAGGCCGCCTTCGTGGCCCGCGCCAAGGACCTGGCGGAGCGCTACGGCAACCGCTTCAACCCGCCGGCGTCGCTGCTGAGCTAGCAGCCGGCTGAGCCGAAGGGGCCCTCGAAACCACGTGTTTCGGGGGCCCTTTCGCATGGCCTGTGTCGGAATTAATCCGATCGGCGTACAGCGATCTTCGCTGGGGTGGACACCGTGAGGACTAGGGGCAGGTGGAATGCAAAAAGGGACCTTTGACCTATTTACTGGCGGTCACACTGTCAGACGCTTCAGAGGTTCTCGGGCAACGGTGTGTGAGAACCCCCTATTCGGTTCGACTTCACATGAAGATGTATCGACGGCTGATCGGGTTGGGCGTCCCAGTGTTGGGGCTCGGGGTCGGCGCTGTGCTCGGAACCGCATCTGCGCACGCGGACTCGACCAACTCGTTCCCGTGTGGACAAGTCTGCAAGAACAGCGCGGTGAGCGTCACGGTCGGTGACAACGCACGCCAGGTGACGAAGACCTCCACCAGCAAGGACGGAACCGTCACCACCAAGGTCACCGGCAAGGGGCCCGATCTCGCCTTCTTCAACCCCGACGACCCTTCCTCCACGTACTCGTTGAAGGGCAACGGCGCAACCTCGAAGACGGTGACCCGCTCCGATGGAACCTCGACGCTCACGGTGACCGGGCACAACGTCCTGTTCTACTTCCCGACCATACGCAGGCCGGCGGTGAGCCCGGGCCTGCGACGAAACTCGTCACCGGCCGCGCGGTGGTCAACATCGACGCCTCCGGCAACTGGACGACGGTCAGTGAGAAGGGGAAGGTGACCGACATCTGCGCAGAGTTGCCGCCCAGCTGACCAATGTTCTCGGCGGTTTCCCTTGGCAGCCCCCGCATCCGCGGGGGCTGCCAGGCGTCAGTCGTAGTCGTAAGGTCGAAAGATGCGATTCGGACTCTTCATTCCCCAGGGCTGGCGACTCGACCTGGTGGGGATACCGGTGGAGAAGCACTGGGAGACGATGCGCGACCTCGCCCAGCACGCCGACGCCGGACCGTGGGATTCGCTCTGGGTCTACGACCACTTCCACACCGTGCCGATGCCCACCAACGAAGCCACCCACGAGGCGTGGACCCTGATGGCCGCCCTCGCCGCCAGCACGACGCGGATCAAGCTCGGCCAGATGTGCACCGCCATGAGCTATCGAAACCCCGTGTATCTGGCCAAGGTGGCGGCCACCACCGACGTCATCTCCGGTGGCCGCGTGCAGATGGGTATCGGCGGCGGCTGGTACGAACACGAATGGCGCGCATATGGATACGGCTTCCCGTCGGCGGGGGTGCGGCTGGCGCGCCTGGACGAGGGTGTGCAGATCATGCGGGACGCCTGGCGCGATGGGCAGGTGACTTTCGCCGGCAAGCACTACCAGGTCGACGGCGCGATCGTGGCGCCCACACCGCTTCAGCCCGAGGGCATCCCGCTGTGGATCGCCGGCGGCGGTGAGAAGGTGACGTTGAAGATCGCCGCTGAATACGGGCAGTACACCAACTACAGCGCCGATCCCGACGAGTTCGCGCACAAGTCGGAGATCCTCGCCGGGCACTGCCGCGAGGTCGGCACCGACTACGACGCGATCGTCCGGTCGGCCAACGTCAACGCAATCCTGGGGGAATCCGACGCCGACTTCGACCAGCGGGCGCAGCGGGTGCGGGACCGGCTCGCCGACATCTGTGGCGACGCCGCCGCCGACGCGATGATGGCGATGAACGACAACCCCGGATCGGCCACCGGAACCCCCGACCGGGTGATCGAACGGCTCAGCCGGTTGCGTGATCTCGGTTGCGAGTACGTGATCTGCTACTTCCCTGAGGCAGCTTACGACCGTTCGGGCATCGAGATGTTCGAAAAGCAGGTCATTCCCGCGCTGGGCTGAGACCCCGCGGAGCGTCGATACTGTTCCATCTCAGCGCGCCGACCGCTGCGGCGATTCCAAGGGTCCGCAGCGCACGTCGAACCGGTTGTGGACGGTGTCGAGGACGTGGCGAAGCCGATCGCGCTCCCGACGATGTCCCGCAACGAATTTCGCCGTCGCGACCAGGCGCCGTGGCAGCGGATACCAGCGGTCGAAGTCCAGACCGAATTCGCGGAACGCCGTCATCGGAAGGTTGTCGGCGTAGAGGCCGAGATTGAACTGTGCCAGCGTCAATAGGGTGAAGGGGAAGGCCCGCCGCGCCTTCTGGTACAGCTCCATCCAATCGACTTCGTAGAGCGGGACGTCGCAGAGCTTTCCGCTGAACAACAGATGTGTGGAGAAATATGCCATGAATGATGGGAGATGCATTGTGGCTGAACGCATCTGAAGAGATAGAATGCGTCCGCCAGGGGAACGGTACGGTTCGTACGGATGCATACGCCCCGTGACGTATCCGGTGCAGTTGACGATCCAGCTGCCGGCTTCGACCGGGATCGGGGTCCCGCCGCGCACGATCATCTCCGGTCCAGCGCTGGTCTGGACGACGTCGAGGAGATGGTCGTGTGTGACCTGTGACAGACCGGCGGAGATGGTGTCGCGCTCGGCGACGGAGAGCATTCCCATGAGGAAGTTCCCGGTCTCGGGTGTACAGGCGAGTCCGTACTTGGTCCGGTACAGGTCCCAGACGGCGTCCTCGTTGGTACCGTCGAAGCGACCCGCCATTTCATCCGTAAGATCGCTGACCATCGTGCCGGACCGCCATCGGCGCAGGCCCTCTGGGAAGAAAATGTCTCGATTGTTGAAAAGGGTTCCCGAGCGGGCTGGACTCGCAGGGCATTACCTCCGGGCTACTGTGGAACCGGGCCGCCACCAACATCCTCAGCATCGACGGCGATGCGCACAGCCGTCTGCGTCGTCTGGTCAGCAAGGCGTTCTCGCCGCGGGCGGTCGCCCGGCTGCAGACGGTGGTGCACCAGACGGTGACCGACCTGGTCGAGGCGCTGGCGGCCGCAGGGTCCGGCGACGTGGTGACCGATGTCTCGCGCCGCTACCCCACACCGGTCATCTGCACGCTGCTGGGCGTGCCCCCACAGGACTGGCACCTGTTCTCCGGATGGGCTGACTCGATCATGAAGATTTTCAACTGGAACGTCGTCAACGACGGGCCTGAAATCGAACAGGCGTGGGACGATCTCGACCGTTATCTGGAAGGCATTGTGGCTCAACGTCGATGCGCTCTCACCGACGACCTGGTCTCCGAACTCATTCGCGCCGAGGATGACGGTGATCGGCTGAGCCATTCGGAATTGCTGATGCTTGCTGGAGCCCTGTTGATCGCCGGCACCGATACCACTCGAAATCAGCTGTCGGCGGCCATCGAATGCCTCGTCGACCACCCCGACCAATGGGCCACGCTGGCGGCACAACCCGAGCTCACCGCGCAGGCAGTCGGGGAATTGGTGCGCTTCTACCCTGTTGTGTTCGGCGCGATGCGGTGCGCGACCGAGGACGTGGAGATGGCCGGTGTGACCATCCCAGCGGGAACCCTGGTGTTGGCCAACACCGCGGCTGCCAACCGTGACCCCGCCGTCTTCGCCGACCCCGACCGCCTCGACATCACCCGGGAACACCCCGCACCCATACTCACGTTCGGCGGCGGCGTTCACTACTGCCTGGGAGCTCACCTGGCCCGACTTGAACTCAGCGAAGGCCTGCGCGCCTTCGCCGCCCGCTGCCCCGGACTGCATCGCACCGGGCCGGCGCCCTGGAAGATGCTCACCGGCGTCACCGGACCAGCCACCCTGCCTGTTGCCACCGCGGCGGCATAACCCGCTCACCGATGCACGCCGGGCGCACACCGAGGGTGAACCGCTGACGTCAGATCGCCGGGCCCAGCAGGTCGTCGGCGTCGGTGATGATGTAGCCGTAGCCCTGCTCGGCGAGGAACCGCTGCCGGTGCGCGGCATAGTCGGTGTCGAGACTGTCCCGGGAGACCACCGAGTAGAAGATTGCGCCACCGCCGTCGTGCTTGGGCCGCAATAACCGGCCCAGCCGCTGGGCCTCTTCCTGGCGTGAGCCGAAGGTGCCCGAAACCTGCACCGCCACCGACGCTTCCGGCAGGTCGATGGAGAAGTTGGCCACCTTGGAGACCACCAGCGTCTTGATCTCACCGCGGCGGAAGGCGTCGAACAGAGCCTCGCGTTCGGCGTTCTTGGTTGACCCCTGGATCACCGGCGCATCCAGTTCTTTGCCGAGTTCGTCGAGTTGGTCGAGGTAGGCCCCGATCACCAGGGTCGGCTCGCCGGGGTGCTTGGCGAGGATCGACTTCACCACCGCGACCTTGGTGTGGGCCGTCGAGCACAGCTTGTAGCGTTCCTCGGGTTCGGCGACGGCGTACTGCATCCGCTCGTTGTCGGTCATGGTCACCCGGACCTCGACGCACTCGGCCGGGGCGATCCAGCCCTGGGCCTCGATGTCCTTCCACGGCGCGTCGTAGCGCTTGGGGCCGATCAGGCTGAATACGTCACCCTCGCGGCCGTCCTCGCGGATCAGAGTGGCGGTCAGGCCCAGCCGGCGGCGGGACTGCAGATCGGCGGTCATCCGGAACACCGGGGCGGGCAGCAGATGCACCTCGTCATAGATGATCAGCCCCCAGTCGCGGCTGTCGAACAACTCCAGATGCCGGTACTCGCCCTTGGTGCGGCGGGTGATCACCTGGTAGGTAGCGATGGTGACCGGCCGGATCTCCTTGCGTTCCCCGGAGTACTCGCCGATCTCCTCCTCGGTGAGCGACGTCCGCGCGATCAGTTCCCGTTTCCACTGCCGGCCTGCCACGGTGTTGGTGACCAGGATCAGCGTGGTGGCGCCGGCCCTGGCCATCGCGGCCGCGCCGACGATGGTCTTGCCGGCGCCGCAGGGCAGCACCACCACCCCCGAACCGCCGGCCCAGAACGACTCGGCCGCCATCTGCTGGTAGTCGCGTAACTCCCAGCCGTCCTGAGCCAGGCTGATCGGGTGGGCTTCACCGTCGACGTAGCCGGCGAGATCCTCGGCGGGCCAGCCGATTTTGAGCAGCATCTGCTTGACCCGGCCGCGTTCGCTGGGATGCACGATCACGGTGTCGACGTCCACCTGGGCACCGAGCATCGGGGTGATCTTCTTGTTGCGCAGCACCTCGGCGAGCACCGCCCGGTCCAGGCTGACCAGGCACAGCCCGTGGGCGGGGTGCTTGACCAGCTGCAGGCGGCCGTACCGGGCCATGGTGTCGACGATGTCGACCAGCAGCGGCTGGGGAACGGCATAGCGGGAGAACGTCACCAGAGCGTCGACCACCTGCTCGGCGTCGTGCCCGGCGGCGCGGGCGTTCCACAGTGCCAGCGGAGTGATCCGGTAGGTGTGGACGTGCTCGGGTGCCCGTTCGAGTTCGGCGAACGGCGCGATGGCGGCCCGGGCGGCTTGCGCCTGTTCGTGGTCGACCTCCAGCAGCACGGTCTTGTCGGACTGCACGATCAGCGGACCGTCACTCATTAGCGCCGCATCCCGCCGGAAAGGTCATGGGCCCTATTATCCGGACTCCGCCGACATCACCGAAGTCACCCTGTGCACCGCGAACTCCCGCGGCCGGCCCTGCGCGGAATCCCACGCCACCAGTTGCCCGCCGTGCACGGCCAGCGGCCGTACCACCCGCTGGGTGGCCACGCCCGCGGCGTCGACGTAGCCGATCAGCACATCCTTGCCGTGCACGGCGGCCTGCTGCAGCAGTGCCATCGCGACCGCCGGGTCTACCCGCATCCCGCCCAGCGGGGAGGAGTCGACCCGGCGCAGCACCGAGACCACGGCGGCCAAGGTGTCCGGGCTGGGTCGCGACACCGGCCGCAGCGTCCGCCGGACCGGGTTCACCGGCACCCGGGCTCCGCGGCGGCGCAGGTCCACGATCGCCCCCGAGGAGTCCTCGGCCGCCGGTGCGAAACCGTCCTGGCGCAGCGCGGCCAGCAGGTCGGCGATGGGTGCCGGGGACACCGCCACCGTGGGCGCCAGCAGTCGCACCTCGCACTTGGTGACCGCCGGGGCGCTGACGGCGTGCGACAGCAGCGCCGGGTCGTCGCAGCGGACGAACGAGCTGGCCATGCCGACCCGCAGTTGGCCGTGCCGGCGGGACACGTCGTTGATGAGGTAGCTCAAGCCCTGGGGCACCCGGGTTTTCGAATAACGCTCGAAGAATCGCTGCAAGCCTTCGGCGGTGTGTCCGGTGTCAAGGGCGTGGCGCACGGACTGTTCGCTGATCCGGTACACCATGGCCGCGCCCGCCGACTCGACGGTGGCCACGGCCGCCAGTTCGTCGGCCAGGTCGCGATGCAAAGGGCCTGGCACCACCACGGTCAGGTCGGCCTGGACCATGAAGTAGTCGATCGGCGCGGGCAGCGCCTTGGCCATCGCGGCCAGCGGGTCGGAGTCCTGCAGCAACGTCTGCGCCGGTGTGCTCAAGGCATTGCGGCCGGTGAGCCCCACGGCGTGGGCCTCGTCGAGCAGATGGCCGACGGGGGCGGGCTGCAACCGGGCCGCCCACCGCGGCCGGCGCCAGACGAGGGCTCGTGAGGCGCTGAACGCGTCGACACCGGCGCCGGCGGGCAATTCGGCCAGCATGCCCAGCAGTAGCCGCCGATCCAGGGGGGCGGCGGTGGAGTACAGCGAATCCGACAGCGCGGCATAGGGTTTACCGTCGGGGCCGCGATCGCCGATCAGGCCCGGACGTGACGGCAGGTCCAGCCAGGTAGTGGCCAACTGAAGCCAGCGCGAGGCCGCCGCCGACTCCAGGAACCGGTCGGTGCCGACGGTGGGTGCCCAGTAGGTGGTGCCGTCTGTCCCCGGTGCCGGGTCGGGGATCCCGCTGGCGATCAGGCCGGCGGCGGCGGCCAACTCCAGGATCAGGCCGAGCCGCCGCTCGTCGATCCCGGTGGTCTTACTCAGCCGCTTAGCCTCGCGTACACCGAGGCCGCCGCTGCGCAACTCCGGAACCGGTGCGGCAGAGAGGGCTTCAAGCACCACCTCGACCTGGCGCATCAATTCCATCGCCCCGCCGGCCGCCGACGCGTCGACGTCCTCGACGGTGGCCATGCGCACCACGGGATCGGGTGGCGTGAGGTCGACCGGGCCGGGCTCCTGCCCGCGCAGCACCTGCCCGATGGCCCGCGGCAGCACGACGGTGTCGGAGTCGACCTGCCGGAGCAGTCCAGCGGTCAGGAGTCGCTGCACTGGCCGGTCGGGCGGGGCGTCCGGTGCGGCGTCGCGGGTGCGGCCGATCGGCGAGCCGCCCACCAGGCGATCGAGGACGTCGCGCGCCGGGTCGTCCAGCGCGTCGAGCGCCTCGGCCAGTTCGGCACCCGACCGGCGTTCGTCTTCGGCCATCGCCTGGCCCGGGTACCAGGGCAGGGCGGCCGAGACCTCCGCGGACACCCGCAGTGCGGCGTCGCCCCACACCAGGGCCCGGTCGCGGAGCGCGTCGAGAGCGGTCAGGACGTCTGCCTGGGGCGCGCGGCTGCCGATCAGTGCGACCAGCTCGCCGATCGGCACCGACTCCTGATCGGCGCGCAGCACCAACAGCGCGTCCAGCACCGCCAACTGCAGATAGGCCAGCTCGTCGGCGGCGGCCTTGACCGACTGCCGGGAGCCGGCCCGCGCCGCCAGCGCCGCGACACTTCCGGGTGCGGGTTGGGCCAGGTCGGGGCGCAATTCCAGGAGGCGGATCAACTGCTCGTCGGGCAGTTCGGACAGCCAGGAGCCCAGCGGCACGCCTCGGGTGGCTCGCGGCTCGGTCATTGCTGACCAGGGTAAAACAGCCCGCATAGGCGCGAGTTCGCGCGTCAGATGTCACAATGATCCCGTGGCACAGAACTCCCAGAAACACAGGTATGTCGACAACGGCTGGCCCACCCGGGATCCCCAGGACCATCCGGTGAGCGAGTTGGCCTCCCCTATGGTGGGCGCGCTGTCACCGTTCGGTGACCTCACGTTCCCGCTGCCTGCGTCGACTCTGCCTTACCTGCACCCGGTTACCAACGTCAACCGGTAGCGGTGAGCAGCGGCCCGCACCGGCTGTCGCACGTCGACGAGCAGGGCGCGGCCCGGATGGTCGACGTCGGTGACAAGGCGGCGGCCGCACGCCGGGCCGTGGCAGCGGGCACCGTTCACACCACCGCCGAGGTGGTGGGTCTGATCACGTCCGGCGGATTACCGAAGGGCGACGCGCTCGCGACGGCCCGGGTGGCCGGCATTCTCGCCGCAAAGCGAACCAGCGACCTCATCCCGCTGTGTCATCAGTTGGCGCTCAGCGCTGTCGACGTCGACTTCGACATCCGCGCCGAGGCCATCGACGTCACCGCGTCGGTACGGACCACCGGCCGCACCGGAGTCGAAATGGAGGCGCTGACCGCCGTCTCTGTGGCCGCGTTGGCGGTCTACGACATGATCAAAGCCGTTGATCCGGCCGCCCGCATCGACGATATCCACGTCGTGCGCAAAGAGGGCGGCAAGACCGGTACCTGGACAGTGCAGCGTTGAGCCGGACCGCTCGAGTGGTGATCGCCTCGACCCGGGCCGCGGCCGGAACCTACTCGGACCGGTGCGGCCCGCTCATCCGTGACTGGCTCGCCGACCGCGGTTTCGACGTCCCGGTGCCGGCGGTGGTCCCCGACGGCAACCCGGTGGGGCAGGCGCTGCGCGCCGCGGTGGACGCGAGTGTCGACGTCGTCATCACCTCCGGCGGCACCGGGATCTCGCCGACCGACACGACTCCTGAAGCCACCGCGGCGGTGGTGGACTACCAGATTCCCGGTCTGGCCGACGCCATCCGTCGGTCCGGGCTGCCGCAGGTCCCGACAGCCGTGCTCTCCCGCGGGGTGTGCGGGGTGGCGGGGCGGACCCTGGTGGTCAACCTGCCCGGCTCCACCGGAGGTGTTTGCGACGGGCTGTCCGTGCTGGGCGAGGTGCTCGACCATGCTCTGGATCAACTGAGCGGAGGTGACCACCGATGAGCCGGATTCTGCGGGCGGCGGTGACGGCGGAGCCACTGCTGCTCTCCGAGCATGAGCAGCTCGTGGCCCATGCGGCGGCGGGTGCCGTGGTCGGGTTCGCCGGAGTGGTGCGCAACCACGACGGCGGCCGAGAGGTGCTGCGGCTGGACTACGAGGCCCACCCGCACGCCGGGGAGGTCCTCTTCGAGGTCCTCGCCGAGGTGGCGGCCCAGTCGTTCGGGGTACGCGCGCTGGCCGCCAGCCACCGGGTCGGTTCACTCGCCATCGGTGATGCCGCCTTGGTGGTGGCCGTGGCGGCCGACCACCGAGAGGCAGCGTTCATCACCTGCGCCCGGCTGGTCGACCTCGTCAAAGAACGACTGCCGGTGTGGAAGCACCAGTTCTTCGCCGACGGAACCGACGAATGGGTGAACTGCGCCTGAGTTGTCGACGGGCTAGCCGGCCGGGGCCGGGGCCGGAGCCGGCGGCGGGGCCGGGACCGGAGCGCCCGGCACGGTGTCAACCGGAATGGGACCGGTGAACGAGCGCTGGGCCAGCGCCAGCAGCAGGTCATTCTTATCGATGTCGTGATTTTGCACGGCCTGCCACAGCTCCCGCAGGTACGACACGTTCGGGTTCGACGTGCCGACCGGCACGGTGCTGGTACCCGGGGGCGGGCTGGTCGGGCTCGGAAGATGCGGAACACCGTCCTGCGGCTGACGCGCCGCGACGATCGCGGGCGCCGCCGCGCCCAGTGCGGGTAGCTGCGCGGCGGCCGGGGCGACCGCCGGGGGAGCTGCGGCATCCGCCGGAGCCGGGGGAGCCGGAGGAGCCGGCACGGGGGGGGTCGGCACGATCGGCGGGATAGCCGGGTCGCCCGGGGCCAGCGGCTCTGGGGCCATCAGGCCGGCCTGGATCACCGTGGCGTCCGCCGCGCCGGTGTTGGCGATGGTGATGAGCTCGGGCTGCGGCGCGGCCGGAACCTGCTCGGGAGCCGGAGCCGGAGCCGGAGCCGGAGCCGGAGCCGGAGCCGGTGCCGCGGGAGCAGGCGCCGGCGCGGCCTCGGGAGCCGGCGCGGGGATGGCCGGCGGGGCTGCCGGTGCGGGCGCGGCCAGGACCTGCGGAGCCGCAGCGTCCTGCGGGACCGGCGGAACCACCGGCAGCGGGTTGTCCAGCGGGGCGACAGATGCTGGCGTGGTCTCGGGCGCTGCGGCGGCAGCGGCGTGCGGAGTCTCGGTGTCTTCCTTGGTGGCTGTCACGGTGCGTGGGGTCGGTCCGGAGAGGCCGCGCCCGCACACCGGCCAGGCTCCCCGGCCCTGCCCGGCGAGCACCTTCTCGGCGATCGCGATCTGCTCTTCCCGGGAAGCCAGATGAGCGGCCGACGCGAACTCGCCACCGCCGAAGCCCAACCAGGTGCTGGGTGCGAACTGCAAGCCACCCTGGTAGCCGTTGCCGGTGTTGATCGCCCAATTGCCGCTGGACTCGCACGCGGCGACGGTTTCCCACTCGGAGTCGCTGGCGGCCTGAGCCTGGGCGGCCAGGCCGATGCTGCCGCCGCCGATCACTGCGCCGGTCACGGCGAGCTTGGCGACTCCGACGGAAGACGTGGTGGGCTTGCGATGGCGTCCGCTCATATGTCGGTCCTCTCTCGAACGCGCCTACGAGTTCAGCTGTCGGGTTCGGGCGGGAGAGGTTGCCCGGCCGAAAGTGCTCGGCGTTCTCTCCGCTCCGTGGATGGAGTTCGGCGCGTGGCGCGGAGAGGACCTGCCAAACCAGGGCGGGCCAGAGACGACGGTAACGGCTGCCCAGCAAAGAGTCACCTTTTCAGCAGAGGTGCGTTTCCCCAGCTGGCAAACTCTAATAGAGCTCTAAATCCCCAGCGTCAGCCCAGGTCGGATGCCGAGTTGACCTATCCGTGGCCACGCCGTGACCGTACCGTAATGTGATTTAAATCACGATTAGCCGCCCGCAAAGGGGGGCAGAACGTCCAAGGTCTGATGGGGCCGCAGCACAGTCGCACGGTCGCGAACTGCAACTCCGTCGCACAGGTATGAACACTTCTGTAACACCAGTGCCATTCTGTCACTCTGACCACACAATTCGCGGATGGCATCCGACACGGTCGCGCCGGGTTGAAGCGTCAGTCGGCCGCTGTCGGTCCCGGCGGCGTCTCGGGCCGCAGCAAAGAACCGGACGGTCACCGGAATGCCCGTGGTGACGTCGGTCATAGTCAGCCTCCGATGGCGCTCATCGGGCGGCGCGGCTGTACAAAATCGGGTTCGTTGATGCCGTGCCCGGCAGCTTTTCGCCACATGGCCGTGCGCCAGGCGAGTTCCATGTCGGCGTCGCTGCCGCCGTCGCGCAGCACGGCGCGCAGGTCGGTCTCCTCGGCGGCGAACAGGCAGTTGCGCACCTGGCCGTCGGCGGTCAGGCGGGTGCGGTCGCAGGCCGCGCAGAACTCATCCGACACCGAGGCTATGACTCCCACCGTGGCGGGGCCGCCGTCGACCAGCCACAGCCGAGCCGGCGCCGATCCACGCGGAGCCCGGTCCGGTCGCAGGTCGAAGGCGTGCCGCAGGGCGGCCAGGATGGCGTCGGCGCGCAGCGCGGAGTCCCGGCGCCATTGGTGATCGGCATCCAGCGGCATCTGCTCGATGATGCGCAGCTGATAGTCGTGGCGCAGGCAGAACCGCAGCAGATCCACGGCATCGGTCGGACCGGACTCCGGATCGAGGACGGCGTTGACCTTGACCGGACCGAGGCCTGCCTCGGCTGCGGCGCCCAGCCCGTCGAGGACCGCGCCCAGTCGGTCACGGCGGGTGATCGCCGCGAAGTGTTGCGGGTTCACGGTGTCCAGCGACACGTTGACCCGGTCCAGTCCGGCCGCGGCCAGCGACCGGGCCCGCTGGGCCAATCCGACCCCGTTGGTGGTGAGGGCAATCTCCGGACGCGGCTGGAACCGGGCGGTCTCGGCGATCACGTCCTCGAGCCGTCGGTACAGCAGCGGCTCGCCGCCGGTGAACCGGATTCGCCGGATGCCGAGCCGGGTGACGGCCAGCCGCAAGAGCCGGGTGAGTTCGTCGAAGCCCAGTAGGTCCTCAGCCGGCAGCCAGTCCAGGCCCTGCGCCGGCATGCAGTAGGTGCAGCGCAGGTTGCACCGGTCGGTCAGCGATACCCGCAGATCGGTGGCCGCCCGCCCGAAGGTGTCCAGCATCGGTCCGCTGCGGGGCATGTCCGCGGGGACGGGTGCCTGATCGCGCCGGACCTCGGGCAGTCCCAGCGTGGTCACCGTCATGCACGGCCCCGTGCGGCGGTGCTGGCCCAGTCGTTGGCACGGTCGACCGGGACGATCTCCTTGCCCAGCGGCATCAACGAGACCGGGATGAGCTTGAGGTTGGCCAGTGCCAAGGGAATTCCGATGATCGTGACCGCCATGGCGATCGCGCTCAGCACGTGGCCGATCGCCAGCCAAATGCCGCACAGCAGCACCCAGATCACGTTGCCGATCGTCGCTCCGGTGTTGATGCCGGGCTTGTCGACGATGGTGCGGCCGAAGGGCCATAGCGCGAAGAGCGCGATACGCGCGGCGGCGAAACCGAAGGGAATGGTGACGATGAGCAGAAAGCAGACCAGCGCCGCCGCGAGGTAGCCGATCGCCAGCCACAGGCCGCCGAAGAGCAACCAGATGATGTTCAGGATGGCGCGCATTTCTCCTCCAGCGGTCAGGCCAGCTTACCGAACCAAAAGTGCCTGTCTGCGGTGGCGGGGCGTTGAGTAGGATCGCTCACGCGCCTATAACCTCACGTCAAGCAAGCAGGGGAGATCCAGTGCCGACCGGCAAGGTGAAGTGGTACGACGCCGAAAAAGGTTTCGGCTTCCTCTCGCAGGAGGACGGGGAGGACGTGTACGTGCGTTCTTCGGCCCTCCCCAGCGGCGTCGAGGAGCTCAAGGCAGGCCAGCGTGTCGAATTCGGTGTGGCCACCGGTCGCCGCGGCCCGCAGGCACTGAGCCTGAAGCTGATCGACCCGCCGCCGAGTTTGGCCCGGACCCGCCGGGAGGCCGCACCAGCGGTGGAGCACAAGCACTCACCCGATGAACTGCACGGCATGGTCGAGGACATGATCACCCTGCTGGAGGGCGCTGTTCAGCCGGAACTGCGGCGTGGTCGCTATCCCGACCGCAAGGTCGCCCGTCGGGTGTCGGAGGTGGTCCGGGCCGTCGCCCGGGAGCTCGACGCCTGAATCGGAGGCATCGTCGTCGGCCTACGGCGTGATCTGCTTGCCCATTTCGCGCGGCACCAGTTGCATGTCGCGGATGTCGTCGTGGCGCAGCATCCACATGAAGAATCGTTCGACGCCTAGACCGAATCCGCTCGTCTGCAACTCATCGACTTCGCGCATATCGACATACCATTCATAGGGAACGGGATCGACCTTATGGAGGGCTAGTGCACGACGGACATCCTGTGCCTTGATGTGGCGCTCACCGCACCCGACGATCTCGCCGGGTCCGAGCAGAAGATCGGCGTTCAAGCTGCGACCGGTGTGTGAAAAAGCCTGGTAGAACGGCACTGCGAGGTGATCCCAGTGGGTGAGCCACAGTGGCGAGCCGACGCGCTGCATGAGCCGCTGCTCACCGGCGCGCGTGATGGTGCGCCAGCTTCCATGGTCGACGATGTCGCCCTCGTCCAGCAGTTCGGTTGCCTCGTCGAACGTTATCGAGGGGAACGAATCCGCGCCGATCAGCGCCAGTATGTGACTGATGTCGCCTGCAGCATCCACAACGGCGGAGTGATGTCGCGCGAGCAGTTGCTCGGCTAAGTAGCTGAGGTAATCCTCCACGTGGCGCATCACGTGGGCCAGGTCGCCGAAGATCTCGGCCTCGCTGTGGAAGAACTGGCTGAGGTGGGTCTCGTCTGAGGGCTCACCTCGGAAGGACGGCATGATGTAGTAGCAGGCGCGTCTGCTTATTCGGCAACCCATTTCGAGCATGAACTGCATCGAATCGGCGAGAAAGGTAGGAGCGCCGCCCAGGTCCACGCCCACCGGCACTGAGTCGCTACCCAGTCCAATTGGGCTGGAGACGGCCCCTGTCGTGATCGGAAGATGCAGTGTCTGCCCGCCGCGCGCGCGCCAGAATTCGACGGTCAACTCATTGAACGAATTTTGTAACTCGCCGAGAAGGCGATACCACGGGTTGCGCAGGACCTCCTTGTGATAGCCCGGGGCTACCGCTCGCGGTTGTTGTGCGTTCAATGTGCATCTTCCAGTCGTTGCAGTGAGCGCCCAATCCGGATGCTTCCGTGGTAGATCGCCAGCAGGAGCGAGTCGGGTGGTGACTGCGCGTAGCGCGTGCCGCTGAAGGTTACTTGCCGTTCGCCGGTCACTATCCTGTGCTGATCGGAGGTCAATGCCGGAAGCAAATGTCCGACATCGACGAGCTGCTGATGGATCTTCTGACTAAGCGTCACGGTGACGTCGCCTTGACTCGCTTTGCCGCGCAGGTTCAACGCCAAGGCCGCGCAACTGGCCAGTTGGTAGGCGACTAGTTCGTCGTTGTCTGCGGATGGCAGCGCGCACGGCCCGAGCTGGGTGCGCAGGTAGGCGTCCGCTCCGCGGACGAGGTCCTCATAGTCGGTGCCGGCCAGCGCCGAGCGGATGATTGCCTGGTAGTGCATGTGCTCGGGGATGCTGGCGGCATCGACGAAGCGCAGGACGAGATCCGGGCGGTAGGCGTCGGGATCGGTCCACGTGGCCCGGTAGTTTTGGGCCAGCGCTCCGACGGAGGTTTTCGGGTCCAGGCCGCGCAGGTAATCGGTCAGCATCATGCAAAGGTCGACTACCCGCGTCTGCGTTCGCTTGCTGGTGACCCTGAGCAGACCACCCAGCAAGGCGCTGTAGAACACCGCGACGCTGAGGCGCAGCTCCAATCCGAGCAGCCAGTCGGCCTCGGGCATCACGTCGTGCTCGACCACAACTTCGGCGAGCATCTCCGGGTTGGTGAACTGGTATGGGAGGCGTCGAGTCCGGATGGAGTGAGCTCCGCGGAATGTCGCGGTCGTGTATTCGGTGTTATTCAGTAGCAGCAGCGGATAGACCACTGGATGTCCGCCGCTGTCGATGACACATTCGATCCCATCCAGGTACGTGTCGAGCGACTCGCCGGGCAGGCCCCAAATCAGTTCGGTGTAGGTCGGGATCGCGCGCGCCTGGAATGCCCGTTGCAGCTCACGGTAGTAGGTCGGCTTTATATTGGCACGCCTGGCGATATCGAGAACATCGGGGGTGAACGACTGCGCCGACAGGGTGACCGCTGATATCAGGTTGCCCGAGAATAGAATTTCGGCCACGCTAAGCACCCGTTCGGTTGTGTTCTTCGCCCAATTGGTGAATAGGAACATTCGTTTGTTCAATCGGCGGAGTTCACCGACGAGCCACTCGGCGATCTCCATGTCCTGCGGCAAAATCCCGAAGTTGGCGTCGGCGATGAACAAGGTCGAATCGGGGCCGGCGTGGGTGGCGATGTAGGTGATTTCTGCCTTGATGCGCTCTAGGGGAAATCTGCGAACCTTTGTGCTCGTCGCGCCGCCCCAGTAACAAAACGCGCAGGAGTACGGGCAACCGCGGTTGGTTTCAAAAATGATGATGCGTGAGTCTCGTATATCTGCGTCCTGGTAGACGCCACTGAGAAGGGGCGACGGTATGGTCCCGAGATCGCTGATGCGCGGACGCGCCTCGGTCGTCACCGTGGAATTGCCATCGCGGAAACTGATGCCCGCGATGCCGTGGAGACTCTGCGGCGCACCGCCTACCAAGCTGCGTAGAAGCTCACAAAATGTGACCTCGCCTTCGCCGTTGACGATCACATCGACACCAGGTGCTTCGGCGAATACCTGCTCGGCCTGGTTGGTGACCTCGTTTCCGCCAACAATGATCGTGGCGTCGGGCCACCGCGCCTTGGCTGCCTGGGCGACAGCGAGCGAGGGCTGCCGGTTCCAAAAGTAGACGGAGATCGCGAGCACATCGAGTTCGCTGATCCCATCGAGCACCGACGTCGGATCTTTCATGAAGCCCGGTTCCTGATACACGACGTGCTTGGTCACCTCGTAGTGCCGGGCACACGTCTCGTCGGCGGCCAGGGACGCGTGGAGGTAGCCGAGGTTGATGCTGTAGCGCACGCCGGGCATTGGGGTGATCTCCAGCAGGTGGCAATGCCGAGGGAGCGGAACTTGGGCGCCGGTCATATCGGCTCGCCTTCGCCGAACAGTCCGGCCGAATGGAGGCGCGTACACGCCTCGCTCACCATTTCCGGACCGGGGCCGAGGTACATCCGTGCCCATCGTCCGGGCCGCG
>NZ_JBIIOV010000227.1:0-4156 GCF_044342925.1 Mycobacterium sp. | reverse complement strand
CGACTTCCACCGGTTCCAGCCGCAGCAGGATCACCGGACCGGTGGGGCCTGGCCCATTCACCTTCCGGGCCGTCAGCCAGCCGTCCAGTTGCCAGCGCACCCGGTCGGCGGTGGCATCCTCGGTCAGCGGCTCGGCGCACCGCCACACCCGGGTGAGTTCGCCGCCGGGACTTATCCCCTGGTCGCTGCGCTCCTGCCCGCCGGGGGCGGTGCCGGCGTGGATGGCCAGCCGGGTGCACCCCACCCCGGCCCGCTCCAGGCTGCGATGCAGGGCGGCGGCCAGCGTCCGCCCGGCGAAGGCGGCGGCGTCCACTCGGTCGATCGGCGGATCGCAATGCAGCACCGCATCCAGATCCGGGGGAAGGTCGCGGCCGTACGGGCCGCGGCCCGGCTCGCCGCGGGCGAAGCGATGCGCGGCCACCCCATCGGCCCCGAATCGGGAGGCCACATCACCGCGGGGCAGGGTGGCGAACTGGCCGACGGTGCGAATCCCCATACGCCACAACAGATCGGCCAGTTCCGCGCGCCCGGGACCGGAGAGGCTGGGTTCGGCCGCCAACTGGCGGACAGACCACCCCGACAGGAACTCGGCATCCTGGCCGGGTTCGAGCACCCGGCCGGCCCGGGCGGCGAACACCGCGGTGGGCAGCTGGTCGGCGACACCGACCTGACATTCGGCGCCGGCGGCGGCAACGGCGTCGACCAGTCGTTCGGCGGCGGCCTGCTCGGAGCCGAAATAGCGGGCCGCGCCGCGCACGGGCAGCACCAGCAGGCCGGGCCGCAGCACCTCGGCGCGCGGCACCACCTCGTCGACGGCGGCGATCACCCCTTCGAAGAACCGGGCGTCGCGGTCGGAATCGGCGGTGGCGACATGCACCTGCGGGCAGCGGGCCTGGGCTTCGCGGCGTCGCAGACCACGCCGCACGCCGGCCTCACGGGCCGCGGCCGAGCAGGCCACCACCCGGTTGGCGCAGGTGACCGCGACCGCGACGGTGGGCGGGAGCCCGGCGGCCGCGGCGGCGGCCACCGCCGGCCAGTCCATGCACCAGATGGCCAGCACCCTGCTCATGGCATCCCGGGCCTGCCCCGGGCCCGGATGGAGACCCGCACCCGGCCGATCCGGCCGCAGCCGGCCACCGGCAGGCCGTCTCGGGTCGCGGTGATGTCGTATCCGCGCACCCGGGCGTCCATCCGCATCGACGCGCCCTGCCACTGCCCTCCGGTGACCAGCAGGGTGCACCCCCGCTGCCGGGCGCGGGCCACCACCGCCCGCGACCGGGTGGGCGGCACGCTGCGGCCGGCCAGGCCGAGCACCACCAGGTCCATCCCGTCCATCAGGACCGCGGCCACCTCCACCGGATCAGAACCCGGTTGCGGGATGACCGCCAGCCGGCTGAGGTCCGCACCCATCTCCGCGGCGGCCAGCAGCCCGAAATCCGGCAGCCCGACGACGGCCACGTGACCGCCGGCGGCCGTCACCGCGGCGGCCATGCCCACCGGCAGGGAACGGGCACCGGAGAACTCCGCGACGGTGCCTTTGGGCAACCCGGCCGGGAACAGTTCAGCCAGCGCATCCGGCACCGGCAGCAAAGATTCACCGGACGGCAGCACGTTGTCGGATGGGCCCGCCGGGCGCCACCGGGCGCCCACCTTGCCGGACACCGCCGCCATCTGACGGCGCAGCTGTTCCAGCTGTTCAGTACGGTCCAGCTGCTGTTCTTCGAGGGCTACCGCCGGCGCCATCGCTCACCTCCAACCGCGATCAACGTCACCTATGTTCGAAAATATGTTCGATTCCGTGAGTAAACACCGACCCACCGACAACCGTCAAGAGTTCTGGCAGCATGGGCCCATGAACAGCGAGCAGGCCGACAAACTCGCCCACGGATCAGGTTTCGTCGCCGCCCTGGACCAGAGCGGGGGCTCCACCCCCAAAGCGCTGCGGCTCTACGGCATCGCCGACGGTGCCTACTCCGGAGACGCGCAGATGTTCGACCTGGTGCACCAGATGCGGACCCGCATCATCACCAGCCCCAGCTTCGACGGCCGCCGGATCCTGGCGGCGATCCTGTTCGAGGACACCATGGACCGCGACATCGACGGCCGGCCGACCGCCGATTACCTGTGGGGCGTGAAGAACATCGTGCCGATCCTCAAGGTGGACAAGGGGCTTGGTGCAGAGCAGGGCGGCGCCCAGCTGATGAAACCGATTCCCGGCCTGGACGACCTGCTGCAGCGCGCGCTGACCAAGGGGATCTTCGGCACCAAGATGCGCTCGCTGATCACCCTGCCCGGCTCGGGGCTGGACGCTGTGGTGGACCAGCAGTTCGAAGTGGCACAACAGATCCTGGCCGCCGGGCTGGTGCCGATCATCGAACCCGAGGTCGACATCCACAGCCCCGCCAAGGGCGCGGCCGAGGAGCAGTTGACGTCGGCGATCATCGACCATCTCGGCACACTCGGCGACGGCCAGCAGGTGATGCTCAAGCTGACCCTGCCCGAGACCAACGACCTTTACAGCGACCTGGTGGGCGACCCCCGGGTGATGCGGGTGCTCGCACTGTCCGGCGGCTACTCCCGCGCCGAGGCCTGCCAGCGGCTGTCGCGCAACCACGGTCTGATCGCCAGCTTCTCCCGGGCGCTCACCGAGGGGTTGACCGTCGGGCAGAGTGAGCAGGAATTCGACGCCGTGCTGGATGCGGCGATCGGTGAGATTGCTTCTGCCTCAGGGACGTAACGCCCGGCCGAAGAACTGTTGCGCGAACTGCTCTCGTGCGCTGACGGGGTGGACTGCACTCCGCGATCTACGCCGCACTGGAGCGCTTCTACCGATTCTGCGCGGACCTGCTGGACACAACCCGCTCGGCCACTCCCTAGGGAGGTCAATAGTGGCCACCGGTCATCCGGCCCCACGTATCTTTGGAGACCCCCTAGATAGTTGGGTCGGGCGTTTATTGGTCCGGTGCTCGCAGCTGGCTCCTGGGCGAAAGCCGTCATGACTACAGCAAGAAGCACCCACCAGGTCGGCTCTGCGTGGGTTGGCGACAATGCCGTTGAGGTGACACCGCCGACGACCAACGACAGCAGAGCCGCAAGGCTGCCAACCGTCGAAGCCGACCGAGCCAGGACCACCGCAGTGCATATCAACACGGCCATGAAAACGACCACAGTCAACCATCCGCCGTCGAATAGTAACTGCAACATGGAATTGTGAGGCGAAACCTGATCGACGCTGGCGATGCCGCTGAATCTAGGGTGCCAGTAATACGCCGCTGCGCCCGACTTAGCTGGTCCGCCGATTCCGAATCCATATATCTGGTGAAGATCATCGATGCTCTGGTAGTAACTGAGGGCAGCTTCCCAGACGTAATCTCGCCCATTGAGGGTGGATCGCACCAGCCAGGGTAGGGTTTCGTTGAGTGACGTGAGCGCCCAGTCAACATTCCCCTGAAGCGATCCGTAGATGAATGGGAAAAGTAAACAGAATCCGACTAACGGCGGCGTGAATCGGCGGAATGTCCGCGGGATCAGTACAACACATGCCGACACGCACATTGCCGAAATCAACCCTGTGCGCGAGTCGGCCAGGACGAGCACAGCCGCGGCACACCCAATGGCGATGAGGCGCGTTGGTCGATGCCGACGACAGGCAACGATGACCGGAATCGCCGCAGCTAGGTAAACGGCCGCGATATTCGCTGAAGCCGACATCGACGGGGAGAGCGGAAAGATGACACGTTCTCCACCGGTAATGGTGTTCACTACCCCGGCAGTACGGGTCGAATGGCCTTTGACACCCGCCAGCCATAGCGTCAACGATGCGACTGTGAACAGGCCAGCGCCGTCAATCAGTGAAATCAGGGCGGAGCTTCTCGACGGCGACATGGCGACCCCGCATGCAATGATCGTGCACGCAAGGAGGAAGAACGCAGCCTTCGCCATCGTCGTCGAGTCGTACCAACGGAGCACTATGGGCAGGGAGAGCGCGGGCAAGATTGCGCACGGCCAGGCCAGTTTCAGTCGGTTCGCCGGCGACATTGAAAAGGCCGCCAGAGCTAGCGCGCAAATCGCGACTAGTCCTAACGAGCGGCTGATTACATAGCTGGCAAACACGGTAGGTGCCGCGGTCAAAACCCAATTAGATGTTGGATTTTCC
>NZ_JBIIOV010000217.1:0-4600 GCF_044342925.1 Mycobacterium sp. | reverse complement strand
GCAAGCCGCCAACGACCGATACCTGGCCCGCATCGGGCCGCAGCCACCGCCACCGCCCACCGAGGAGCCCTCCGACCTCGGCGCGCCCGTGCACACCAGCCTGCGCCGCCAGTTCTCCACGATCGTGCGACGGCAGGCCAGGCTGATCGTCTCCGACCGGGCCTATTTCTTCTTCCTGGCGGTGCTGCCGTTCATCATGGGTGTGCTGTCACTGGCGGTGCCCGGCGACGTCGGCTTCGGCAAGCCCGATCCGATGGGCGGCTCCCCCAACGAACCCGGTCAGATCCTGGTGTTCCTCAACGTCGGCGCGGTGTTCATGGGGACCGCATTGACCATCCGGGACCTGATCGGCGAGCGGCCGATCTTCCGGCGCGAACAGGCGGTGGGCCTGTCGACCACGGCGTACCTGCTGGCCAAGGTCTGCGTCTACACCCTGTTCGCCGTGCTGCAGTCCGCGATCATGGTGTCGATCGTGGTGTGGGGCAAGGGCGGTCCCACCGAAGGTGCTGTGGCCCTGGGCAATCCGTCCGTGGAGCTGTTCGCCACCATCGCGGCCACCTGCGTGGCATCGGCCAACCTGGGCCTGCTGCTCTCGGCGGTCGCGAAGTCAAACGAGCAGATCATGCCGCTGCTGGTGGTGGCAATCATGAGCCAGCTGGTGTTCTCCGGCGGCATGGTCCCGGTGACCAACCGGGTTGTGCTGGATCAGATGTCCTGGTTCACGCCGGCGCGGTGGGGCTTCGCTGCGTCGGCCTCCACCGTCGACCTGATCAATCAGGTGCCCGGACCGCTGACCCCGAAGGACCGCTGGTGGAAGCACCAGGCGTCGAGTTGGTGGTTCGACATGGCGATGCTCCTCGGCCTCAGCGTGCTCTACCTGGGCTTCGTCCGCTGGAAGATCCGGCTGAAAGCCGCCTGAGCACGCGTCGGTGCATTAGGCCGAATCGACGCCGAAAACGATGGTCAACACTGGCGTCGGCTAACGCGGCGCGAAGGCCAATCCCGGTATAGTCCGCTCGGTCGGTTAACGGACCATCCAAGGGGCCCTATGACAACCGTCCGGAATCGGTCGGGGAAGCAGTCACGTCGACGGAGCGTTCGGGTACCGCAGGAGCCGAGACGCCTCAACATCAAGGTGTTGGCCCTGGCTATTGCGTCCGTCATCACCGCTGGCTTGGTGGTGCTGACGCTGACTGCGCCCGCCCAGTCTCCGGCTGTTATGGCAGAAGCCGCGAAGAAGCCTTCAGCCGCGGCCGAACGAGGAACGATCCAAGGGGCGAGTGACTCCTCCCTGGGTCCGCTGGGTACCGCATTGCAGCAAGACATCGCCGCTGCCGTGAAGGCGACCGCATGGCCGACTCTCATTCCGCCGATGGAGGAAGCCATCGCGGTGCCGTCGGCACCGCCCGAGTTGATCGCGTGCGGCGATGTCGGCTCCCACGACCAGAACTGCGTGTGGGGATCACCGTCGGCACCGTTCCGGATCGTGGTGGTCGGAGACTCCATCGCCGTGGCCTACGGAGAACCCCTGCGGCGGATCGCCGAGGAATCCGGTGGGCGGATTCAAGTCCACACGGTGGCCCTGTCGGGATGCCCATTCTCTGCGGACGACATTGTCGAGGCTGACCCGGAGCGTGCCGCCGCCTGCCCGGGGGTGAAGGAACGAGCCCTGGGCGTCATCAACACCACCAAGCCGGACGTCGTGATGATCGCTAACTCGTACTCCGAGAAAAGACGCGTCGACAGCGATCAGAACCTCACGTCCGCCGAATGGGCGAACGGCATTCAGCGCATTGTCGACAAATTCCGGGCGAACACCCGCACGGTCGTCTGGCTCTCCCCGCCGCCGGCGGATCAGAACATCGCCAGTTGTTACACCAAACCCGGTAGCACCCCGGCCGATTGCCTCAGCAAGGTCACCGACCAATGGTTGGACGCGGCCCAAGCCGAACAGGACGTGGCCCGGGGTTCAAGCGGGGTGTGGATCGATTCCCGGCCCTGGTTCTGCAGCGACGGGGGCTGCCCGGCCTTTGTGGGGTCGACGCCGACAAAGCGCGACACCGAGCACCCAACACAGGCCTACGGAGACAAAATCACTCCCGTCGTTGCCGAGTCGTTGCGGGCAGCCGGCGTTCTCGGCCCCACCGGATAACCGGCGACACGGCGATACCGACCGGCTAAGGCCGGGTGCCGCCCTGCGGCTCGCCGGGCACCCAAGCCAGGATGTCGCGCATCCCGTCGCTCCACACCACACTGTTGGGCTCCGGGCCGACGACGTCGAAGTAGAGCTTGCCGGTGACACTGCCGCCCGGCGGCAGCGGCCCGACGTTGAGCCCGCCCGGCGCGTTGCGCAGCATCGGGTACGCCGGTCCGCTCTGTGCGCGGGCCATGAAACCCCCGATCCGCGGATCGACCGTTCCTGCTCGGTGAACGGCTTGATGTTGTCGGTGGCCCACGCCGGCGCGACGGTGGCGGCCCCGATGCCCAGAGCGACCGCGGCGGCGGCTGACTTCGGCGGCTGACTTCGTGATCTTCACCCTTACTGTCCCTTCCTGTGGCGGCACTGTCGGGGCGTTAAATACCCCGGTTTGCACAGTGGTAGGCGGGAAATGACGGTCCGCTACATTTGTCGGCATGGATTCGGGTCGGCTGGGCCAGCGCTGGCTCCTGGCGTGTGCGGCAGCCGCACTGCTGGCCAATTACTTCGGTGGCTTCAGCCTGGTCGTGACCGGTGTTTTCGTGGCCATCTGCCTGATTGGAGCAGCCCTGATCGGCTCCGGTGAGGATCCGGTCGGCATGGGCTTCCCGGCGGACGATTGGGCTGTGGATGCTGTCACGGCAGGCGGCTTCACCGCGCCTGTCGATGTCGTGGCGGCTCCCGACGAGGTGGCCGCCGAGTACGCCGAGCCCTACCCGGGCGAGGACGCCGAGCCCTACCCGGGCGAGGACGAGAGCGACGAGTCGGCCGTATTGGACGTAACGGCGGAAACCGAACCCTCTCCGGCATAGTCGACCAAGCCACTAGCGTGGCCGTGTGCCGATCGAACACCCCGCTGGTGTGCTGGTGAAGAACGTCCGCATTTTCGACGGCGTCGCGGGACGATTGTCCGACGGCCATGTGCTTGTCGAGGGCAGCACCATCGCCGCGGTCGAGACGTCGCCGATCGCCGAAGTCTCCGACGCCACGGTGATCGACGGTGCCGGCCGGGTGCTGATGCCCGGTATGAGTGACGCCCACGTGCATCTGGTGGGCATGGCCAACACCATGCCGGATCTGATGACGGCCACCCAGACCCAACTGGCGGCCGCGACGCTGGCCCGGGCCAAAGACACCCTGCTTCCCACGACGGACCTGAGCCTGCTCGCCGACCCGGCCAACATCGCGGTCATCATGAAAGACGGTGTGGTGGTGAAGAACACACTGCCCGCGGGTTGAGCTGCTCGTGTTCCGGATTCTGTTTTTCTCCCCGCGCATCGCCCCCAACACCGGCAACGCCATCCGGATGGTGGCGGCCACGGGCTGCGAACTGCACCTGGTCGAACCACTGGGTTTCGACCTGTCCGAACCGAAGCTGCGGCGCGCCGGGCTGGACTATCACGACCTGGCCTCGGTCACCGTGCACCGCAGCCTGGCGGACGCCTGGGCGGCTCTCGACGGCGCCCGGGTCTTCGCCTTCACCGCGCACGCCGACCGGTCGTTCGCCGACATCGCCTACACCCCCGGTGATGTGCTGATGTTCGGCCCGGAGCCCACCGGCCTGGATGAGGCCACTCTGGCCGACCCGCACATCACCGGGCAGGTGCGCATCCCGATGCTGCCGGGCCGCCGCTCACTGAACCTGTCCAATGCCGCCGCGGTAGCCGCCTATGAGGCGTGGCGCCAGCACGGCTACGCCGGCGGCCGGTGAGTCAGCCGAACCCGAATCACCAACTGTCCCAATGGGTCAGTTGCTCGGCGGGCAACCGCTTGGCGAGCTTGAAGTCGGTGCCGATGGTGTAGGCGATCGGGAACAGCCCACCTTGGGCGTAGTCGTCGAACGGGATGCCGAGCAGATCGGCGGCCTGCTTCTCACCGTCGCCGACGAGGTGCAGCGTCGTCCATGCGCTGCCCAGGCCGCGGTTGCGCAGCGCCAGCATGTAACTCCAGACCGCCGGCAGCAGCGACCCCCAGTACGAGGCCTGCATGCCCACCGGGGCGTTGTCGGGCCGGCCCTCCAGCAGCGGGATCATCATGACCGGCGCTTTTTCCATGTTCTCGTTGAGATATTTCGCGGAGTTCATGACCGCGTCCATCTGCTGGTCGCGGATGTCGCCGCGCTGCGGCTTGGGCAGGTCCAGATACGAGGTGGCGTTGGAACGGTAGATATCGGCGAGTGCGGCCTTTTTGACCGGGTCCTCGATGAACATCCACTGCCAGCCCTGCGAATTGGAACCGGTGGGCGCCTGCAGCGCGATGTCCAGACACTCCATCAGGACCTCGCGGGGCACCGGCTTGTCGAAGTCGAGCCGCTTGCGCACCGAACGGGTGGTCGTCAGAACGTCGTCGGCGGAGAGGTTGAGTGTCATACGCAGAAGAGTACGGCTGAACGTCGGCGTGCTA
>NZ_JBIIOV010000002.1:0-59852 GCF_044342925.1 Mycobacterium sp. | reverse complement strand
GAGATCTCCGGCACGGGTATGGCCCCACTGGGCTGCTCCACCAACTACCCGAGGTCGGTGG
The DNA here is from genome assembly GCF_044342925.1 of Mycobacterium sp. GTDB lineage: Bacteria > Actinomycetota > Actinomycetes > Mycobacteriales > Mycobacteriaceae > Mycobacterium. Next base: position 59,791 of record NZ_JBIIOV010000002.1, on the reverse strand, counting down.
CGCAGCGGGTGGGAGCCTTGCCCGCCCGGGCGGTGCTGGAACCTATTGGGGGACAGGGCCCCCAGCGCGCGCTGACCGAGTTTGCCGCCGCCATCGCCGCGGGCTCGGCCGACGTGGTCATGCTGTTCGGCTCCGAGAACGGTTCTACGCTGCGGCATTTCGCCACGGTGGCCGATAAGCCTGACCACTCCGAGACGGTCGACGGTCAACTGGAGGACCGCGGTTACGGGTACGACGGGCTCTTCACTGCCTATACCGTGGCGCATGGCTTGGTCGGGGCGCCGGCGCAGTACGGACTGCTGGAGAACGCCCGCCGGGACCGGGTCGGGCTCGGCGTCGCCGACTACCGACGTGCGATGGCCGAATTGTTCGCGCCGCTGTCGAAAGTAGCTGCGGCAAATCCCTATTCGGCATCACCGGTGCAGCGCACGGTCGACGAGATCCTTACCATCGACGCCGACAACCGGATGATCTGCGATCCCTACCCGCGTCTGCTCGTCGCCCGCGATCAGGTGAACCAGGGGGCGGCGGTGGTGCTGATGTCGGTGGAGGCGGCGCGCCGCCTTGGCGTGCCGCAGGAGAAGTGGGTGTATCTGCGCGGCCACGCCGACGTGGTGGACCAACCGCTGCTCGACCGCGCCGATCTCAGCTTCAACTCGGCGTCGATCCTCGCCGTCCAGGAGGCCCTGCGGGTCGCCGGTGTCGGCCTGGACGACATCGACACCGTCGACTTGTACAGCTGTTTCCCGGTGCCGGTGTTCAACTTCTGTGACGGAACCGGTCTGGCAGGAGATGATCCGCGCGGGCTCACGCTGACCGGCGGGCTGCCGTACTTCGGCGGCCCCGGCAACAGCTACTCACTGCACGCCATCGCCGAGACCGTCGTCCGGATGCGCCTCAGCCCAGGTTCATTCGGGCTGGTGGCAGCCAACGGCGGGATCATGAGCAAGTACTCGGTGGGCGTCTACTCCACCGACGCGGCCGAGTGGGCGCCGGACCGCAGCGCCGAATTGTGCGCCGAAGTCGCCGCCCGCCCCGCCGTCGCACTGGCCGAGCATCCCACCGGCAGCGGCACCGTCGAGACCTACACCGTCCGCTACGACTGGCCGGTGCGCACCGGAATCATCGTCGGCCGGCTCGACGACGGCAGCCGTTTCATGGCCACCAGCGACGACCCCGACCTGGTGGGCCTGCTCAGCGAGGGTGAGCCGCTGGGCGCGCGGATCGCGTTGCAGCACAACGGCAAAGCCAATCGCGCCACCCTGGCCTAGGTCTGGCTCGATGCCGCCAACTTGCCGGCCAGCCGTTCGACGTAGGCGGCGACCTCGTCCGCCGGCTTGTCCGGCAGTCCGAACAGCACCTCGGTGACACCGATGTTCTGCCAGTGCTCCAGCTTCTCGGCCACCGGCTTGAAGTCCAGGGCCACGATCTGCGGGGCGCCCGATCTGCCTGCCTGCGACCAGATATCGTGCAACATCCGTACCGGCGCGTCGATGTCGAAATCTCTTGGCGTGGTGATCCATCCGTCGGCGCTTCGGGCGATCCACCGGAAATTCTTCTCGGTGCCGGCGGCACCGACCAGTACTGGCACATGCTGCTGGACCGGCTTCGGCCAAGCCCAGCTCGGGCCGAAGCTGACGAACTCGCCGTCGTAGGCGGCCTCCTCCTGGGTCCACAGCGTCCGCATCGCCTCGACGTACTCGCGCAGCATGGTGCGGCGCCGGCCGGCCGGCACCTTGTGGTCGGCGAGTTCGTCGGTATTCCAGCCGAAGCCCACGCCCACGCTGACCCGCCCGCCCGACAGGTGATCCAGCGAGGCGATGGTCTTGGCCAGGCTGATCGGATCGTGTTCCACCGGCAGCGACACGGCGGTGGACAGCCGCACCCGCGACGTCACTGCGGCGGCGGTCGCCAGGCTGACCCACGGGTCGAGTGTGCGCATGTACCGGTCATCCGGCAGCGTCTCGTCTCCGGTGGTCGGGTGCGCGGCTTCCCGTTTGACCGGAATATGGGTGTGCTCCGGCACATAGAACGTGGTGAAACCGTGCTCGTCGGCGAGCTTGGCGGCCGCGGCCGGGGTGATGCCGCGATCGCTGGTGAACAGCACGAGCCCGTAGTCCATGCCCAGAATTAGAACGTGTTCTAGCAAGGGCGGCAAGAGCAGGGATGCGGTCGGCGGCGCCCGCGCGGGTTCGGCGGTGTCATGCCGGTTGTGCGCTAGCGTGGGCGGCAAGGTCGAGTTCTCGTCCGGAATCGGTCAAGTCGGCAATCGGTAAGGAGATAGGCCATGACGTACCCGCCCGCCAACCCGGGCTACCCGGCTCCGCCGCCCGGCTACGGTGGCCCGGCCGGCAGCCTGGCTGGTCCGCCCCCGGTGCAGCAGCGCATGCCGCTGTCCGCGCCGGGTGCCGCGGGAACCGGTAAGTCCCCCGCTTACCTCACTGTCGCGGTGGCGGCACTGGGTTTCCTGTCCTACCTGCTGTGCTTCGGCACGATCTGGAACGGCGAGTTCACCCCCGGTCCCGGGCTCTGGCAGGCGGCCGCGCTGGGCGCCGGTCTGCTCGCGGCGGTCAGCGCGCTGCCCCGGGCGACCAAGTCCTACACCGCGGTCACCGCCGTGCTCGCGGTGGCGGCGCTGCTGCTGGCCGTCTACGACATCCTCAACCCGCTCGGTGACGCCTCGGCGGGGTGGGCGCTCTGGCTGATTCTTCTGGTCATCCTGATGCAAGCCGCAACGGCCCTCACCGCGCTGCTGTTCGAGACCGGTGTGCTCACCGCGCCGCCGCCGCGCCCGCAAGCCAGTCCGTACGCGCAGTACGCCCCGCCGCCGGGCGGGTACTACGGGCAGCCCGGCCGCGGCCAGGCACCTGGCTACCCCGCCCAGTACGGGGGTGGCTACGGCTCCGGCGCGCCTGCCGCGGGCTACGGCCAGGCCGACAACACCGATACCCCGCCGACCGGGTTCCCGGCCTACACCCCGCCGTCGTCCGGGTCCGTTCAGCCGTCCGAGCCGTCCACGGACCCCTCATCGGGCTTGGGGTCTGGCGCGGCGCCGGGCTCGACCCAGCCCTGACCGGGCGCCGTTAGCCCGCGCAATTCCTGTTTGAGACGACGAGTGACACGGATCCAAGGAAGGGCGCCCACCGCGGTCGGCGCCCCGCAGTCCCGGGACCTGGTCCGGGTCGCGTTCGGCCCGTCGTTGTTGGCGCTCGTCGTCATCGCGGCGGTCGTCCTGGTCCAACTGGTCGTCGCCAACAGCGACCTGACCGGCACCTTCGGTGCGGTCGCCACGCTGTGGCTCGCCGTTCACGAGGTGCCGGTGAAGATCGCCGGCCAGCAGCTGGGGGCGCTGCCGCTCGTCCCGGTGGGTCTGATGGTCTGGGCGACCGCGCGCACCACCGCCCGCGTCACGCCTGACCGCGCTTCCTGGTTCGTCGTCCGCTGGATCATCGCCTCGGCGCTCGGCGGTCCGCTGCTGATCGCGGCGATGATGCTGGCCGTCATTCACGACGCGGCATCGGTGATCACCGATCTGCAGACCCCCAACGCTTTTCGCGCGTTCGTCGGGGTCGCGGCCGTGCACGGTCTGGGGGCGCTGATCGGAGTGTGGCCGCGAATCGGATCGCGGGTGTCGTCACTGCTCGGCCTGCCCCGGTGGGTCGGCGACGCGGTACGGCCCGCGATGATCGGTGTGGCGGCGCTGCTGGCGCTGTCGACGGCCGTCGTCGCCGCGTCCCTGGTCGTGCACTGGGGGACCATGCAGGAGCTGTACGGCATCACCGACTCGTTCTTCGGCCAGTTCAGCCTCACCGTGCTGTCGCTGCTGTACCTGCCCAACGTGGCGGTCGGTGCTGCCGCGGTGGCGGTCGGCTCCAGCGCCCACATCGGGTTCGCGACGTTCAGCGCGTTCACCGTCTTCGGCGGTGACATCCCGGCGCTGCCGATCCTGGCGGCCGCGCCCACCCCGCCACTCGGTCCGGTGTGGGTGGCACTACTGATCATCGGCGCCTCGGCAGGCGTTGCCGTCGGCCAGCAGTGCGCCCGGCGCCCGCTGCCGTTCCCCCTGGCCTTCGCCAAGCTCGCGGTCGCCTCGCTGCTGGCGGCTGTCGTGCTGGCGCTACTGGCCGTGGCGGCCGGCGGACCACTGGGCAACTTCGGCGATATCGGCGTCGATCAGACGACGTTCGCGCCGGGTGTGTTCTTCTGGTTCTTCCTCACCGGCGGGCTCACGGTGGCGATGGCCGGCGGCATCAGCGCGCGGCCGCCCCGACCCGCTCCGGTTCCTGCCCCGGTTCCCGCTCCGGTTCCGGTTCCCGACCCTGACGTCGAGCCTGCGCGCAGCGCGGAAAACGCCGCCGAATCCCGCCCTGAGCGCAGTGCCGACGAGGTTGGACCAGTGCCCGAGATGGAAGACGTCGAGGATCTGATGTTCGTCGACGCCGACATCGAAGTCGACCCGCAGCCGCCGGCGGGCACCGGATAACGGTCGTTGCCGCAGGTATCGCAGGGCGGGCTGCCCGGTCCCCGGCACCGACGAACTCCCGCCCCACCACTAGGCTCTTCGCCGTGGCTGAACCGATCCGCGTGCCGCCCAGCGCGCCGGCACGCGTGGTGGTGCTGGCCTCCGGCACCGGTTCGCTGCTGCAGTCGCTGCTGGACGCCGCGGTCGGCGACTACCCGGCCCGGGTGGTGGCGGTCGGTGCGGACCGGGACTGCCGGGCCGCGAAGATCGCCGCCGACGCCGGGATTACGTCGTTCACCGTCCGGCTGGGGGACTACCCCGACCGGGCCGCCTGGGACGCCGCGGTCTCCGACGCCACCGCCGAGCACAGTCCGGACCTGGTGGTTTCGGCCGGCTTCATGAAGATTCTTGGGCCGCAGTTCCTTTCCCGTTTCCCCGGCAGGGTGGTCAACACCCACCCGGCGCTGCTGCCGTCGTTCCCCGGAGCGCACGCCGTGCCGGACGCCCTCGCCTACGGGGTGAAGGTCACCGGATGCACGGTCCACCTGGTGGACGCTGGCATGGACACCGGGCCGATCCTGGCCCAGCAGGCCGTCGAGGTGCTGACCGGCGATGACGCAGAGACGTTGCACGAACGGATCAAGGCCGTCGAACGGCGGCTGCTGGTGGACGTGCTGGCCGCGCTGGCCACGCGCGGTGTGACCTGGACCGGAAGAAGGGCGACCCTGGGGATGGTGGAGGCATGACGGCTCAGACTGTGATCGGCAAGAAACCCATCCGGCGCGCGTTGATCAGCGTCTACGACAAGAGCGGCCTGATCCCGCTGGCCCAGGGCCTGCACGAGGCCGGCGTCGACATCGTCTCCACCGGATCCACCGCGAAAACCATTGCCGACAAGGGCATTCCGGTCACTCCGGTGGAGTTCGTCACCGGCTTCCCCGAAGTGCTCGACGGGCGCGTCAAGACCCTGCATCCGCACATCCACGCGGGCCTGCTCGCCGACACCCGCAACCCGGCACACCTGGCCGCGCTGGAGAAGCTCAAGATCGAGCCGTTCGATCTGGTCGTGGTCAATCTCTACCCGTTCAGCGAGACCGTGGACTCCGGCGCCGAGGTCGACGAATGCGTCGAGCAGATCGACATCGGTGGTCCGTCGATGGTGCGCGCGGCCGCCAAGAACCACGCCAGCGTCGCGGTGGTCGTCGAGCCGCTGGGCTATGACGGTGTGCTGGCCGCTGTCCGGGGCGGCGGCTTCACCTTCGAGGAGCGAAAAAAGCTGGCGTCGTTGGCATTCCGGCACACCGCCGAATACGACATCGCGGTGGCCGGCTGGATGGAGTCGACGCTCTCACCGGGGGCCGAGGCCGAACCGGGCTTTCTGCCCCGGTGGTTCGGTCGCAGCTGGCGGCGCACCTCGTTGCTGCGCTACGGCGAGAACCCGCACCAGCAGGCCGCCCTCTACAGCGACGAGGTGGGCTGGCCCGGACTGGCGCAGGCCGAGCAGCTGCACGGAAAAGAGATGAGCTACAACAACTTCACCGACGCCGACGCCGCCTGGCGCGCCGCATTCGACCACCAGCAGATCTGCGTGGCGATCATCAAGCACGCCAACCCGTGCGGCATCGCGGTCTCGGCTGAGTCGGTGGCCGACGCGCATCGCAAAGCCCATGCCTGCGATCCGCTGAGCGCGTTCGGCGGGGTGATCGCCGCGAACACCGAGGTCACCCGAGCGATGGCTGAGCAGGTGAGCGAGATCTTCACCGAGGTGATCATCGCCCCCGCTTACGAGCGCGGTGCGGTGGAGATTCTGGCCCGCAAGAAGAACATCCGGGTGCTGCTGGCGGCCGAACCGGCGGTGGGCGGTGCGGAGATCCGGCAGATCAGCGGCGGCCTGCTGATCCAGGAGCGCGACGAGATCACCGCTGCCGGCGACGACCCGGCCAACTGGGCCCTGGCCACCGGCGACCCCGCCGACGAGGCCACCCTGGCCGACCTGGCCTTCGCCTGGCGTACCTGCCGGGCGGTCAAGTCCAACGCGATCGTCATCGCCGGCGACGGCGCCACCATCGGGGTCGGCATGGGTCAGGTGAACCGGGTCGACGCGGCACGGCTGGCGGTGGAACGCGGCGGGGAGCGGGTCCGCGGCGCGGTCGCCGCATCCGACGCCTTCTTCCCGTTCCCGGACGGTCTGCAGGTGCTGACGTCGGCCGGGGTGACGGCCGTCGTCCATCCCGGCGGCTCGGTGCGAGACGACGAGGTCACCGCCGCGGCTGCGGCAGCCGGGATCACGCTGTACCTGACCGGCGCCCGGCACTTCGCGCACTAGATCGGCACCGGGTCGGCTTCGGCGGTCACCGAACGGTCAGCAGTCACCCGGGGCGCGCACTCGACAGCAGTCGTAGCGTGGAGGGCGTGACTTCTGCCCCCACCGAAGATTCCTCCCTGCCGACCACTCTGGGCGCCCTGCGCGCCTCCGGGTACCGGGAGCGCAGCGTCAAGCAGGAGATCAGGGAAAACCTCTTGACCGCGCTGGCTGGCGGTGACGACGTCTGGCCGGGCATCTTCGGGTTCGAAGACACCGTGCTGCCCCAATTGGAGCGGGCGCTGATCGCCGGACACGATTTCGTGTTGCTCGGCGAACGCGGCCAGGGCAAGACCCGGCTGCTGCGCTCGCTGGCCAGCCTGCTCGACGAGTGGACCCCGGTGATCGCCGGCTCCGAGCTGGGGGAGCATCCGTACTCGCCGATCACCCCGGAGTCGATTCGCCGGGCCGCCGAACTCGGCGACGATCTGCCGGTCGCCTGGCGGCACCGCAGCGAGCGCTACACCGAGAAGCTGGCCACCCCTGACACCAGCGTGGCCGACCTGGTGGGCGACATCGACCCGATCAAGGTGGCCGAGGGCCGGACCCTGGGCGATCCGGAGACCATTGCCTACGGGCTGATCCCGCGGGCGCACCGCGGCATCGTCGCGGTCAACGAACTGCCCGACCTGGCCGAACGGATCCAGGTGTCCATGCTCAATGTCATGGAGGAGCGGGATATCCAGGTCCGTGGGTACACCCTGCGGCTGCCGCTGGACGTGCTCGTGGTGGCCAGCGCCAACCCGGAGGACTACACCAACCGCGGCCGGATCATCACCCCGCTTAAGGACCGTTTCGGCGCGGAGATCCGCACCCACTACCCGCGCGAACTGGATGCCGAGGTGGGCGTCATCGAGCAGGAAGCGCACCTCACCGCCGAGGTGCCCACGTACCTGCTGCAGGTCATCGCCCGGTTCACCCGGCTGCTGCGGGAATCGCAGTCGGTCGACCAGCGGTCCGGGGTGTCGGCGCGGTTCGCCATCGCGGCGGCCGAGACGGTGGCCGCCTCCGCCCGGCACCGAGGCGCGATCCTTGGAGAGGACGAACCGGTGGCCCGGATGGTCGACCTCGCCACCGTGATCGACGTGCTGCGCGGCAAGCTGGAGTTCGAGTCCGGCGAGGAGGGTCGCGAACTGGCGGTGCTGGAGCACCTGCTGCGCCGCGCCACCGCCGACACCGCGCAGAAGGCGCTCGGCGGCGTCGACGTCGGCCCGCTGGTCAAGGCGGTGGAGGACTCCGAGGTGACCACCGGCCAGCAGATCTCGGCCAAGAACGTGCTCGCGGCACTGCCGAATCTGCCGGTCATCGAGAAGATCGCCGAACGGCTGGGGGCCAAGAGCGAGGGCCAGCGCGCCGCCGCGCTGGAGTTGGCGCTGGAGGCGCTGTATCTGGCTAAGAAGATCGACAAGAACACCGACGACGGCGAAACGGTCTATGGCTAGTCGGCACTCCCACGACCGCCGCTACTCGGCCTACACCGGCGGCCCGGACCCGCTGGCGCCACCGGTGGATCTGCGCGAGGCACTCGAACAGATCGGTCAGGACGTCATGGAGGGCGCCTCGCCGCGCCGCGCGCTGCAGGAGCTGCTGCGTCGCGGTAACAAGAACCTCAAGGGCGCTGATCGGCTGGCCGCCGAGGTGAACCGGCGGCGCCGGGAGTTATTGCAGCGCAACAATCTTGACGGGACGCTTCAGGAAATCAAGAAGCTGCTCGACGAGGCGGTGCTCGCCGAGCGCAAGGAATTGGCCCGCGCGCTCGATGACGACGCACGATTCGCCGAGATGCAGATCGAGTCATTGTCGCCGTCGCCGGCCAAGGCGGTTCAGGAGCTCTCCGAGTACCCGTGGCGCAGCCCCGAGGCCCGGCAGCGCTACGAGCAGATCAAGGACCTGATGGGCCGAGAGATGCTCGATCAGCGGTTCGCCGGGATGAAGCAGGCGCTGGAGAACGCCACCGACTCCGACCGCCAAGCGGTCAACGAGATGCTCAACGATCTCAACGAACTGCTCGACAAACACGGCCGCGGCGAGGACACGCCCGAGGACTTCCAGGACTTCATGGCCAAGCATGGCCAGTACTTCCCGGAGAATCCGCGCAATGTCGAGGAGCTGCTGGACTCGCTGGCCCAGCGCGCCGCGGCCGCCCAGCGGTTCCGCAACAGCCTCACCGCTGAGCAGCGCGCCGAGCTCGATGCCTTGGCGCAGCAGGCTTTCGGCTCGCCGCAGCTGATGCAGGCGTTGAGCCAGCTGGACTCCCACCTGCGTGCGGCCCGGCCGGGGGAGGACTGGGACGGTTCCGCAGAGTTCTCCGGCGACAACCCGCTGGGCATGGGGCAGGGCGCGCAGGCGATGGCCGACATCGCCGAACTGGAGCAGCTCGCCGAACAGCTGTCACAGAGCTATCCCGGCGCCGCCATGGCCGACGTCGACCTGGATGCGCTGGCCCGCCAGCTGGGCGATCAGGCTGCCGTCGACGCGCGCACACTGGCCGAATTGGAGCGGGCCCTGATGAATCAGGGTTTCCTGGATCGCGGGTCGGACGGCAAGTGGCGGCTGTCGCCGAAGGCCATGCGTCAGCTCGGGCGTGCGGCGCTTCGCGATGTGGCACAACAGCTTTCGGGTCGTCACGGTGAACGGGAGACCCGCCGGGCCGGTGCCGCCGGCGAGCTGACCGGTGCGACCCGGGCGTGGGAATTCGGGGATACCGAGCCGTGGAACGTCACCCGTACCGTCACCAACGCGGTATTGCGCCGCGCGGGTGCGGCCGGCGGGCAGGAGCGCAGCGACCCGGGGATCAGGACCGTCGACGCGCCCCTGCGGATCGCCGTCGACGATGTCGAGGTCTCCGAGACCGAGACCCGCACCCAGGCGGTGGTCGCCCTGCTGGTGGACACCTCGTTCTCGATGGTGATGGAGAACCGGTGGCTGCCGATGAAGCGGACGGCTCTGGCGCTCAACCATCTGGTGAGCACGCGGTTCCGGTCGGATGCATTGCAGATCATCGCTTTCGGGCGGCACGCCCGCACCGTCACCGCCGCTGAGCTCACCGGGCTGGAAGGCGTCTACGAGCAGGGCACCAACCTGCACCATGCGCTGGCGTTGGCGGGGCGGCACCTGCGCCGCCACCCGAGCGCCCAGCCGGTCGTGCTGGTCGTCACCGACGGGGAGCCCACCGCGCACCTGGAGTCCTTCGAAGGGCGGCGCTCGCCGACAGTCTTCTTCGACTACCCCCCGCACCCTCGGACCATCGCCTACACGGTCCGTGGTTTCGACGAGGTCGCCCGACTGGGGGCGCAGATCACCATTTTCCGACTCGGAGACGACCCGGGGCTGGCTCGCTTCATCGACCAGATGGCCCGTCGGGTGGAGGGCCGGGTGGTGGTTCCCGATCTGGACGGGCTGGGGGCGGCCGTCGTCGGTGATTACCTGAGATCACGACGCCGCCGGCGCTGAGCGCCACGTCGCCGGTTCGTCCCGGCGGTTCTGCGGCCCCACCGCGGTAGGCGTGAACAGCGCGAATGCGCCGATTCATTGCTCAGTGGCCGTTACCGCCCTGTTATCTCGTGGTCACCCTACGGAACCGGTTCGGACCGAGTTTGCTGGCGGCTAATGGCGGGTCCGGGCGGAAGCTCCGTTCGCCCTGAGAGAACTGAACACCTTGGCAAACATTTACCGGCGCTTGGAAAACTGAGAGCAAGGTTAAAATTTGCCTTGTCTGCGCTGATGACGGCCAGCAAACTTCGCTGAGTCTGAAAAAAGGCCCGTTCACCGGGTGATGTACCCACGGCCTCTGAACTGGACGGGCGTCGACGCGGGTCGATCGATTTGCCCGATGGCAAACCTCGCCGTAGTATGTGACCGGCCATCTACGATGGAGCTCAGCAAAGCATTGAGCCCGCCGGTGCGGCGGGCCGAACGAAGGAAACAGGGATCCATGGCGACTCTTTCCAAGCCCCTCATTTCTGCAGCAGCGCTGGCGGGAGCCGCTGCGGTAGCAGTCGCCACCCCGGCGATCATGCCGTCGGTCGGTGCGCCCACCCCGACCGCTCTGTCGCGGGCCGCGGTCGAACTGACCACGCTCTCCGACGTGCTGAGCATCCCGCCGGTGGTGTGGACCGACGTTCTGTTCGGCAACCAGACCTGGGGCGGCACGCTGAGCTCCGAAACCTTCGGGCCGGCCTGGGCTCAGCCCGCCGACCAGTTCGGTCAGTCCGCCTACGTGAACCCCTGGGCCGCCTACTGCGACGGGCGCTGCGACCAGTCGGGTATCTCCGGCGTGAGCTATATGTTCTTAGACGCCCTGGTCAACGGCAACGGCAACGGCTACGCCGACTACGACAACTGGCCGATCGGCTTCGTCAACTACTTCGCCGAGCCCAACGGCTACTTCCGGATCGGTAGCGGCGGCGGCAGCTCGCCGAGCTACCAGTACGAGAGTCTGGGCTACAGCGCCGCGGCCTGGTACGTGCTGCAGGGAACGCTCGGCCAGGCGGTTCCGGAACTGACCGTTCCGATCGCCGCCCTGTTCTGGGGTCCCAACAACGTGACCGTCGGCTACAACCTGGCGCTGACCATCGCGGCGGCGGTGGCACAGCTGGTGCCAGTCGTCGGGCCCGTCACGGGCAACACCATCCTGGCCTACCTCGGTGACCTGTTGATCGATCCCACCGACCCCGACTTGGGCTACTACCAGTACGGTCTGTCCGGCGCGCTGAACTACTGGATCGACATCGCCACCGGTGCGGTGCCGTTCCCGACCGCGGCCGTGGCGGCCCCGCCCGCTGCTGCGGTGGCCGCGCCCGTCGAGGTCGTGAGCGCAGCTGCACCGGCTGTCGAGACCGGTACCGATGTCGCCGCGACCCCGGTGAAGCCGGACACCACCGCGATCGTCGTCTCCACCCCGGCGGTGGAGGCTCCGGTGGAGGCCCCGGCCGCTGATAACACGGCGGACGCACCGGAGGCTCCGGTGGAGACCCCGGCTGCTGAGGTTGTCGACTCCACCCCGGTCGACTCCACCCCGGTTGCCGACGTGACGGCTGACCTTCCGGAGGCTCCCGAGAGCAGCCCGGTTGTCGAGGTCACGCCGGATGCTCCGGAGAGCACCCCGGCCGCCGATGCTGAGCCCGTCGAGGACCCGGACGTCAAGGACCTGCCTGCCGCTGACGAGGCTGACAGCGCTCCCGCGGGCTCGTCGGCCGGTGCCGGTGACGAGCAGCCGTCCAAGGCCGACAACTCCGCTTCCGCCGCCTCGGACGCTTCCGACGCCGGTGCCGCGTCTGACGCCGGTGCCGCCAAGTCGGATTCGGCCGGCGGCGACGCGGGCGACAGCGCCGAGTAGTCAGCTGCACAACACATCGGCCCCCTCCAGCAGGAGGGGGCCGATGTGTCTTTTACGCAAAAACTAGGTGGCGCGGGCGCGGCGTTTGCGGCGCTTGATACCGACGTCGCCCCACAGTGAGAAACCCTTGATGGTCACCTTGGGCGCACCAGGTGTGCCGCTGCCGTCGACATCATGGTCGAAACCGCCCATCACTCCGTAGCCTTTGATGTCGACATTGACCTCGGGCGGCAGCAGGATGGTTTGCCCGCCGAAGATCGAATAGGCGTGGATCTCCACGTTCGGCGCGGTGAAGTCGGCGTAGCGCAAGTCCACCACGCCGCCGCCGAAGAGCGTGAACGTCGTCATCCGGCCCGGTACGTTCCAGCGCCCGCGCCGCTCGAATCCGCTGAGGATGGCCAGCAGCATGGTCGACGGGGCGGGTCGGCTCTTGCGGCGGCGGTACTCCAACGCCTCGGGCAGGTCGTAGGTGATCCGCTCCAGCTGCGCATACGACGTGGCGGCATAGGTCCGGGACAGCCGGGCCTCGTACTGCTCCAACGTGAGTCGCCCGTTCGCCGCGGCCTCGGACAGCAGCTGGGCCACCTGAATGCGGTCGTCGGCGGACGCCTGTGTCGACGTTCTCGACGGCATCGACGATTCCCGGGGAGAAAGGTTGCCGCTCATGTCCCTTCGAGCGTACGACCCGTCATCGCCAGGGCAAAAGGCCGTTCATCAGTTCGTGACCGGCCACTGTGGCTGCCGTTTCTCCAGGAACGCCAGCATGCCTTCGCGGGCCTCCGCGGAGACGAACAATCGCGCCGACTCCTCGGCCAGCCGTTCGGCATCGCGGTCGAATCCCGCCAGTACCCCGGCGGTGGTCAGCGCCTTGGACGCCGCCAGCCCCTGCGGTGAGCCCTTGGCCAGCTCAGCCGTCATCGCCTTGACGGCGAAGCCGACATCGCCGGCGGTGGTGGTGACCAGTCCGATCTCAACGGCCCGGCGGGCATTGAACGTCTCGCCGGTGAGGTAGTAGCGAGCAGCGGCCCGCGGCTTGAGTTTCGGCAGCAGCGTCAGCGAGATGATGGCCGGCGCCACCCCGATCCGCGCTTCGGTGAGTGCGAACGTGCATCGCGGCCCGGCGATCACGATGTCGCAGGCGCCGACGAGTCCCATACCGCCGGCCCGCACATGGCCGTCGACGGCGGCGATCACCGGCCTCGGGCATTCCACGATCGACCGCAACAGGCCGGCCAGTTCGTGGGCCCGGCCGGCGGCGGCCTCCTGCGGGTCGCCGCCGGTGGCTTCCGAGAGGTCCGCACCCGCGCAGAACGTGTTGCCGGTATGGCCCAGCACCACGGCCCGCACCGCCGGGTCGTTCGCGGCCCGATCCAGCCCGTCGCGCAGCTGACGCACCAGTGTCGACGAGAGCGCGTTGCGGTTGCGCGGAGAGTCCAGGGTGAGCCGGGCGACGCTGCCGTCGACGGCGTACTGAACGACAGTGTCGGACATCAGTATGACCGCGGCAGGCCGAGGGAGGTCTGGGCGATGAAATTCAGCACCATCTCCCGACTCACCGGAGCGATCCGCGACAGCCGCGATCCGACCAGCATCGCCGCCACCCCGTACTCCTGGGACAAGCCGTTGCCGCCCATTGACTGCACCGCCTGGTCCACGGCTTTGGTAGAGGCCTCACCGGCGGCGTACTTGGCCATATTGGCCGCCTCCGCGGCGCCCATGTCGTCGCCGGCGTCGTAGAGAATGGCCGCCTTCTGCATCATCAGCCTGGCCAGTTCCAGCTCAATGTGGTTCTGGGCCAACGGATGTGCGATGCCCTGGTGCGCCCCGATCGGAGTCTTCCACACCTGCCGGGTCTTGACGTAGTCGCAGGCCTTGTCCAGGGCCAGCCGGCCCATCCCGACCGCGCTGGCCGCGCCCATGATGCGCTCGGGGTTCAGCCCGGCGAACAGCTGCGCGATCGCGGCGTCCTGCGCGCCCACCAGCGCGTCGGCAGGCAGTCGCACCTCGTCGATGAACACCTGGAACTGGCTTTCCGGCATGGTCAGTTCCATCGGGATCTTGGTGAAGCTCAGCCCGGGTGCGTCGGTCGGAACCACGAACAGCGCCGGACGCAGATTGCCGGTTTTGGCGTCCTCGGTGCGGCTCACCACGAGAACGGATTGGGCCTGATCCAGTCCGGAGATCCACACCTTCTGACCGGACAGGATCCAGTCGCTGCCGTCGCGCCGGGCGGTGGTGGTGATGCGGTGCGAGTTCGATCCGGCGTCGGGTTCGGTGATGGCGAAGGCCATGGTGATCGACCCGTCGGCGATCCCGGGCACCCAACGCTTCTTTTGCTCATCGGTGCCGAACTTGGCGATGACGGTGCCGTTGATGGCGGGGGAGACCACCATCATCAGCAGCGGGCAGCCGCCGGCGGAGAGTTCCTCCATCACCAGCGCCAGCTCGTACATGCCGGCGCCACCGCCGCCGTACTCCTCGGGCAGGTTCACCCCGATAAAGCCGAGTTCGCCTGCCTCCTTCCACAATTCCTCGGTATGCCCGCCGGCGCGGGCCTTGCCGAGGTAGTAGTCCGGGCCGTAGTTGGAGGCCAATGCGGCGACGGACTTGCGCAGCGCCTGCCGCTCGGGGCTCTCGATGAAGTCGGTGCTCATTGCTGTTCTCCCTCGTGGTTTTCCGGACTGTCGACGCGCGCCAGCACAGCGCCCACCTCGACCTGCTGGCCGACGGCGACGTCGAGTTGGACGAGCACACCGTCAGCCGGCGCGGTGATGGTGTGCTCCATTTTCATCGCTTCCAACCACACCAGCGGTTGGCCGGCACTGACCGTGTCACCCAGGGCGGCACCCAGGCGGATCACCGATCCCGGCATCGGCGCTAGCAGCGACCCCTTCTCCAGCGCCGAACCCGCCTCGGGGAAACGGGGCACCCGGGTGAAGGCCACCGATCCCAGCGGGGAGTCGACCCAGACCTCTCCAGCCGCCTGGTCGCCGTAGCGGGACACCACGAACTCGGTGCCCACCCCGCCGTCGCGCAGAACCACCCTATCCATTGTGGCGCAGTCTAATTCGACGCCCGGGTCGTCCGGTAGGTGCAGGCCGCTGCGGGTGGACCGGTATTCGACGCGGTGCTCCGATCCCGCCGCGTCCCGGAAGGTCTTGTGCTGGTTGCCCGACACCACGTTGCGCCAACCGGAGGGCACCGCGGCCAGCACCGGCGCGCCGGCCCGGTTGGCGGCGGCGTCGGCCAGGGCGGCGGCGATGGCCGACAGCCGCACCGCGCGGTCGCCGGCCAGTGGCGCGGCGAGGGTTTCCAGGCCGTGGCTGTCGAAGAATCCGGTGTCGGTGGCGCCGGCGAGGAACGCCGGGTGGCGCAGCACGTTGACCAGAAGGTCCCGGTTGGTGCGCAACCCGTGCAAGCGGGTGCGGGCCAACGCCTCGGCGAGTACCTGCGTGGCGCGGGCACGGGTCGGTGCGCGAGCGATCACCTTGGCCAGCATGGGGTCGTAGTAGATCGACACCACCGAGCCGTCCTCGATGCCGGAGTCCAGCCGGATACCGGTGGTGGGCAGCGGCCCGAACCGGCTCGCCGTACCCGGTACACCGAAGTGATGGACCCGGCCGGCTTGCGGCTGCCAGGACCGGGCGGGATCTTCGGCGTAGAGCCGGGCTTCGATGGAATGCCCCGTCGCACCGGGCGGTTCGCCTGGCAGCCGGTCCCCGTCGGCGATGCTGAGCTGAAGCTCCACCAAGTCCAGACCGGTGGTCAGTTCGGTCACCGGGTGTTCCACCTGGAGGCGGGTGTTCATCTCCAGGAAGAAGAACTCACCGGCATCGTCGGCCAGGAACTCCACCGTCCCCGCCCCGGTGTAGCCGATGGCTGAGGTCGCCAGCCGGGCCGCGTCGAACAACCGCTCCCGCATCCCGGGGACGCGCTCGACCAGCGGCGACGGCGCCTCCTCGATGATCTTCTGGTGACGGCGCTGGATCGAGCACTCCCGCTCGCCGACCGCCCAGACCGTTCCGTGCGCGTCGGCCATCACCTGCACCTCGACGTGGTGGCCGCTGGGCAGGTACCGCTCGCAGAACACGGCGGAATCGCCGAAGGCCGACTGTGCCTCCCGGCGGGCGGCCTGCACCTGCGTGTGCAGGTCGTCGAGTTCATCGACCACCCGCATGCCCCGGCCGCCGCCGCCGGCGGAGGCCTTCACCAGCACCGGAAGCTGTTCGGGGCGCACCGCGTCGGGGTCCAGTTCGTCGAGCACCGGGACGCCGGCCGCCGCCATCATCTTCTTGGCTTCGATCTTGGAGCCCATCGCGGTCACCGCCGCCGCCGGCGGGCCGATCCACGTCAGCCCGGCGTCGGTGACGGCCATCGCGAAAGACGCGTTCTCCGAGAGGAATCCATAGCCCGGGTGGACGGCGTCGGCGCCGGCGGCGCGGGCGGCGTCCAGCAGGGCGTCGATGTCGAGGTAGCTGTTGATGCACACCCGGGCGTCGGCCTCGGCGACATGCGGTGCGCCCGCGTCGTGTTCGGTGTACACGGCGACGGTGCCGATGCCCAAACGGCGGCAGGTGGCGAACACCCGGCGGGCGATCTCCCCGCGGTTGGCTACCAGAACTCGATCAATCATGGGTCATCACATCCGGAAGACGCCGAACTTCGACGTCCCCTCAATCGGGCCATTGGAGATGGCGGACAGGCACATTCCCAGCACGGTGCGGGTGTCGCGGGGATCGATGACTCCGTCGTCGTAGAGGCGGCCGGACAGGAACATCGGCAGTGACTCGGCCTCGATCTGCGCCTCGACGGCCGCGCGCAGGGCGGCGTCGGCCGCCTCGTCGACGATCTGCCCGCGGGCCGCCGCAGCGCCCCGGTTGACGATCGAGAGCACCCCGGCCAATTGCGCCCCGCCCATCACGGCGGATTTGGCGCTGGGCCAGGCGAACAGGAACCGCGGGTCGTAGGCGCGCCCGCACATGCCGTAATGGCCGGCGCCGTACGATGCGCCGATCAGCAGCGAGATGTGCGGGACGGCGGAATTGGACACGGCGTTGATCATCATCGAGCCGTGCTTGATCATCCCGCCTTCCTCATAGGCCTTACCCACCATGTAGCCGGTGGTGTTGTGCAGGAACAGCAACGGCGTATTGGACTGGTTGGCGAGCTGAATGAACTGGGTGGCCTTCTGGGACTCCTCGCTGAACAGCACCCCGCGTGCGTTGGCCAGGATCCCCACCGGGTAGCCGAAGACGCTGGCCCACCCGGTGACCAGCGAGGCGCCGTAAAGCGGCTTGAACTCGTCGAAGTCCGAGCCGTCGACGAATCGGGCGATGACCCCCCGCGGATCGAACGGGATACGCAGATCCGCCGGGACGATGCCGAGCAACTCGTCGGGGTGTGCGAGTGGTTCGGTGAACGGCCTTGGCGCTGGGCCCTTCTTGACCCAGTTAAGCCGGGCGACGATGCGCCGGCCGATGCGCAGCGCGTCGAGTTCGTCGGCGGCGAAGTAGTCGGCCAACCCCGAGATTCGGGCGTGCATCTCCGCCCCGCCCAGCGACTCGTCGTCAGACTCCTCACCGGTGGCCATCTTCACCAGCGGCGGTCCGGCCAGGAACACCTTGGAGCGTTCCTTGATCATCACCACGTAGTCGGACATGCCCGGAACGTAGGCACCACCCGCGGTGGAGTTGCCGAAAACCAAAGCGATGGTGGGGATCCCGGCTGCCGACAGCTGAGTCAGGTCGCGGAACATCCGCCCGCCGGGGATGAAGATCTCCTTCTGGGTGGGCAGATCCGCGCCGCCGGACTCCACCAGGGAGATCAGCGGCAGCCGGTTCTCCATCGCAATCTGGTTGGCCCGCAACACCTTCTTCAGCGTCCACGGATTCGAGGTGCCGCCTTTGACGGTCGGGTCGTGGGCGACCAGCATGCACTCGGTGCCTTCGACCACCCCGATGCCGATCACCAGGCTGGCGCCCACCTGGAACTCGGTGCCGTAGGCCGCCAGCGGGCACAACTCCAGGAAGGGGGAGTCGGGATCCACCAGCAGCTCGATCCGCTCGCGGGCGGTGAGCTTGCCGCGGGCGTGGTGGCGCTCGACGTATTTCGCGCCGCCGCCGCCGAGCGCCTTGGCAAGTTCGACGTCGAGTTCGGCGAGCTTGGCCGACATCGCGGCGGCGGCATCGGCGTAGGACGGTGCTGAGGTGTCGACAACGCTACGCACAGTCGTCATTTCCGATCCGCTCCGCTTCTCGTCGAGGCCGTCACGCCTGATACCCGAGTGTCTTGGCAGCCAGGCTGGTCATGATCTCCGTGGTGCCGCCACCGATACCGAGAATCCGCATGTCGCGGTACTGCCGCTCGATCTCGGACTCCGCCATGTAGCCCATCCCGCCGAAGAGCTGCACCGCCTGGTTGGCCACCCATTCACCGGCCTCGACCGCGGTGTTCTTGGCGAAACACACCGGGGCGATCAGATTCTCATCGGCGATCAGATTCTCATCGCCCGCCAATTGCCGCTCGACGACGTGGCGGGAGTACACCCGCGCCACGTCGATCCGCCGGGCCATCTCAGCGAGGGTGTTCTGCACACTCTGGCGGGCGATCAGCGGCTTGCCAAACGTCTCCCGGTCGCGGCACCACTGCGCGGTGATGTCCAGGCAGCGTTGCGCGCTGGCATAGGCCTGCACTGCCAACCCGATCCGTTCGGAGACGAACGCCTGCGCGATCTGCAGGAAACCGGTGTTCTCGGCGCCCACCAGGTTCTCCGCCGGCACCCGCGCGTCGGTGAAGGACAGCTCGGCGGTGTCGGAGGAGCGCCAGCCCATCTTGGCCAGTTTGCGGCTGACCTCGAAGCCGGGTGTGCCCTTCTCGACCACCAGCAGCGAGATGCCCGCCGCGCCCGGTCCTCCGGTGCGCACGGCGGCCACCACGTAGTCGCCGCGCACGGCCGAGGTGATGTAGGTCTTGGCGCCGTTGACCACGTAGTGATCGCCGTCCCGGACGGCGGTGGTGCGCAAATGCCCGACGTCCGAGCCGCCGCCGGGTTCGGTGATGGCCAGCGACCCGATGAGTTCGCCACGCAGCGTGGGTCTTACGAAGGTGTCGATCAGCCGTTGGTCGCCCGAGGCGATCATGTGCGGCACCGCGATACCGACGGTGAACAGCGACGCGAACACCCCGCCGGGCACCCCGGCCTCATGGAGTTCCTCGCAGACGATGGCGGTGTCGGCGGCGTCGCCGCCGTCGCCGCCGACCTCTTCGGGGAACCCGACGCCGAGCAGACCCGCCTCGGCGGTGCGTCGGCTCAGCTCCCGCGGCAGTTCACCGGCCTGTTCCCACTCGTCGACGTGCGGGAGGATCTGCCGCTCGGCGAAGGTGCGCACACTCTTGCGGAGCTGCTCGCGTTCCGGTGTGGTCCAGATGCTCATCTATCGGCGCTCCTCGAGGAGGTCCAGCGGAATGTCCACGTGCCGGCTGCGCAGCCACTCGCCGAGGCCCTTGGCCTGCGGATCGAACCGCGCCTGGTAGGCGACGCCCTTGCCCAGGATGCCGTCGATCACGAAGTTGACCGCCCGGATGCTCGGCAGCAGATGCCGGGTGACCGGCAGTTCGCCCGCTTCGGGCAGCAGTGCGCGGAGCAGGTCCACGGTCAGGGTGTTGGCCAGCCAGCCGTACTGCGCATCGGTGCGCACCCAGACGCCGATGTTGGCGGCGCCGCCCTTGTCGCCGCTGCGGGCACCGACGATGGTGCCCAGAGCAACGCGCCGGGTGGGGCCGGGTGGTGGCGGCGCGGGCGCCGGGACCTCATCCACCGCGGCCAGTTCCAGCGTCTCGGCGGCCGGCGGGATGGGGACGACGGTGCCGTCCTGCCAGACGGCCACGTGTTCCACCTGCTCGGCCGGCACGTAGCCCGGCGTGAACAGTCCGTAGACCGCGCCGTCCGCCGGAGGTGCGGTGGTGTGGAAGCCCGGGTAGCTGGCTAGCGCCAATTCCACTGCGGCAGAGGAGAATCGGCGACCCGCCTTCTCCGAACTCGGGTCGCGGACGGTGCAGGTCAGCAGCGCGCTCGCGGTCTGCTCGGTGTCGGCGTCCGGCTGATCGGTGCGGGCCAGCGTCCACTGCACCTCGGCCGGGGGGTCGGTCAGGGCCGCGTCGAGTTGCCGCCGCACCAGTGCGGCCTTGGCGTCGATGTCGAGTCCGGTGAGCACGAACGTCGCCGCGTTGCGGTACCCGCCGATGCTGTTCAGCGAGACCTTCAACGTCGGTGGTGGCGGCTCACCGCGCACGCCGGCGATGCGAACCCGGTCGGGGCCGTCGTCGCTGAGTTCGATGCTGTCGAACCGGGCCGTCGCGTCCGGGTTGGCGTAGCGGGGACCGGTGATCTCGTAGAGCAGCTGCGCGGTGACGGTGCCCACGCTGACCTGCCCGCCGGTGCCCGGATGTTTGGTGATCACCGAGGAGCCGTCGGCGTACATCTCAGCCAGCGGGAAGCCGGCGTAGTTCAGATCGGGAATCTCGGTGAAGAAGGCGTAGTTGCCGCCGGTGGCCTGTGTGCCGCATTCGATGACGTGCCCGGCGATCACCGCCCCGGCGATCCGGTCGTAGTCGTGGCGCGCCCAGCCGAAGTGGGCGGCAGCCGGGCCGACCACCACCGAAGCGTCGGTGACCCGGCCGGTGACGACGATGTCAGCGCCTGAGTTCAGACACTCGACGATGCCCCAGGCGCCCAGGTAGGCATTGGCGGTCAGGACGCCCGGGAAGCCCAGTTCGTCGGCTCGCGGCAGCAGATCATCGCCCTCTACATGTGCCACCGTGACGGCGACGCCGAGCTTGTCGGCCAGCGCCCGGACCGCGGTGGCCAGGCCGGCGGGGTTGAGGCCGCCGGCGTTGGTGACGATGCGCACACCGCGTTCGGCAGCCAGGCCCAGGCATTCCTCCAACTGGGTCAGGAAGGTCCTGGCGTAGCCCCGCTCGGGGTACTTCATCCGATCGCGGCCCAGGATCAGCATTGTCAGTTCGGCGAGATAGTCGCCGGTCAGGTAGTCCAGCTCGCCGCCGGTGAGCATCTCCCGCATCGCCGACACCCGGTCGCCGTAGAAGCCTGAGCAGTTGCCTATCCGCACGGGTCCGGGGGCAGCTGTCATTGATGCGTTCTCCCTCGGCGCGTCGGGCAGACCGACAACCGGCCAACCAACCGGTAGGTTATCCGCTGCGGCGGGGCCGGTGTCAACGGTTGCCCGCTTTGGCGAAGCCGCACATGGCGGCTATCCTTTGAGGCTGGCCGCGCCGGATGTCTGCGTGGCAGCACTCACGAGGAGACCTTTCGTCATGGCTGTGCCCAAGCGCCGGATGTCGCGTTCGAACACCCGTAGTCGGCGTTCGCAGTGGAAGGCGACCGAGCCCGGCCTCGTCACCGTGTCCGTCAGCGGCCGTCAGCACAAGGTGCCGCGTCGCCTGCTCAAGGCCGCCCGGCTCGGTCTGATCGACCTCGACAAGCGCTGACGTCGCCATCGCCGGGCGCGAACGCCGCGCTGGCACCGGCGCGTCTCTCAGCCGAATCTAAGTCGATTGGTTGAGACTAGGCCCCGTGCGAATTCTTGTGGTCGATGACGACCGAGCGGTGCGGGAGTCCCTACGCCGGTCGCTGTCCTTCAATGGGTATACCGTCGACCTGGCCGAGGACGGTGTCGAGGCGCTGGAGGCGATCACCAACGAGCGGCCCGACGCGGTCATCCTGGACGTGATGATGCCGCGGCTGGACGGCCTGGAAGTGTGCCGCCAGTTGCGCAGCACCGGTGATGACCTTCCCATCCTGGTCCTGACCGCCCGCGATTCGGTTTCCGAGCGGGTTGCCGGTCTGGATGCCGGCGCCGACGATTACCTGCCCAAGCCGTTCGCCCTCGAGGAACTGCTGGCCCGGCTGCGCGCGCTGCTGCGCCGCACCGGTCCGGACGAGTCGGCCGAGAGCGCGGTGATGACGTTCGCCGACCTCACGCTGGACCCGGCGACCCGTGAGGTGCACCGCGGCAAGCGGGGGATCAGCCTTACCCGCACCGAGTTCGCGCTACTGGAAATGCTCATCGCCAACCCGCGCCGGGTTCTGACCCGCAGCCGGATACTGGAGGAGGTGTGGGGGTTTGACTTCCCCACCTCGGGTAACGCGCTGGAGGTGTACATCGGCTATCTCCGGCGTAAGACTGAGGCCGAAGGAGAACCGCGACTGATCCACACCGTTCGGGGTGTGGGTTACGTCCTGCGTGAGACTCCTCCCTAAATGTTTGGACCCTAAAATGTTTGGACCCTAAATGGTTGGACATTGATGCTGGGATTGAAGCCGCGCACCCAGGCCATCGGTGTGCCGGCGAAAGCCACCACATCGTTGTCACTGCGCTGGCGGGTGATGCTGCTGGCCATGTCGATGGTGGCGATGGTGGTGGTGTTGATGGCCGTCGCCGTCTACGCCGTGGTGTCCGCCGCGCTCTATGCCGATATCGACAACCAACTGCAGAGCCGCGCCCAACTGCTGATCGCCAGCGGGTCGCTGGCCGCCGACCCCGCCAAGGCCATCGAGGGCACCGCCTATTCCGACGTCAACGCCATGCTGGTCAATCCCGGCCGCTCCATCTACACCGCCAATCAGCAAGGGCAGACGCTGCCGGTCGGTCAGCCGGAGAAGGCCGTCATCCGCGGTGAATTGTTCATGTCCCGCCGCACCGTCGGAGACCAGCGAGTGCTGGCCGTGCACCTGCCCAACGGCAGTTCGCTGCTGATATCCAAGAGCCTGCAGCCCACCAATACGGTGATGACCAAGCTCAAATGGGTGCTGCTGGCTGTCGGCGGCGTCGGCGTCGCGATCGCGGCGGTGGCCGGCGGCATGGTGGCCAGGACCGGTCTGCGACCGGTGGGTCAGCTCACCGAAGCCGCCGAGCGGGTGGCCCGGACCGACGACCTGCGGCCCATCCCGGTTTTCGGCAGCGACGAACTGGGCCGCCTGACCGAAGCCTTCAACGCGATGTTGCGCGCGCTGGCTGAATCGCGGGAACGTCAGGCCCGCCTGGTCGCCGACGCCGGCCACGAACTGAAGACGCCGTTGACGTCATTGCGGACCAACGTCGAGCTACTGATGGCCTCCAGCGCGCCCGGAGCGCCACCGATCCCGGAGAGCGAACTGGCCGAACTGCGTTCCGACGTCATCGGCCAGATCGAGGAATTGTCCACCCTGGTCGGAGATCTTGTGGATCTCACCCGGGAGGACAACGCCCATGCCGCGGTGCTTGAGGTCGTCGAGATGACCGATGTGATCGACCGCAGTCTTGAGCGGGTTCGACGCCGCCGCAACGACATTGCTTTCGATGTCGATGTCGTCGGCTGGCAGATTCACGGTGACGCGGCGGGTCTGTCGCGAGCGGTGCTGAACCTGCTCGACAACGCCGCGAAGTGGAGTCCGCCAGGCGGGACCGTGGATGTGCGACTACGAAGGGTCGATGCGGCACAGGCCGAGTTGATCGTCTCCGACCAGGGCCCCGGCATCGCGCCTGACGAAAGGCATCTGGTGTTCGAGCGGTTCTACCGGTCCACCTCGGCGCGGGCGATGCCCGGTTCCGGCCTCGGACTGGCGATCGTGAAACAGATCGTCGTCCGGCATGGCGGAGCGATCCGCATCGGGGAGACGAGCCCGGGAAGCGAACCGCCGGGCACGACGTTCTACGTACTGCTGCCTGGAACTCCAACAGCAAGCGGCCTGTCCCGGCCGTCTGCCCACAGCGAAATCGCGGCAGTAAAAGGCGAAGTCGTCGTTAACGAGAGGAACGCAACAGTGCTGCCGAGTGTCATCTCAGTCGATTCTCAGTAGTACCCGGCAGGCTGGTACCACCAGCGACGCGAGTTCGCGTCGCCAACGAGAAAGAGCAAAACAGCGACAATGACAGACGACCAGCGGTACCTGCCCCCGCAGTCCGGCCAGAACGCGCCGAATCACCAAGCGGCGCCTGGCTACAACCAGGGCGGCTACCAGCAGCAGTACGACTGGCGGTACTCGAACCCCCAACACCCCTACGACCCCTACCGCGCTGCGCGCGCCGGGAACACCTCGGTGCTGCCGCCGGTCCCGGAGGAACCGCGCCGGAAGCGTTCTCGCTCAATCGCTTTGGGTGCCGGTGCACTCGCCATCGCTGCGGTGTCGGCGGGTGTCGGCGGAGCGGTGGCCACGCTGGCGCACCCCGACGCCCGCTCCACCTCAACCGTGACCACAGCCGCCGCGGCCCCTGGCTCGCGAACGGTCCCGACCGCCAACGTTCCTGTCGGCTCGGTCGAGCAGGTGGCCGCCAAGGTAGTGCCCAGCGTGGTCAAGCTCGAGACAAAGATGGGCCGTGCTTCCGAAGAGGGCTCGGGCATCATCCTGTCCGCCGACGGTTTGATTCTCACCAACAACCATGTCGTGTCGGCGGTCCAGGGCCTGCCTGCCGGGCCCAAGGCTCCGAGTGCTCCCAAGCCCCCAGGCCTGCCGGCGCCCGACCCGGCCAAACCCGGCGACCCGCCGGTCAAACCCGCCCCCGGCGGCCCGCTCACCACGGTGACCTTCGCCGACGGCCGTACCGCTTCGTTCACCGTCGTCGGCACCGATCCGGCCAGTGACATCGCCGTCGTTCGTGCCGAGGGAGTATCCGGCCTGACCCCCATCACGCTCGGCTCGTCGGCCAGTCTGCGGGTCGGCCAGGACGTGGTGGCAATCGGTTCGCCGCTGGGACTGGAGGGCACCGTCACGACCGGAATCGTCAGCGCGCTGAACCGTCCGGTGTCTGCCGGTGGCGACGCGAGCAATCAGAACACCGTGCTTGACGCCATTCAGACCGACGCCGCGATCAACCCGGGCAACTCCGGCGGCGCGCTGGTGAATATGGCGGGTGAGCTGGTGGGGGTGAACTCGGCGATCGCCACCCTCGGTGGGGATTCGCCGGAGTCCCAGAGCGGCTCGATCGGACTCGGTTTCGCCATCCCGGTGGATCAGGCCAAGCGGATCGCCGACGAATTGATCAGCACCGGAACCGCCTCGCACGCGTCGCTCGGCGTGCAGGTCAGCAATGACGTCGCCACCCACGGCGCCAAGATCGTCGAGGTAGTTAAAGGCGGCGCGGCTGCGAATGCCGGCCTGCCCAGCGGTGTGGTGGTCACCAAAGTCGACGACCGGGTGATCGGCAGCGCCAATGCGCTGGTCGCGGCGGTCCGTTCGCGGGCGCCGGGGGAGAAGCTGTCGCTGACCTACCTGGACCCCGCCGGCAACCCCCAGACCGTCGAGGTGACTCTCGGCAAGGCCGACGAGTGATCCGTGTCGTGACCGACAGTCCGGCCACGATCGACGAGTCCGCCCGGTCGGCACGGCCTGGATATACGGTGACACCCATGGAGCAGCCGGCTGGACGGGCTTTGGTGGTAGTGGTCGACGATCGTCAGGCCCGGGGCGTCGCTGACGACCACAGCGGTGCACTGGTGACCGAACTGCTCTACGAGGCCGGATTCGTCGTCGACGGGGTCGTCGTGGTCGCCGCCGACGAGGTGGAGATCCGCAACGCCCTCAACACCGCCGTGATCGGCGGGGTCGACCTGGTGGTTTCGGTGGGCGGCACCGGCGTGACGCCGCGCGACGTGACCCCGGAGGCCACCCGCGCCCTGCTGGATCGCGAGGTGCTGGGCATCGCCGAGGCGCTTCGGTCGTCCGGGCTGGCGGCCGGCAGCACCGATGCGGGGCTCTCCCGCGGCCTGGCGGGAGTCTCGGGCAGCACGCTGGTGGTCAATCTGGCGGGTTCCCGGGCAGCCGTCCGAGACGGGATGGCCACGCTGTGCCCGATGGCCGCGCAGGTCATCTCCGAGCTGTCGAGCCTGGAGCTGTAACCTGCTGGTTAACGCCCGGTGAATAGCACTGGTGCGGCTCGTGACATGCACAAACGCGAGAGCTGTGACGTTCGTCACGCAGCGGGAGGTGCCGATGGATTCTGAACGGCCGGACAGGGCCGCAGTTAATGCGATCTTCGGCACGGAGCTGCCTCAGGAGTCCTCCGACGAACGGGAGACCGCCGGGGCGGCCGAAGCCTCGGAGCGTGACCGCTGGCTGCGGGAAAACGTTCCCCCACACCACATTTGATCGTCGCGCGCAATCGCCGGTCCGCCCGCGCCCGGGCTTCGGCGGGGTACGGCATCGCCGTTCGGCAAATTGTCCGACTTTTCGTCTAGCTGCCAGGTGGGCCTCAGCAAAAGGTCGGATAAGCCTGAGAATTGGCACGAATACGCCGTTCGCGTTGCTCAGAGCGTTGCCGTACCGATATCTTCCTCCTGACAGAAATGCCGATCGTCGCGATCCAATGGGGGATGCGGCGCTACCGCCGGTGAGCAACTCACCGCCGAACAAGCTTAGGGAGACCATGAAGGGTATCGGTCGTGTTCTGGTGGCGCTGTCCGCCGCGGTTGCGGCGACGCTCGCCGTTCCGGGCACCGCTCAGGCGGGGATGGACAACCAAATGAGTCTGGTCGACGGCGGCGGCCGCACCATGACCGTCCAGCAGTGGGACACCTTCCTGGACGGGGTCTACCCCCTGGACCGCAACCGGCTGACCCGCGAGTGGTTCCACTCCGGCAAGGCCAAGTACAACGTCGCCGGCCCCGAGGCCGACAAGTTCGAGGGCACCCTGGAGCTGGGCTATCAGGTCGGCTTCCCGTGGTCGCTGGGTGTGGGCATCAACTTCAGCTACACCACCCCCAACATCCTGCTCGACGACGTCAGCATCTCCCCGCTGGGCTTCGACCCGCTGGCCTCGGTCATCACCCCGAACCTGTTCCCGGGTGCCTCGATCAGCTCGGACCTGGGCAACGGCCCGGGCATCCAGGAGGTCGCCACCTTCTCGGTCGACGTCGCAGGTCCGGAGGGCTCGGTGGCCGTGGCCAACGCCCACGGCACCGTCACCGGCGCGGCCGGCGGCGTGCTGCTGCGCCCGTTCGCCCGGCTGATCTCCCAGACCGGCGACAGCGTCACCACCTACGGCGAACCCTGGAACATGAACTGAGCAACAGCCAACGCGATAGTGCCCCGGACCAGTGGTCCGGGGCATTATTCGTTTCGGTCGGATCCCATCCGGTGCGCCCTTCGGCGCCGCAGAACATGAAAATGCCCCCGGCGGGGTCGCCGGGGGCATTTCCAGGATGAGCCGCTACTTGCGCGGCCGCACGTTGACTTCGTCGGACTCGGCGACGGGCCGCCGGCCGCCGGCCAGCGAGTCGCGGATCTCGGTGAGCAACCGGGTCTGCGCGTCCTCGGCCGACTCGGGGGTGTCGGCCTTCTTGCGGAACTTGTTGTAGGGCAAAACGATAAGGAAGTAGATCGCCGCGGCGACGATCACGAAGTTGATGAACGCCGATAAAACGACATTCAGGTCGATGACCTGCCCGCCGCCGATGTTGATCTTCAGGAGGCCGACGTTGGACTCCTTGCCGGCGCCGATCCGGCCAAGCAGCGGCTCGATGACACTCTCGGTGAACTTCGTCACCAGGCCGGTGAACGCCGCACCGATGGCGACCGCGACTGCCAGATCGATGATGTTCCCCCGCAGGAGGAACTCTTTGAAACCTTTTACCACGCTTGGAGCCTCTCTTTGCTGATGTTGGTCTCGATCTGCGAAAGATTAGCGTATTGAGTTCCGACGGCCAGTTGCCGGAAGTGTGCCGTAAGCAGATTGTGATGGGTCGTTTGACCGTCAGTGAATGGTGAGGGTGACGCTGTGCACCAAGGTCGCCCCGGCCAGTGCGGTGGCCCTCGCCATGGGCAGCGCCACCAGCACGATTCGGTCGTCGCCGCCGACTGCCGGCTTGGCCGAGACGAGGACGACGACCGCGTCGGTGGCCACCACGCGCGGACGGGAGTCGCTGTCGCCGGGTGGTGACCCCAGAACGTCGACGACGTCACCCGGCCGGAGCAGGTCGGCCACCGCCGCGTCGGCCAGGTGAACCGGCACCACGCGGGCGTCGGGACCGGCGCTGAGGCCGGTGAGCCGGGAACCCAGCACGCGCGCGTCGGTCAGCACCTCCCCGCGCCGCGACGGGCCGGCCAGGGTGGCGCCCACGACGGCATCCAGTGTTGTCGCCGCACCGTCGGGAAGCGTCGTAGCCGGCCGTTGCAGGAGTGCGACATCGTCGGCGGTCACCGTGATCCCAGGACTGAGGTCACGAAGGGCGACCACGACATCCCGCGGCGTGCCGGCGGGATCCGGCCGCAGTGCTGCGACGACGGCCAGCGCCACCAGCAGCGCCGCCGCTGCGCGTCGAGCCCTGACCGTGCGCGCAAAGTCCGGCCGGACGGCATGCGAGATTCGGTTCAGCAGAGTGGGATTGAGAGACTCGCCCATGCGCTCACGGTAGGTCCGCGGACGCCGGCGCGGATTCGCCGCCGGGTGGCTTTGTGGATGACTCTGTGGATGAAAACGGCTACCCGGAGGTGGTGGCCGGAGCCGAACTGCTCGACGCCGACGAACTTGACGAGCCGGAACCCGCGCTGTCGCCGCCGGGCGACTTCGCCGGCGCCGAGGACTTCTCGGGGGACGACGTCTCCGTACCGGACGCCGAACCCGACGACGACCCGTTCTTGGTGGTCTTCCCGGACTCCCGGCTGTCGGTCCGGTAGAAACCGCTGCCCTTGAAGACCACGCCCACCGAATTGAACAACTTGCGCAGCCGGCCCGAGCACGTCGGGCACTCGGTCAAGGCGTCGTCGGTGAACGCCTGAACTGCGTCGAACCGGTTGTCGCACTCGGTGCAGGCATAGCTATAGGTCGGCACATCAACCTCCGGGGAAACTTAGATGGTTAGCACTCTACCGGGTCAAGTGCTAGGTCTGCCATCGTCGACCGAGCCCCCGCCCAGCGGTACCAGGCCGCGCCCGGGCGTCAGCGCATGGGTCATCGGAACGTCATGCGGCTCAGCGTCCAACCGGTCGAGAACCTCGGTGTCCCGGACCACCGCCACGAGCCGGGCGCCCGGCGCGCACAGCGGCAGGGAACGGTCGTAGAAGCCGCCGCCGCGGCCCAGCCGGACACCGCGCCGGTCCACCGCGAGGGCCGGCACCAGCACCACGTGCGCGTCGCGCAACGCCGACGCCGGTAGCCACGGCTCGGCGGGCTCCCGCAATCCGAACCGTCCGGCGACCAGCCCGCCCGGCACGTAGCGGCCCCACTGCAGCGGCAGGTGTTCGCCGTCCGAGCCGACGCGGGCCACCGGCAGCAAGACCGTCTCGCATCGCTCGGCCAGCGCGTCCAGGATTGCTGGTGAGCCGGGCTCACCCCCGATTGAGCCGGGCTCACCCCCGATCGGCACATAAGCCGCCACGATCGTCGCCGCGCCCAGCGCGTCGGCCAGATGCACACAAAGCTGCTCGGACTCGTTCCGGCGCACGTGTTCAGGAACCTCGCGACGTGCCGCCAGCAGTTCACTGCGCAGCGCTGCCTTCGCCGGGTGGATCATGGTCTACACCTTGTCAGCGGTGCAGCCACCTCGCGACAGAAGCGACGAGTTAGGGTTAGCCCATGCTCGACCGACGGGTTCCCATCCCGCGCACGGCCATTGTTCCGGCGGCGGGTCTGGGCACGAGATTCCTGCCAGCGACCAAGACCGTGCCGAAGGAACTGCTTCCTGTCGTCGATACCCCGGGTATCGAGCTGGTCGCCGAGGAAGCGGCCGAGGCCGGGGCTGAACGGCTGGTCATCGTGACCTCCGAGGGCAAGGACGGCGTTGTCGCGCACTTCGTCGAGGACCTCGTGCTCGAAGGCACTTTGGAGGCCCGCGGGAAGAAAGCAATGCTGGCGAAGGTGCGTAGGGCGCCCGCGCTGATCAAGGTCGAGTCGGTCGTGCAGGACGAACCGCTGGGCCTCGGCCACGCGGTCGGATGCGTGGAATCGGTGTTGGCCCCCGACGAAGACGCGGTGGCAGTGCTGCTGCCCGACGACCTGGTGGTGCCCAGCGGCGTGCTGGTCACCATGGCCAAAGTGCGGGCGAAGCGCGGTGGCACGGTGCTGTGCGCCATTGAGGTGAAGCCGGAGGAAGTCAGCGCCTACGGCGTCTTCGATGTCGAGATCGTGCCAGATGCCACCAATCCCGACGTGCTCAAAGTCATCGGCATGGTGGAGAAGCCGGCCCGGGGGGAGGCCCCGTCGAACTACGCGGCGGCCGGGCGTTACCTGCTCGACCGTGCGATTTTCGACGCCTTGCGCCGGGTCGAGCGCGGCGTCGGCGGCGAAATTCAGCTCACCGACGCGATCGCCCTGCTGATCGCCGAGGGACACCCGGTGCACGTCGTCGTCCATCGCGGTTCTCGACACGACTTGGGAAATCCCGGCGGCTATCTGAAGGCTGCGGTTGACTTTGCCTTGGACCGGGACGACTACGGGCCCGAGTTGCGGCGGTGGCTCACCGACCGGTTGCGCCTGACCGAGCAGTAAGGCTGCGGCGGGGGAGTCCGGC
Source organism: Mycobacterium sp. (assembly GCF_044342925.1). Lineage (GTDB taxonomy): Bacteria > Actinomycetota > Actinomycetes > Mycobacteriales > Mycobacteriaceae > Mycobacterium. Next base: position 29,128 of record NZ_JBIIOV010000002.1, on the reverse strand, counting down.
AGGGGAGAAAGGCGCGCGCTGTGCGTTCGGTGGAGGAACAGCAGGCCAGGGTGACGGCTGCGGCGGTCGCCCCGCGGCCGGTGCGTGTGCCCATCGCCGAGGCCCAGGGTCTGATGTGTGCCGAAGAGGTGGTCACCGAGCAGCCGATGCCCGGGTTCGACCAGGCCGCCATCGACGGTTACGCGGTTCGCAGCGTCGATATCCAGAGCGCCGGCGACGGCGCCGACGTCGTCTTGCCGGTGATGGGCGTCATCGAGGCCGGCGCCCGGATGCCGAGCCGACTGCAGCCCAATCAGGCCGCGCGCATCCAGACCGGGGCGCCCATGCCGACGCTGGCCGACGCCGTCCTGCCGCTGCGCTGGACCGACGGCGGGGCAGTCCGGGTGCGGGCGCTGCGCGGGGTCCGGTCCGGGGCTTATGTGCGGCGGATCGGTGACGACGTGCAACCCGGTGACGTCGCGGTGCGCGCCGGTGCGATCATCGGGCCGGCGCAGGTCGGGCTGCTCGCTGCCGTCGGCCGGGAGCGTGTGCTGGTGCATCCACGGCCGCGGGTGTCGGTATTGAGTGTGGGCGGCGAGCTCGTCGACATCTCCCGCACCCCGGGCAACGGGCAGGTCTACGACGTCAACTCCTACGCGCTGGCTGCCGCCGCCCGCGACGCCGGTGCGGACGCGACCCGGGTGGGCATCATCAGCAGCGACCCAAAAGAACTGCGCGACGTAGTGGAAAGCCAGCTCAGCCGCAGCGAGGTGGTGGTGATCGCCGGCGCCGTGGGCGGCGCGGCGGCGGAGAACCTGCGTCAGGTGTTGTCCCAGTTGGGCAGTATGGAAGTCGACCGGATCGCCATGCATCCCGGATCGGTCCAGGGCTTCGGACAGCTTGGGCCAGAAGGGGTTCCGACGTTCCTGCTGCCGGCCAACCCGGTGAGCGCGCTGGTGGTGTTCGAGGTCATGGTCCGTCCCCTCATCCGGCTGTCGCTGGGTAAGCGGCAACCCATGAGGCGGATGGTCCGCGCCCGCGCGCTGGCGCCGATCACCTCGGTAGCCGGTCGCACCGGCTTCCTGCGCGGGCAGCTGCTGCGTGACCAGGAGACCGGTGACTACCTCGTCGAGGCCATCGGTGAGGCGCCGGGTGGATCGTCGCATCTGTTGGCCTCACTGGCCGAGGCGAACTGTCTGGTGGTGGTGCCCAGCGAGGTCACCGAGGTTCTGGCCGGTGAGTTTGTGGACGTCGCGTTCCTGGCGCAGCGGGGTTGAGACGCGCGCGTGTTCGGAGCCAACCTGTGGGGCCGCGGTCCGGCGCACCCGGGGTGGCCCGATTCGGCGGGGCCCCTGCGAGTTCCCGGCGGGACGGTCCGGCTGAGGCCGGCGAGGATGCGCGACGGCGCCACCTGGAGTCGAATCCGTCTGGCCGAGCGAGACAATCTGGAGCCGTGGGAGCCGTCGGCTGAGCTGGATTGGACTGCGCGCCATTCACTTTCGGCGTGGCCGCAGATGCGCTCCGGACTCCGGGCCGAAGCCCGCAAGGGCCGCATGCTGCCCTACGTCATCGATGTCGACGGCCGCTTCCGCGGTCAGTTGACCATCGGCAACGTGACCCACGGAGCGTTGCGATCGGCCTGGATCGGTTACTGGGTGTCCAGCGAGGTCACCGGCGGCGGCATCGCCACCGGGGCGCTGGCGCTGGGGCTCGACCACTGCTTCGGTCCGGTCGGCCTGCACCGGGTTGAGGCGACCGTGCGTCCGGAGAACCACGCCAGTCGGCGGGTGCTGGCCAAGGTGGGATTCCGCGAAGAAGGGCTGCTCAAGCGTTACCTCAACGTCGACGGCGACTGGCGCGATCACCTGCTGGTGGCGATGACCGTCGAGGACCTCGACGGATCCGTGGTCGCCGGTTTGGTGCGCCGCGGACTCGCCGACTGGCGCTGAACGCAATACCCGCTGTTAAAACTGTGACTTTTGAGGCGTGTGGTGCTTGTTTTCCAGGAATTACACGTGTGTAATTGGCCCGGCGCGCCGCCACTGAATGCGGACGTCACCGACCTAGCCTGGTCGTGAAAGGAGCAGGCCCCATGCCAAGCATCCCCCAGTCATTGCTCTGGATTTCACTTGTGGTGCTCTGGCTCTTCGTCCTGGTGCCGATGCTCATCAACAAGCGAGACACCGTTCGTCGCACCAGTGACGTCGCGTTGGCCACCCGGGTGGTCAACGGGCGCGACAAGTCCCGTCTCATCCGACGCACCGGCCCCGCGACCGGACACCGCCACGATCCGGAGTGGAAGCCCCAGGACCAGTTCGTCGAGGACTACCCCGATCTGGTCGAGGCGGAGATGGAGTTCGCCGAACAGCGCGATGTGATCAGGGAGTACGACGACGCGATCCGGGAGGCCCGGATGGGCGTTCGCACCCGTTCGATGGTCGTCGTCGCAGCGGTGAGCGAGCAGCGCATCGTCGAGCCCGACTACCTCGACGTCGACATCGTCGACGAGAACTCCGGAGCGCTGCCCGTGGGCGAGGTGGCCGCGCGGGCCGGTACGCCCGAAGCGCGCACGGAGGACGCCTCCGCCGAACCGGTCACCGAGGCCGTCACCGAGGCCTTCGCCGTCCAGTTCGCCGTCCAGTTCGCCGAGGCGGCCGCCGAGGCGGTCGCCGAGGCGGTCGCCGACGTGGCTGCCGACGTGGTCGACGAGGCGGCCGCCGACGTGGCCGCCGACGTGGTCGCCGAGGCGGTCGATGAGGCGGTCGAGCAGGAGCCGGTGGCAGAGCCGGCCGGGAAGCCGATCCAGGAGCCCGTACCGGCCGACGAGCGCAAAGCCGACGAGCGCAAAGCTGACGAGGGCAAAGCCGACGAGGGCAAAGCCGACGAGCGCACAGCAGCTGAATACGAATACATCGATGACACTTCGGGTCTGGAAGCCGAGGCAGAGACTGAGGTTCCCACGGCGCCGGCTGCCGGGCGCTCGGCCAGCCGCGAGCGGCGTCTCAGCGCCACCTCCGCGGCCGCGGTAGAGGCACGCAAGTACAAGTTCCGCAAGCGCGTCCTGGTGGCCATGGGCGCGCTGATGGCGCTGAGCACGGTGCTGTCGTTCGCTGTCAGCCCGACGCTGTGGTGGTCCTGCGGTGCGGTCGCCGGCGTTACGGTGCTCTACCTGGCGTACCTGCGTCGCCAGACTCGCATCGAGGAGCAGATCCGTCGACGCCGACAACAGCGGATGGCTCGATCGCGTCCGGTTGTCGACGAGCCCGCTGCGCGGGGGCCGGAGGTCGACGATTTCACCGAGTTCCCTACCCGACTCCAGCGCCCCGGCGCGGTGGTGCTGGAGATCGACGACGAGGACCCGGTTTTCGAACATCTCGACGAGGTGGCCTACAGCCGTCGGCCGTACGGCAGGACGCAGGGGCCGAGCCGCGGATCGACCCGGGACTTGCCGAGGGCGTCGGGTCTGTAGGAACCCTGACCCGGCGGGGCTGGTAACCTGCTAGCGACCGCGGGGCTATGGCGCAGTTGGTAGCGCGACTCGTTCGCATCGAGTAGGTCAGGGGTTCGATTCCCCTTAGCTCCACACAAGGAAGACCCCCGCTTGCGGGGGTTTTCCCGTTTCTGCCTCTCGGCAACTGCTCACTCGTGCTCGGTGCTGGCGAACCGACACGACTTCTCAGTCGATGCGCCATTTCCGGCATTCTTGCAGCTCCAAGGCCTGTGAATTATTCGTCGGCGCCGCGCCAGGCAATGATCCGTGCTTTTCAGCGGTTTTCCGTTATGGTTTCGTGATGTTTTATCCGCGGTCGAATAATGCACGAGTGAACTGGTCCGGGTTGGTGGCTTCGGTGATGGTTCCTGGCCTTGTTTCAGCGGCCTTGGTGTCGGCCCCCGGCGCCGGCGCCGATCCGAACAATGCGGAGCAGCCCAGCGTCCCGGTGGTCGACGTCGTGCCGGTGGCCCTGCCGCCGGTTCCTGGGGTTGCTCACGCTCCCGAGGTTGCTCATTTCCCGGTGGCCGTTGCGGCTCCTGCTCCTGAGGCGGCTCCGATTGTCGAGGCTCCGGTTGTCGAGGCTCCGATTGTCGAGGCGTCGGGGCCCGTCATCGTTCCGGCTGCCCACGTCGGAGCCAATGCGCGTCTGTTGGGCCCCGGGGTGTGCGACGAGGACGGCCTTCAGGTCAAGACAATCCTGGCTGAGCGTGCCGTCAGCGCCGCTTTCCCGCAGATTCGGGACATGATCGGCGTCCGCCCGGACTCCAAGCCGTGGCACCCGTCCGGTCGGGCCATCGACATCATGATCCCCGACCCGGGAAGTGACGAGGGCATCGCACTGGGCGATGCGATCCTGGACTTCGCCATGAAGAACGCCGACAAGTTCGGTGTGCAGGATGTCATCTGGCGCGGCACCTACTACACCCCGGCCAATGGCCCGAGCGGATCCGGCTACGGCCACTACGATCACGTGCACATCACCACCTTCGGCGGCGGGTACCCGACCGGCAACGAGGAGTACCTGGCCGGCTGACGGCTACCGCGACGGGACTGACGGGGATTTAGTTCTCTTTTCAACCTAAAGGTTCATGGCGGAATCGACCAACAGTCAAGAGAATTGGCAGTATGTCTCCGTCCGGGTCTACTTCCGGGTCTACTTCCGGGTCTACTTCCGGCCGTCGGCACTGGCGCCACTGGGCTGCCAGGGCGGGAGTGATGCAGGCGCCGCAACTGCGTGTCCCGCAACTGCGCACCCGCGCAGACCTGCGGGCCGTCATCGCCGAGGATCTCCGGGCCCACGGGGTTGATCGTTATCGCTGGTACTACCGCTTCACCCACCGGATCATCCACTTCCAGGTGCTTCTCCGGCACGCCGAATACTGGGACGGCTGCGGACGCTTGTGCGCTCTGCTGGTTGCGCCGCTATTCCGTCTGCGCGCGGTGCGGCTTGGCGAACTCCTCGGCTTCACCGTGCCGATGCATGTAACCGGGCCCGGGTTCAGCATCGCTCACGCGGGCACGGTGACCATCTCGCACCTTGCTTCCATCGGCAGTAACTGCCGCGTCCATACCGACGTCTGCATCGGCGAGGTCGAGGAATCGGCCCCCATCATCGGTGACGATGTCTGGATCGGCCCCGGCGCCAAGATCTTCGGGCCCGTCACGGTGGGTGACGGGGCAGTCATCGGCGCCAATGCCGTTGTGCTCGACGACGTCCCACCCGGGGTCACCGTGGCGGACGCTCCGGCGCGGATCGTATCCAGCCGGGATTCGTCGCGACTCATGGGAGTCGTGACCTCGGCGAATACTCGCTAAGGCACCGAGTTGGACAGGCAGCTCAGCGGTTTCGCAGTGTGCGCTCCAAGCCCTTGTTGATGGCTTTCAGCGTGGCCACCCGGGCGAACTGCTTGTTGTTTGCCGGAATGATGTGCCACTGGGCTATGTCGGAGGTGGTTCGCAACACCATCTGGTCGATGGCCTGGACATACTCATCCCAGCGCTCCCGGTTACGGTAGTCCTCTTCGGTGATCTTGTGCTTCTTGTACGGGGTGTCTTCGCGGGCCTTGAAGCGGGCGAGTTGCTCCTCCGGGGACACGTGCATCCAGAACTTGGCCACATAGGACCCGTGCTCGGCGATCTGACTCTCGAAGTCGTTGATCTCGTCGAAGGCGCGCTGCCATTCGTTCGGCTTGGCGAAGCCCTCAAGTCGCTCCACCAGCACCCGGCCGTACCAGGTCCGGTCGAAGATGACGACCTTGCCGGCCGCCGGCAGGTCGCGCCAGAACCGCCACAGGTAGTGGTACTTGCGCTCATCCTCGGTGGGGGCGGCCACCGGGATCACCCGGTAGTCACCGGCCTCCAGGCCCTGGGTGATGCGGCGGATCACGCCGCCCTTGCCGGCCGCGTCCCAGCCCTCCAAAGCCAGCACCGTACTGACGCCGCGCTTGCGGGCCTCCAGAGCGAGCTTCTTGAGTTTGGCCTGTTCCTTGGCCAGCTGCGTGCGGTACTCCTCCCTGGTCAGCGTCTGGGTCAGATCCACCCCGGACAACACATTCGACGTCGTATCGACGTCGCCGAACACCGACTCCGCCAGCGCCGGCCCGCGGTGCTGGTGTGCCTCAGCCAGGCGGGCGGTGAGCGCGCCGAGAATGCTGCGGGCGACGGTGAGCTCCCGGTAGCGGGCGTCGGTGGCCTCGATGATGTTCCACGGTGCCCCGGTCCCGCTGGTCTCACGCAGGATCCGCTCGGCGATCGGCAACACCGGCCCGAGGGAATCCAGCGCCGCCCAGTCGCGCTTGTCCACCTGCCAGCCGGCGAGTGGATCTTTCTTCGCCTTCTTGAGCTTCATCTTCTGCACCTTGGCCGGGGTGTGCAGGAAGTACTTGAGGATCAGCGCGCCATCGGCCACAAGTTCGTTCTGCATGTTGGCGATGTGGCGCACCCAGGTCGAGAACTGCGGCTCGTCTATCTCACCCTCGGCCCGCTGGATGGCCGCGCGCATCAGGCCTCCGACGAAGAACGCGGCGCGACCCTTTGGCGGCAGTGAGCGCCACAACCGCCACACTTGCGGGCGCTGGGCCTCCTCCGCAGTGGGATCGGCGAACACCCGGGTGTCGGCGAAGCGCGAGTCCATCCACTCGTTGAGCCGGTTGACCAGTTCGTTCGCGGCAAGCCGATCGTCCCCGGCGATCCAGATGATCACCGGAAAATTCGCGTCGCGCAGGTCGTACTGCGCGTTGATCAGACCCACCCGGAGATCGGGAATCGCCGCGTCGTAGTCCTCTTTGCTGACCTTGTTGCCGACTTCGCAAACTTCTAGCACGCTCGACTCCTCCGCTTTTCCTGGTGAACGCCAGGTGAACACTTTCTCATTACCTGGCGTTCCGCGGGCGGGAATCCGCCGGTCGACGCGAGCAGGAACGCGCCGAGGTACGCGGCGGAGCAGGAACGAGGCGGCGGGTCCAGCAAGCAGCGGAGTTGTCCGGCAGTCGGTAAAACCGTCCGGGAATCGGTTACGTTGCGCTGCGTTCGTCGTGCTCCAGCGCGCCGAGAACCAGGATCCGGGCTTCCATCTCGTCGGAGCTCTCGATGGCATGAGCGGTGCTGCCTTTGCGTAGCAACTCCCGCATCGTCTCCTGGTCGTGCTCGGCCGGGGCGGTCGAGTCGATGAAGTCCCCGACGAGGTCGATGAACCGTGCCGGATCGTCATGATGCGGGAAGTGCGCCGAGCCCGGGAAGATCTCCAGCCGTGAGCCCGGCATCGCCGCGTGGACCATGTGGGCGTGCTCGACCGGGATGACGGGATCCTTCTCGCCCCAAACCAATTGCACCGGAACGGGTTCAGCCAGATAACAGCGATCCAGCATGGTCACCACCTGGCCGCGCCAGTCCACCACCGCGCGCAGCGTGCGGGTGAAGGCCCTCGACGCGGTCGGTTCGGGCAGCTCGCCCAGAATCCGGAGCAGGTTGGGGATATCACGGCCGACGCCGGTGGAGCTGAGCACCGGCCCCATCAGCCGTCCGAGAACCTGCAGCACCGGCAGCATCAGGGGCAGCCGCAGCAGTGCCAGGGGGGCCTCCCCGCCTACCGGCAGCGAGGCCAATCGCAGGACGATGTTCACGTCCTTGGTGACCCCGCCGGCGCCGACGAGTATCAGGCGGTCGACCATCTGGGGGAATTGGTAGGCGAACTGCATCGCCACACCGCCGCCGAGCGAATGGCCGACCACGGTGACCCGGTCGATGCCGAGCACACTGAGCAGGTCCCGCATGCCGTTCGCGTAGGCCGCCACCGAGTAGTCCGCCCGCGGCTTATCCGACTTTCCGTGGCCCAGCAGGTCGGGGGCGATGACAGTGAACCGGCGGGCCAGGTGGGCGTGCACCGGTTCCCAGGACGTCGAGTTGTCGCCGATACCGTGGATCAGCAGAACGACCGGGCCCGATCCGGCGATGCGGAATGCACGGCGGTACCCGTGGATGGTCCTGAACTGCAGTTCCGGCACCGGATCATCGAGCCCGATCCGACGCGGTTCGGGATTGGGATGCGCCATATCCACCTCGACGTCCGGGGCCGCACGCTGTTCTCGCGGCGACGTCGTTGAATAGTAGGCCCGGCGGCGCACCCTTTCCAGTTATAGCGCCGTGTGGTGGCCTACTCGTTGTCCCCACCGGTCGCCAGCGTCGCAGCCACCGACGACTCGCCGGCGATACCGCGGGCCGCCGGCCACACCCAGTCCCGGACCTCCGGGATGTCGTCCCCGTGCTCGCGGGTGTACTCCCGGGCCTCAATGCGCTTGTCCATCATCTTCTGGCGCAGGCCGGCGTATCGCGAGCCGAGGCTGGGCACCCGGTCGATGGTGTCGATGACCAGGTGGTAGCGGTCCAGGTCGTTGAGCATCACCATGTCGAACGGGGTGGTGGTGGTGCCCTCCTCCTTGTAACCGCGCACGTGGATGCGGGCGTCGTTGGTGCGGCGGTAGCACAGGCGGTGGATCAGCCACGGGTAGCCGTGGTAGGCGAAGATCACCGGCTTGTCCGCGGTGAAGACCATGTCGAACTCGCGGTTGGACATCCCGTGGGGATGCTCGGAGGCGTCCTGCAGGCGCATCAGGTCCACGACATTGACGAACCGGACCTTGCATTCGGGGATGTGCTGGCGCAGCAGGTCCACCGCGGCCAGCGCTTCCAGGGTCGGCACGTCTCCGGCGGCGGCCAGTACGACATCGGGGTCGCAGCCGTCGTCCTCACAACCGGCCCACTCCCAGATCCCCACTCCGCGGGTGCAGTGCGCCACCGCCTCGTCCATGGTCAGAAAGTTCGGGTGCGGTTGCTTGCCGGCGACGACGACGTTGACGTACTGCCGCGACCGCAGGCAGTGGTCGTAGGTCGACAGCAGAGTGTTGGCGTCCGGCGGAAGGTACACGCGCACCACTTCGGCACTCTTGTTGACCACATGGTCGATGAAGCCGGGGTCCTGATGGCTGAACCCGTTGTGGTCCTGGCGCCAGACATGGCTGGACAGAAGATAATTCAGGCTTGCGATCGGCCGCCGCCACGGAATGTCGTTGGTGACCTTCAGCCACTTGGCGTGCTGGTTGAACATCGAGTCGATGATGTGGATGAAGGCCTCGTAGCAGTTGAACAGGCCGTGCCGGCCGGTCAGCAGATAACCCTCCAGCCAGCCCTGCATCTGATGTTCGGAGAGCATCTCCACGACCCGCCCGGTGCGAGCGAGGTGCTCGTCGACCTCGGGGCCGAAGAACTCGGCGTTCCACTGCTTATCGGTCACCTCGAACACCGGCTGAAGCCGGTTGGAGGCGGTCTCGTCGGGGCCGAAGATGCGGAAGTTCTCCGGGTTGAGCCGGACCACGTCGGTGAGCCACTGCCCGAGCACCTTGGTGGCTTCGGCCAGGGTGGCACCCGGCGCCGGGACGTCCACGGCGTAGTCCCGGAAATCAGGCAGGCGAAGGTCTTTGAGCAGCAGTCCGCCGTTGGCATGCGGGTTGTCGCTCATCCGCAGTCGGCCCTTGGGCGCGAGATCGGCGATCGACGGCCGAATCCGGCCGTCCTCGTCGAACAACTCGTGCGGACGGTAGGAGGCCAGCCAGTCGGCGAGCACCTGCAGGTGCTCGGGGGTGTCGCGGGCGCTGGCCAGCGGAACCTGATGCGCGCGCCAGGAACCGGTGGTCTTCTTGCCGTCGATGTAGGCCGGCCCCGTCCAGCCCTTGGGGTGGCGGAAGACGATCATCGGCCAGGACGGACGCGATTCGTCGCCGGCGGCGGCCCGGGCCTTGATCGCGGCGATCTCGTCGAGCGCGTCGTCAAGCAGCCGGGCGAAGCGCCGGTGGTCGTCGAAGTGGTTGCCGTCGTCGGTGGCTTCGAAGAAGTACGGGTTGTGTCCGTAGCCCACCATCAGGCTGCGCAGCTCCTCGTGCGGAATACGATCCAGCACAGTGGGATTGGCGATCTTGTACCCGTTGAGGTGCAGGATCGGCAGCACCACGCCGTCCTGGCGTGAGTTCATGAACTTGTTGGAGTGCCAGCTGGTGGCCAGCGCGCCGGTCTCGGCTTCGCCGTCGCCCACCACCGCGGCGACCAGCAGGTCCGGGTTGTCGAACGCGGCGCCATAGGCGTGTGAGAGCGCATAGCCCAGCTCGCCGCCCTCGTGGATCGAGCCCGGCGTCTCCGGGGCGACGTGGGACGGGATACCGCCCGGGAAGGAGAACTGCCGGAACAGCCGGCGCATGCCCTCGGTGTCGCAGGTGATATCGGGGTAGTACTCGGTGTAGGTGCCGTCAAGGTAGGCGCTGGCCACCAGCCCGGGGCCGCCGTGTCCGGGGCCGGTGATGTAGATGGTGGACTGGCTGCGGTCCTTGATCGCCCGATTGAGGTGGGCGTAAAGGAAATTCAGGCCCGGTGTGGTGCCCCAGTGGCCGAGCAGCCTCGGCTTGACGTCGTCGCGGGACAACGGTGTCCGCAGCAGCGGGTTGTTCAGCAGGTAGATCTGGCCGACCGACAGATAGTTGGCGGCGCGCCACCAACCGTCGAGCTGGGCGACCACCTCGTCGGTCAGTTCGCCGTGCGTGCCGGTCTGCCACGTGGTGTGCTTCGTCGTCGCCATCGCTACCCTTTGATCGTTACGGGCTGAACATTCCAAATCTCGTCGCAGTACTCGGCGATCGAGCGGTCGGAGGAGAACTTTCCGCTGCGCGCGCTGTTGAGGATCGACATCCGAGCCCACGCGCGCGGGTCGCGCCAGGTGCGGTCGACCTCGCCCTGGCACCGGATGTAGTCGGCGTAGTCGGCGAGCACCAGGAACGGGTCGTGGTCGACGAGGTTGGACACCAGCGGGGCGAACACCTCGGTGTCGCCGTGGGAGAACCTGCCTTCGCTGATCAGCCCGATCGCCGTGGCCAGTTCGGCGTTGCCGTCGGCGATCCCGCGCGGGCGGTAGCCCTCGGCAAGCACGTGGTGGACGTCGTCGACCGTCATCCCGAACAGGAAGAAGTTCTCCGGTCCGGCTTCCTCGCGCATCTCGACGTTGGCGCCGTCGAGCGTGCCGATGGTCAGCGCCCCGTTCATCATGAACTTCATGTTTCCGGTGCCCGACGCTTCTTTACCGGCGGTGGAGATCTGCTCGGAGAGGTCGGCCGCCGGATAGATCAACTGGCCGTTCTGCACGTTGAAGTTCGGGATGAAGGCGACCTTCATCTTGCCGTTGACATCGGGGTCGTTGTTGACCGTCTCGGCGACGGAGTTGATCAGCTTGATGATGAGCTTGGCGATGAAGTAGCCGGGAGCGGCCTTTCCGCCGAAAATGAAAGCACGCGGGGCGATTTCGAGATCGGGGTTCTGCTTGAGCCGGTTGTAGAGGGTGATGATGTGCAGTGCGTTGAGGTGCTGGCGCTTGTACTCGTGGATCCGCTTGACCTGAACGTCGAACATCCAGTCCGGGTTGAGTTCGGTGCCGGTCTTGTCGGCCACGTACTGCGCGAGCCGGGCCTTGTTCTCCCGCTTGACGGACACCCACCGCTGCTGGAACGACGGGTCGTCGGCGTGGCGTTCCAGGCCGCGCAGTTTGTCGAGATCCACCATCCAGCCCTCGCCGATGGTCTGATCGAGCAGCCTGCGCAGACTGGGATTGGCCAGACCGATGAAGCGACGCGGGGTGACGCCGTTGGTCTTGTTGAAGAACCGCTCGGGCCACATGTCGTAGAAGTCTTTGAGAATGGTGGTCTTGACCAATTCGGAGTGCATCGCGGCGACGCCGTTGACGGCGTGGCTGCCGACCGTGGCCAGGTGCGCCATCCGAATGTTCTTGGTGCCGCCCTCACCGATCAGCGACATCCGCTGGACCCGGTCCTCGTCGCCGGGGAAGCGGGCGCGCACCTCGTCAAGGAACCGGCTGTTGATCTCGTAGATGATTTCGAGGTGGCGCGGCAGGAACCGCTCGAACATCGCCAGGGGCCAGGTCTCCAGCGCCTCGGGCAGCAGGGTGTGGTTGGTGTAGGCGAAGGTCGCCACGGTGATGCGCCAGGCCTCGTCCCAACCGAAGTCGCGCTCGTCGATCAGCAGGCGCATCAGCTCGGCGACGGCGATGGAAGGGTGAGTGTCATTGAGTTGCACAGCAACCCGGTTGGGCAGCTCGCGGGCGGTTATGCCGGCGAAGTCTTCGAGCAGATGCAGGATGTCCTGCAGTGAGCAGGACACGAAGAAGTACTGCTGCAACAGCCGCAGCTGCTTGCCGACCTCCGGCTCGTCGTTCGGGTAGAGCACCTTGGTGACGTTCTCCGAGACCACCTGTTCCTCGACCGCTCGGTAGTAGTCGCCGGCGTTGAAGGCCTCCAGCGCCAGCGCGTTGACCGCGTTGGCGCTCCACAGCGTCAAGGTGTTGCAGGTGTTCACCCCGTACCCCTGAATCGGGGTGCCGTAATAGACGCCCTTGACGATCCGCTCCGGCGCCCAGCGCACCTGCGGTTCGCCTTCGGCGTCGGTGTAGTGCTCGGTGTGCCCGCCCCAGCCCACGCGATAATTCAGCTCGGGCTTGGCTATCTCCCAAGGGTTTCCGGCGGCCAGCCAGTTGTCGGTGCGCTCGACCTGCCAGCCGTCGCGGATCTCCTGATCGAAGATGCCGAACTCGTAGCGGATGCCGTAGCCGATTGCCGGCCGCTGCAGGGTGGCCAGAGAATCCAGGTAGCAGGCAGCCAGTCGGCCCAACCCGCCATTACCCAGGCCCGGCTCCTCCTCGCACGCCAGTACGGCGTCGAAGTCCTGACCAAGCTCGGCCAGCGCGGCGCGGGCCTCATCCTCCAGGTCAAGGTTGAGCAGGTTGTTGCCCAGATGCGGGCCGAGCAGGAACTCCGCGGACAGATAGACGGCCACCTTGCGGGACAGGTCGAGGTAGGTCTGGGTGGTGTCGGTCCAGCGCTTCTGCATGCGGTCCCGCACGGCGAGCGCCAGCGCGTGGTAGTAGTGCTGCGGTTGCAGCAGTTGGGCCGGGCGGCCGAGGGTGTAGCGCAGGTGGTCCTCGATCGCCGTGCGCAACGACGGCGCCGTCATGCCGGTGCGGACGTCGTCGTAGTGGGCGGGCGTTCCGACGGCATCATTCATGAAAAAGTCTCCCCGTTGGATTCCGACCGGCCTCTTTGCCTGCGAGTATGGCACCGGCACGAGGTGCTCACCGGCGGTTCGGGTAACTGGAAGGTGAACTCTGATGTCCCCCTTGGGAGCATTCGACCGGCGGCAACTGTTGATCGGGGCACTGGCCCTGGGAGGTGCCGCGGCGCTGAGCGGCTGTGCGCAGGAAGAGTCCGGCGCGGGCGACCCGTCACCGTCGGAACCGCCCTCCGGCGATCGCTCGGTCGATGTCCTGGTGATCGGCGCCGGCATCGCCGGCCTGGCAGCGGCCCAGCACGTCGTCGGTGCGGGGCGCAGGTGTGCGGTGCTCGAGGCGCGCGACCGGGTGGGCGGACGGATCTGGACCTCCGGCGCCTGGAGCGATGCGCCGGTGGACCTCGGCGCCTCGTGGGTTCATGGCACCGACGGCAATCCGGTGTACGACGAAATCAATCGGCTCGGGATCACGACCACGGTCTTCGACGTCGGTTCGTTCGAGGGTGCGGGCTCGGCCGAGTACTACGCCCCGGACGGGAAAACCGTTGGACGCCGACGAGATCGACGCGCGGGTGGCCGCACTGGTCGCCGCGCTGGAGCGCGCCGCGGGAGACGACGGGGCCGGGCGGACATCGATGCGGGAATTCAGCCGCGGTTCATACTCGTTCACCGCCGTCGGGTCCGGTGAATCCGATCGGGAGGCGCTGTCCGAACCGATCGACGGCCGGCTGTGGCTGGCCGGCGAGGCCTCGCACCCGACCTTCCACTCGACGGTGCACGGCGGCTGGCTGAGCGGACGGGCTGCGGCCGAACAGGCCACACGTTAGCCGCCGGGCTAGCGTGTAAGCCGGACACACCCCGAGGCGGAGGATTCACCACGTGCTGGAACGAATCGCTCGACTGGCCGTGTCCTCGCCGCGGCGGGTGGTCGTCGTCGCCGCGCTGCTGGCGGTTCTGATCGGCGCTTTCGGCGTCCCGGTGGCCGACAAGCTCTCGCCGAGCGGATTTCAGGATCCCACCGCCGAATCCTCGCGGGCCGCCCGGATGCTCACTGAGAAGTTCGATCAGGGCAACGTGCCGCTGGTGTTCGTCATCACCGCCCCCGACGGTTTCGACAGCCCGCAGGCGCGGGTTGCGGCGACCTCGGCCATCGACGTGCTCGCCAAGTCCGGGCACGTCGCGGCCATCAAGTCGGCCTGGACAACACCCGGCCCCGCCGGGGCGGCGCTGGTCAGCACCGACAAGAAGTCCGGTCTGATCGTGACCGGGGTGGTGGGCGCCGAGCGCCAGCTACAGACCTACACCAAGGAACTGACCGATGCGCTGGTCGGCGACAGCGGCGGCGTGCAGGTGCGCGCCGGCGGCACCGCCATGGTCAACCTGCAGGTCACCGAACAGTCCAAGCGGGACCTTCTGCTGCTGGAGGCGATCGTCGTACCGCTGAGCTTTCTGGTGCTGATCTGGGTGTTCGGCGGACTGTTCGCCGCGGCGCTGCCGCTGATGGTCGGGGTGATGACGATCCTGGGTTCGCTGGCCGTGCTGCACGCGGTCACCTTCGTCACCGAGGTCTCGATCTTCGCCCTGAACCTCACCACCGCAATGGGTTTGGCGTTGGCCATCGACTACACCCTGCTGATGATCAGCCGCTACCGCGACGAACTGGCCGCCGGCTCCCCCCGTGAACGGGCGGTGGTCACCACCATGGCCACCGCCGGCCGCACCGTGCTGTTTTCGGCGGTCACCGTGGCGTTGTCGATGGCGGTGATGGTGCTTTTCCCGATGAACTTCCTGCGGTCGTTCGCCTATGCCGGTGTCGCCACCGTGGCGTTCGCGGCGATATCCGCAGTCATCGTGACGCCCGCGGCGATCATGCTGCTCGGCGACCGGTTGGATAAACTGGACGTGCGCCGCGGGCTGCGGCGCCTGCTGGGCCGTCCGGAGCCCGCACCACTGCCGGTGGAGCGACAGTTCTGGTATCGCTCAACGAAATTCGTGATGCGGCGAGCTGTGCCGATCGGGCTGGCGGGGGTGGCGCTGCTGGTTTTCCTGGGCGCCCCGTTCCTGGGTGTGCGCCCAGGTTTCCCCGACGACCGGGTGCTGCCGAAGTCGGCCTCGGCCCACCAGGTCGGGGATATGCTGCGGTCGGATTTCGCCGTCGACAGCGATTCCGAGGTACCGATCGTCATCGCCGACTCCAACGGCCTGGCTCCGGCCGAGGTGGACCGCTACGCCGCCGAACTGTCCCGGGTCGTCGACGTCAATTCGGTGTCGGCGCCCAGTGGCACCTATGTTCGGGGCGCCCTGTCCGGTCCGCCGCTGACCGCCACCGGCCAATCGGGCGGCAGCACATTGCTGACCGTCGCCAGTTCGGTCCCGCTGTTCTCCGAGGACTCCGAGACCCAACTGAGCGAACTCCACGCCGTCTCGCCCCCGGGCGGCCGGACGGTCGAGTTCGGCGGTCTGGCCCAGACCAACCGCGACAGCGTCGACGCGATCACCTCGCGCCTGCCCATCGTGCTGGGCTTGATCGCCGTGATCATGCTGGTCCTGCTGTTCCTGCTCACCGGCAGTGTGGTGCTGCCGGTCAAGGCGCTGATCCTCAACATGCTGTCGCTGTCCGCGGCCTTCGGCGCGACCGTGTGGATCTTCCAGGACGGAAATCTTGGTGCGCTCGGGACCACCCCCACCGGCACGCTGGTGGCCAACATGCCGGTGCTGCTGTTCTGCGTGGCGTTCGGGCTCTCGATGGACTACGAGGTGTTCCTCGTCTCACGGATCCGCGAATTCTGGCTCGCGTCACGAAAAACGGCGGCAGACAATGACGAAAGTGTGGCGTTGGGCCTGGCCCACACCGGTCGGGTGATCACCGCGGCCGCACTCATCATGGCGATCACCTTTGCTGCCCTGATCGCCGCGCAGGTGGCGGTGATGCGGCTCTTCGGCCTCGGACTGACGCTCGCGGTGCTGGTAGACGCCACATTGGTGCGGCTGATCCTGGTGCCGGCCTTCATGCATGTCGCAGGTCGCTGGAATTGGTGGGCGCCAAAGCCATTGCGCGCGTTGCACCAGAAATTCGGAATCAGCGAGGCAGGTCCGGCGCGGCATACTGGTTGAGTGTCAAGCAATTCTTCACCCCTTGCGTCCCAGCGCAGTTCAGCCCCGACCAGCGTCATCGCCGGAGTCCAAGGCGCTCTTCCGCCGCACCGCTATAGCCAGACCGAGATTCTCGAAGCGTTCGTGGCCCGGCCGGGCTTCGAGGAATTCGAGGACATCACCCGCAAGATCTTCCGGGCGGCCAAGGTCGAGCATCGCAATCTGATTCTGCCGATGGAGCGTTACTTCACCCTCAGTGACTTCGGTGAGACCAACGACCTGTTCATCGAACACGCGGTGGAACTCGGTTGCGCGGCGGTGTCGGCGGCCCTGGACGAAGCCGGGCTGGCGCCGTCCGACGTCGACTTGATCGTGTCCACCACGGTGACCGGCCTCATGGTCCCGTCCCTGGAGGCGAGGGTGGCCAGCCGCCTGGGCATGCGGCCGGACGTCCGGCGGGTGCCCATCTTCGGCCTCGGTTGCGTGGCCGGAGCGGCCGGAGTCGCCCGACTCAACGACTACCTGCGCGGCGCGCCCGACGACGTCGCCGTGCTGCTGTCGGTGGAACTGTGCTCGATGACCTTCCCCGCGATCCCGCCCACCATCGTCGGACTGGTCGGCACCGCCCTGTTCGGCGACGGCGCCGGCGCGGTGGTGGCCGTCGGTGAGCGGCGGGCCGAGAAGATCGGCGCGCGCGGACCGGGCGTCGTCGACTCCCGCAGCAGCCTTTATCCCGATTCGCAGCGCACCATGGGCTGGGACATCGGGTCCAGAGGTCTCGAGCTGGTGCTCTCCGCCGACGTGCCAGACGTGGTCCGGCGCTACCTGCGCCACGACGTCACCGGTTTCCTCGGCGACCACGACCTCACCATCGACGACATCGGCACCTGGGTGAGCCACCCCGGCGGCCCGAAGATCATCGAGGCGATCGTCGAGACCCTCGACCTGCCCGACGACGCGCTGGAGCTCACCTGGCGCTCGCTGGCCGACATCGGCAACCTGTCGTCGTCCTCGGTACTGCACGTCCTGCGCGACACCATCGCCAAGACGCCGCCCGCCGGACCGTCGGTGATGATGGCGATGGGCCCCGGATTCTGCTCCGAACTCGTTCTCATGCAGTGGAATTGACGCTGCCATGAATTGGTATGTCGTGCTGGTCGCGGTGGTGGGCGTCGAGCGGCTCGCCGAACTCGTCGTCGCTCAGCGCAACCTGGCGTGGAGCCGGGAGCGCGGCGGTGTGGAGTTCGGCTCCGCGCACTACCCGGTGATGGTGGTGCTGCACACCGGATTGCTGGCGGGCTGTCTGGCGGAGGTGTTCTGGCTGCACCGCCCGTTCATCCCGGCCCTGGGCTGGCCGATGCTGGCCGTGGTGATCGCCGCGCAGGTGCTGCGCTGGTGGTGCATCACCACCCTGGGGCGGCAGTGGAACACCCGGGTGGTGGTCATCCCCGGCGCCGAACGTGTCAGCGGCGGTCCGTACCGGTTGATGCCGCATCCCAACTACGTGGCGGTGATCGCCGAGGGCATCGCCCTGCCCCTGGTGCACTCCGCGTGGATCACCGCGGCGGTGTTCACCGTCCTCAACGCCGTCCTGCTGTACACCCGCGTCAACGTCGAAAACGCCGCCCTCGCGAGGTTGACATGATCGACCTCCTGGTGGCCGGTGGCGGACCGGCCGGAATGGCGGCCGCCATCCACGGTGCGCGCGCGGGGCTGGAGACCGTCGTGGTCGACCGGCGTCCGGGCCCGATCGACAAGGCCTGCGGCGAGGGCCTGATGCCGCACACCGTCCGGCAGCTGGAGAGCATCGGTGTGCCGTTGCAGGGCAAAGCCTTCCGCGGCATCGCCTATCAGGACTCCCGCCGCCGCGTCGAGGCGCACTTCCGGTCCGGAAGCGGTCTGGGGGTGCGGCGCACCGCGCTGTCCGAGGCGCTGCACGAGACGGCGTCGGCGGCCGGCGTGCGGATCGTCAAAGGCGAGATCGGCGCGATCACCCAGGACGCCGGCTCGGTGCGGTGCGGCGATCTCCAGGCCCGCTATCTGGTCGCCGCCGACGGTCTGCATTCGCCGATCCGGCGCTCCCTCGGGCTGGACCGCCCCGCGCCGAGTCGTCGCCGCTGGGGTATTCGCCGGCACTACCGGATCGCGCCCTGGAGCGACACCGTCGAGGTCTTCTGGGCGTACGACACCGAGGCCTACGTCACCCCGGTGGCCGAAGACATGGTCGGGGTGGCGATCCTGACCTCACGGCAGGGCAAGTTCGGCGACCAGTTGCTGGAATTCCCGGCGCTGATGGAACGGCTGGACGGCGTTCCGCACGGATCCGACCGCGCCGCCGGGCCACTTCGCCAGCGCGTCCGCGGCCGTACCGCGGGCCGGGTGATGCTGATCGGCGACGCCGCCGGATACGTCGACGCGCTCACCGGGGAGGGGATGGGCATCGCGTTCGGCAGCGCCGAACTGGCGGTGCGCTGCGCCGTGGCGGGCACCCCGCAGGCCTACGACCGCCAGTGGCGGGCGATGTCGCGTCGCTACCGGGTGCTCACCGCGGGCCTGCTCCATGCCAGCGCGGTGCGGCCGGTGCGGGCGCTGATCGTGCCGGCGGCCGACGCGCTACCCAGGGTGTTCGGCGGAATCGTCAACCTTTTGGCGTATTAGCCGCATGATCAGACGATGACTGCCACACAGGGCGACAACGACGGCACCAGCCCGGCGTCGGCGCTCGGAGACAACCCCGAACTCACCGCGCTGCGCGCCGACGATCTCGCCAGCATGGATCTGTTCGGGGAGTGCTCGCCCGAGGATCTCGTTCCGGTGGCCGCCCGGCTGCACCCGTTGCGCGCCGAACGCGGTCAGGTGCTGATGCGCCAGGGCGAGGAGGCGGCGTTCTTCGTCCTGATCCAGAGCGGAGAGGTCGAGGTCAGCCACAGCGGCGACGACGGCTCCGTGGTCTGGGGTGAGGCGTCGGCCGGAGTGATCGTCGGCGAGATCGCGCTGCTGCGCGACAAGCCGCGCACCGCCACCGTCACCGCCACCGCTGAGGTGACCGGTTTCGTCGGCGACGAGAAGGCGTTCGCCGCGATCGTCGATCTGCCCGGTGTCAGCGATCATCTGCTCAGAATCGTCCGCCAGCGGCTGGCCGCGTACATCACCCCGATCCCGGTGCGGTTCAAGGGCGACACCACCTTGCTGCTGCGGCCGGTGCTGCCCGGTGATACCGAGCGGATCACCGCACCGACGGTGGAGTTCTCCGCCGAGACCCTCTACCGGCGTTTCATGTCCACCCGCGCGCCCACCCCGTCGCTGATGAACTATCTGTTCCACGTGGACTACGTCGACCATTTCGTGTGGGTGCTCGTTGACGGCGAGGACGGACCGGTGGTGGCCGACGTGCGATTCGTGCGCGCCGAGGACAACCCGGCTGTCGCCGAGATCGCGTTCATCGTCGCCGACGACTACCAGGGCCGGGGGATCGGCAGTTTCCTGATGGACGCGGCCGTCATCGCCGCCCGGGTCGGGGGCATCCAGCGGTTCACCGCCCGGATGCTGTCCGAAAACAACTCGATGCGCTCTATTTTCGATCGTTTCGGCGCCGAGTGGGAGCATGACGAGCCGGGAGTGGTGCTCACCGAGTTCGACGTGCCGCCCATCGAGGCCGTGCGCATCGACCCCGAACTCGTCGATGAAATCCGCGCTATGACAAGAGAAGTGCTTCGGGCCTCCGGTAGCTGATAGCGGGCCACGGTTTTCGATAAGACTCGCGAAACCGACCGGTAGCTTGGAGTCATGCGCACGGCACTGGTGGGAACGGGATTGGCGACGGCTGCGGCGGCCGTCGTGGGCAGCGTGGCCAGCAGGGAAGGCGTTGCGGGCTGGTACACCACCATTCGCAAGCCGGACTACGTGCCGCCCAACGCGGTGTTCCCGATCGCCTGGACCGCGCTCTACGCTGACATCGCGGCTACCTCTGCGGCGGCGATCGAGCGGTTCCGCGCCGACGGCGAGAACTCCAAGGCCATGGCGTACGCCGCGGCGCTGGGCGCCAACCTGGCGCTCAACGCCGGCTGGAGCTGGACCTTCTTCGGTCAGCGCCGGCTCGGCACGGCCTCGGTGGTCGCCGTGGCGCTGGCCGCGAGCAGCGCCGATCTGGCCCGGCGTGCCGCCGACGCCGACGTCAAACTCGGAGCCGCGCTGGCGCCGTACCCGCTCTGGTGCACGTTCGCGGCGGTGATGTCCACCGATATCTGGCGGCTCAACCGCTGAAGCCTCCCGGCATTGAGTTCCGGCGCGCCGCCTCCGCGGAACGCCCCGGCCCGGGCGGTACATTGGCGCCGATGCTGATCCGCAACCTCGCCGTCGCCCTCGGGTGCGCCGCCGCGCTGGCCGGCTGCCGCGTTTCCGCGCCGACCGCCGACATCGCGAAGATCACCGACCTGAAGTCCAGCTTCGGGCCGCAGTTCGCTCTCACCGACGTCCCGCCGACGGGCATCGACCCCAAGTTCCTCACCGGCCAGAAACTCCCCGACGGCCTCAAATTCGAGCCTCCCGATTGCGCGAAGTTCGCCACTGGACAGCTGGTGCCCCCTGGGACCCAGGGCAACATGGCAGCGGTGTCGGCGGAGGGTGAGGGCAACCGCTTCATCGTCATCGCGGTCCAGACCAATGAGCCGGTGCCGGTGACCGAACCCGGAGCCGACTGTCGCAAGGTGGCCTTCGGCGGCGGCGCCGTGCGCGGCACCGTCGAGGCGGTCGAGGTGCCCAAGATCGACGGCGCCACCACCATCGGGGTGCACCGGGTGTTACAGACGGCGGTCGACGGCAAGCCCCGCACCGGCGAGGTCTTCAACTATTCCGCGCACTTCGGCGACTACCAGGTGATCGTCTCGGCGAATCCGCTTGTGCTGCCGAATAAGCCGACGGTGCCGGTGAACACCCAGCGGGCCCGCGATCTGCTGATCGCCGGGGTCAACGCGATCCGCAAATAGCTGCCTTCAGCGCACCCCGCGCGGCCGGAACTGAATGCTGATCCGCGGGCCGGTCGGTGTGGCGGTCTTGGGCACCGCGTGCTCCCAGGTGCGCTGACAGGATCCGCCCATCACCAGCAGGTCGCCGTGCCCCTGCGGCAGGCGCAGCGACGAGCCGCCGCCGCGCGGCCGCATCGTGAACATCCGGGTGGCCCCTAAACTCACGATGGCCACCATGGTGTCCTCGGTGCTGCTGCGCCCGGCCCCCGAGCCGGGGATGCCGCCGGCGGAGCCGGTGGAGCCGGCGGCAGCGGAGCGAGGCAATCTAACCCTGTCGCCGTGCCAGGCCACGCTGTCGGAGCCGTCGCGGTAGAGGCAGAAGCCGGCCGTGGTGAACGGCCCGCCCAATTCGCCGGCGTAGATGTCGTTGATCCGCCGGCGCAGCCGGGCCACCGCCGGGTGCGGCGCCGGCTCGGTGGTCAGGTCGCAGAAGCTCACCAGGCGCGGGACGTCGAGCACCCGGTCGTACATCTTGCGGCGTTCGGCGCGCCACGGCACCGCCGTCATCAAATCCTCGAACAGGGTGTCGGCGCAGATGGCGCGGTCGTTCACCCAGCCCGAGCGTGCCTCGATCCACGCGCCGCCGCCCAACTCGCGGCGCTGGCAGTGGTCGAAAAGCGAGCCCTGAACCGGCATGGACACTCCGCCACCCTATCGCACATGCGTTCGAGTGATCCAGGTTGGCGCGCCCGGGCGTTACGGTGTCAGGCGTGACCGAGACGGTGTTCGGCGTCGACTCCGAAGTCGGTGTGCTGCGCACCGTCATCCTGCACCGGCCCGGTGCTGAACTGATGCGGCTCACGCCGCGCAACAACGACGCCCTGCTCTTCGACGGCCTGCCCTGGGTGGCCCGCGCGCAGGAGGAGCACGACGCGTTCGCCACTCTGCTGCGCTCGCGCGGTGTCGAGGTGCTGCTGCTGGCAGACCTGCTCGTGGAGGCACTGGCCAGTGGTGCGGCCAGGATTCAGGGCATCGCCGCGGCGGTGGACAGCCGCCGGCTCGGTCATCCGCTGGCGCAGGAGCTTTCGGCCTACCTCCGCGCCCTGGCGCCCGCCGAGTTGGCGCTCGTACTGACCGCCGGGATGACCTTCAGCGAACTGCCCTTCGACGCCCGCGGCGACAGTTCGCTGGTGCGGCGCATGCACCAGGGCGGGGATTTCGTGGTCGACCCGCTGCCGAACCTGATGTTCACCCGCGACTCGTCGTTCTGGATCGGCCCGCGGTTCGCCATCACCGCGCTGGCGCTTCCGGCGCGGGCGCGAGAGACCTCGCTGACCGACCTGATCTACGCGCATCATCCGCGGTTCCTCGGGGTGCGCCGGGCCTACGAGTCGCACACCGCGCCGGTGGAGGGCGGCGACGTGCTGCTGCTCGCTCCCGGCGTGGTCGCCGTGGGGGTGGGGGAGCGCACCACCGCCGCCGGCGCCGAAGCGTTGGCCCGCAGCCTGTTCGACGACGATCTGGCCCACACCGTGCTGGCGGTCCCGATCGCCCAGGAGCGTGCCACCATGCATCTGGATACCGTCTGCACCATGGTCGACGCCGATGCGGTGGTGATGTATCCGGCGGTGCGGCATTCGTTGTCGGCGTTCACCATTGCGCGCGGCCCAACTGGTGTGTGTATCGGTGACGAGCAGCCGTTCGTCGACGCCGCCGCCGCGGCGATGGGCATCGAACGGTTGCGGGTGATCGACACCGGCCTTGACCCGGTCACCGCTGAACGCGAGCAGTGGGACGACGGCAACAACACCCTGGCGCTCGCGCCCGGAGTGGTGGTGGCCTACGAGCGCAACACCGAGACCAACGCCCGGCTGGCCGACGCCGGGATCGAGGTGCTGCCCATCGCCGCGGCGGAATTGGGTACCGGGCGCGGCGGCCCGCGGTGCATGTCGTGTCCGGCGGCGCGGGATCCGCTGTAGCGCTTATTTTTCGGCTAGTTCCGCGCCAACCCCGCCAGATACTCGTCGGTGAAGTCGGTCTTGATCTCCACCCACAGCGGGTAGTGGTCGGACATCTGCCAGGTGCGCCAGCGGTGGTAGAAGGCCAACGGGTCCGCCCCGGTGTCCCCGGGCTCTTCCGGGTCCGGCGGCTTGTCCTTGTTCTTGGCGATGCTGGCCTGCGCCTGCGCGAGGTCGGTCTCATACGCCGCGATGTCTTCGTCTCGATAGACGTAGTCGTAGACGTCGAACATGCCGCCGCTGAGGACTTCGAATCGGGGGTCGGCCACCCGCACCGCGATCTGGTCGTAGAAGTGCGGACGCCGGGTGGGATCGCTGGAGTTGATCTGGTCACCTTTGATGGCGTCGGGCACGGTGAAGCCCTGGTCTTCGAGCGCCTGCATTGTCTCGTGTTCGGGGCTGACGACGTTGAAATCGCCGAGCAGGATGTAGTTTTCGGTCTGACCGGGGGCGAACTTGCCGCCGCTGTCGGTCACCGCTTTCTTCCGCTGCCGTGTCTCGCTGTCCTGCCGGCGGGCGAAGAACGCCACCAGTTTGCGGATCTCATCGATGCGCTGCCGAAGTCCGGCCCCGGATTCCGAGCCGTAGTAGATGTGGACGGTGCACAGGTTGAACCGGAACCAACCGGAGGCGAAGGCGACCAGAAATGGGGTGCGGGCGAATTGGCCGTTTCCCTTGGCGGTCTTCTTGGGTTCGGGGACTGGATTGTTGCCGACGATCGTCTGCCCCTCGGGTAGCACCACTTCGCCGGCGATCTTACGGAAGTACACGCCGGATCGGTTGTAGAGGAACCCCATTCGCTCGCCGTTGCCGCCCCTGCCCTCGGTGGCGTCGGTGACGATGTAGTCCCAGTCGGGTCCTAGGATGCTCATCAGGTTGACCAGGGGAGTCAGATCCCGGCTGATCTCCTGAACCGCCACCAGATCGAAGGCGCTGATGATCTCGGCCAGGTAATACATCGATTCAAGTTTGCGCGGGCCGAATCCGAACTTGTTGCTGTCGAAGTCGCGGATGTTGAAGGTGGCCAGCATCAGTGAGCCTTCATGACGGCGCACCGTGGACAATGCACTGCGCAGCGCGATCAGTCGCTCCGCGCAGCGATGCAGGCCCGCCTCGTCGTCACCGAAGCGCCGCCGCATCCCCGCGTAGTTATTGGACATCCGAACCCTCTATCCCCTTCGGTCCTTCGAGCTCAAGCACAGTCGGGCGGCCGGCCAGTTCCGGTCGGTACGGTGCGGCGGTCACCGCCGTCGCGGCAATGCGTTCCAGCACGCTGGGGGCGACCAGGTCTTTGTGCAGAACCCGTCGTGAACGCCAGCCCCCGAGCAGCCACCACATCCAGCTGTTCGTGTGGATGGTGCCCAAGGCGTCGTCGGTCGGAGGCGCTGTACCGACGGTGAGTCGGCGAAAGCGCTTGGCATCCAATCGAAGTCCATGCAGACCCGCCTCGGTGGCCATCCACGAGAAGGCGATGTCCGACAGCCGGTGGTCGTCGGCGAACTGTCCACCGACGTCACTGTGCACACCGGCGAACCACACCTCACGGAACCTCTCGGGATCGGTGGCCACGAGTTCGGGGTCGAACCGATAGGCAGCGTAGAAACGTCGCTTCTCGTCGATGGCCAACGCATGCCGGGCGGTTCCGACATTGGTGATCCGCGCGGTGAACGGCCAGCGCGCCACTTGCAGGTGCCCCCTCAGGTTCAGCCAGCCAACGCTCTTCACGGTGTCCCACACCCCGAGAAAGTGCACCTGATTGCGGTGCGGGTCGAACGGGTGTGGGAACTCAGGATTGCCGAACAAGCGACGGAAGTCGGCGCGCAACGCCCAGAACCGTTGCTGTGCAGCCTTCGCCGACTGGTCCGCGTCACCGTCCGGATCGGCCGTCGCGGCACTGGAAGAACCACTCTTGGCGAAAAGCTTCAAGGCGTAGGGGGCGAGGTTCTCGCAGCCGGGCCTCAGCAACCCGACGGTGCGCAGCATGCCGGTCAGCGCACGCGCTGTGTAGGCGCCGCGGGAGAAGCCGAAGACGTAGATGCGGTCGTCGCGCCGGTAGTTCTGCGCCAACCAGGTATACGCCTGCTCGATGTTGTCGCGGATGCCGTAGCCGGCGATCAGCCCGGCCACCCGCGACAGCGCTTGGCCCAACGGCGTCATCGCGGCGCGGGCGCCTAGAGTGCCCACACCGGGGTCGTAATAGACCAGTTGGGTGTCGTCCTTGACCGCGACGTCATACATTCGGGCGACATTCGTGGCGCCCTGCTCGGGCTCGTTGCTGGTGCCGTCTAGGCAGATCACCAGGTTGCGTGGTTCAGCCATCTCCCCAAGCCGCGTCCCCCGCGCCCGTCGGCGGGTTTACTCAATCCTAGACAATCGAGTCTGCACCGCCCGACCGCAACGCACCGAGTGAACAGGAATGCACCGATGGCCAACGACCCGATGAAACCCGACGACGTCACGCGCTTGGTACTCGACACCGCACGGGGGCTCTACGCCCGGCAGGGCTATCTGACCACGAGCATCAAGGGTGTCGCGTCGGCGGCCGGTGTTGCTCCGGATCTGGTCAAGCGCTACTACAACAACCGGGAGGAACTCTTCGCCGCCGTCCTGCGGCTGCCCTTCGACCCTGTCACCTCCATCGCCAAGCTGCTGAACCCCGGCATCGACGGGCTCGGTGAACGGCTCGTGCGGTGGACCATCGACATGCTCGATGATCCCGCGGTGCGTGAACAGATCATGCTCATGGTGCGCGACGCCAAGAGCGCCGCGAACGTGGTGACGACGCTGCGTGAGTTCGTCGAGACGGTGGTCATCGACCGGGTCGCCGCGACGCTGCGCGTTCCAGACGCCCGGATGCGGGTGGTGCTGGCAACGTCGTACCTGATCGGCGTGGCCGGCTCCCGCTACGTGCTGCGGATGGAGCCGCTGGCGTCGGCGTCGGCGGATGAGATTGTGCGGATGGTGGCCCCGGCGGTGCAGTCCGCCCTGACGGCTTCGTGGTCCCACTAGGTTCGTGGTCCCACTAGGTTCGTGGTCCCACTAGGTTCGTGGTCCCACTAGGTTCTTGGTCCTGCTAAGGCGGCGTCCAACGAAGGCGGCGTCCAACGAAGGCGGCTCACCGCCAGCTCGGCAGCCACATCTCCATGTTCCAGGTCTGCTGCGACACCGGTATTCCGGTCAGCACGGGGAACAACCAGGCGAAATTCGTGATCGCCAACGCCAGGTAGAAGCACACGACGAGCAGGCCGAGCGTGTGGCGCTCGGCGCTGCGCGCCGGCTGATACAGGATGTCGCCGAGGATCAGCGCGATCGCCATCATCAGGAACGGCGCCATCGGCACGGCGTAGAAGAAATACATCTGACGGTCGAGGTTGCCCAGCCATGGCAACCAGCCGGCCAGGTACCCCACCAGGACTACGGCGTAACGCCAGTCCCGGCGCACCACCGCCCGCCACAGCGCGTACGCCATCACCGGCACCGCGATAAACCACATGGTGGGAGTGCCGACCAGCAGCACCGCTTTGACGCAGGACGACGCCCCGCAGCCTGGTACGTCCTGGTTGTCGATGGCGTAGAGCACCGGCCGCAACGACATCGGCCAGGTCCACGGTTTGGACTCCCAGGGGTGATGGTTCCCGGCGGAGTTGGTCAGCGTGGAGTGGAAGTGAAACGCCTTATAGGTGTAGTGCCACAGCGACCGGATTGCGTCCGGTGGCTGCCACCACTGCCGCTCGCCGATCGACTGGCCGACCTCGTGGCGGTTCACCGCGGTCTCCGAGGCGAACCAGGGCAGATAGGCCAGCAGGTACACCGCCAGGGGAATCAGGCCGAAGACGTAGGCCGCCGGCCCGGTGTCGCGTCGCAACGTCCCGGCCCATGGCCGCGGAACCCGGTAGGCGCGGCGCGCGGCGACATCCAGGCACAGCGTCATCGCGCCGAAGAACGCGATGTAGTACAGCCCCGACCACTTCGTCGCGAACGCCAGCCCGAGCAGCACCCCGGCGCCGAAGCGCCACCACCGCACGCCCAGTCGTGGGCCCCAGGGTGTTTCGGCGATGCGCCCGTCGAGCAGGGCGTTGTGCATCCGCTCGCGGACCTGGTCACGGTCGACCATCAACGCGCCGAAGGCACCGACCACGAACACCGTGGTGAAGATGTCGAGCAGCGCGCTGCGGGCGGCCACGAAGCTCACCCCGTCGGCGACGACGAGCAGCCCCGCCGCGGTGCCGACCACCGTCGAGCGGCTGATCCGCCGCGCGATCCGGGTGACCAGGACCGCCAGCACCACGCCGAACACCGCGGCGGTGAACCGCCAACCCAGCCCGGTGTAGCCGAACATGGCCTCGCCGATCGCGATGAGCTGCTTGCCCACCGGGGGGTGCACCACCAGACCGAAGCCGGGGTTGTCCTCCACGCCATAGTTGTGCAGCAGCTGCCAGGCCTGCGGGGCGTAGTGCTTCTCGTCGAAGATCGGGGTGCCCGCGTCGGTGGGCGAGCCGAGGTTCATGAAGCGGGTCAGCGCGGCCAGGGACGCCACCAGCGCCGTCGTCGCCCAGCCTGCCAGCCGGTCGGTCGGCCCGAAGTCGGGGACGGGGACCAGCGGGCCGGGGCTGATGACGGGGGCGTGGCGCTCATCGAGCGGCGCCGCGGGGTCCTCAACCGTGGTGGTCATTGCCGTCAATCGTAGGGTGTGGGGGTGTCGACCCCCGGGCAGGAGCGCAGCGACTCGGGGTCAGGCACCGGCGGGCAGGAGCGCAGCGACTCGGGATCAGGCACCGGCGGGCAGGAGCGCAGCGACTCGGGGTCAGGCACCGGCCGCCTCCTCCTGGCCGCCACCCCCCTCGGCCAGCCCGCCGACGCCTCGAAACGCCTGATCGACGCGCTGTCGAGCGCGGACGTCGTCGCCGCCGAAGACACCCGCCGGGTGCGGGCGCTGGCTCAGTCGCTGGGCGTCGTGATCGGCGGGCGGGTGGTGAGCCTGTTCGACCAGAACGAGGCCGGCCGGGTGCCGGCGCTGGTCGCCGACGTCTCGGCGGGGGCAACCGTGCTGGTGGTCAGCGACGCCGGGATGCCGCTGATCAACGACCCCGGCTACCGGCTGGTCGGCGGTTGCATCGAGGCGGGCCTGCCGGTCTCCTGCCTGCCCGGCCCGTCGGCGGTGACTACGGCGCTGGCCGTCTCCGGTCTGCCGTCGGACCGGTTCTGCTTCGAGGGCTTCGCCCCGCGCAAACAGTTCGCGCGGCGCTCCTGGCTGGCCGGGCTCGGTGCCGAACCGCGCACCACGGTGTTCTTCGAATCCCCGCGCCGGCTCGCCGACTGCCTGCACGATGCCGTCGAGCAACTCGGCGACCAGCGCCGCGCGGCGGTGTGCCGGGAGCTGACCAAGACCCACGAGGAGATCCGCCGCGGGACGCTCGGAGAGTTGGCGCTCTGGGCGGCCGACGGCGTGCTCGGTGAGATCACCGTGGTCCTCGCCGGGGCGACGCCGGTGGCCGACGTGGACGCGCTGGTGGCCGCGGTCACCGTTCTGGTCGACGAGGGGATGCGGGTCAAGGACGCCTGCGCAACGGTGATCGAGGCGCATCCGGGCGCGCCGTCGCGCCGCGCGCTCTACGACGCGGTGCTGCGCTCGCGCGACTCGCGCTGAATGATCGCCGCCGCCTTGTCCAGGCACTCCTGCCATTCGGCGTCCGGATCGGAGTCGGCGGTGATGCCCCCGCCCACGCCCAGCACCACCCGGGAGTTCGCGTCGAACTCGACGGTGCGAATTGCCACGTTGAGCTCCCAGCCGGCCACCGGTGAGGCCATCCCCACGGTGCCGCAGTAGACCCCGCGCCGGTGCGGTTCCCACTCTGACAGCAATTCGCGGGCCCGAATTTTCGGGGTCCCGGTGACCGACGCCGGAGGAAACGTCGCGGCCATCAACTCGGCCGCGGACACCTCGGCCGGAACGCGCGCCGACACGGTCG
>NZ_JBIIOV010000055.1:0-18199 GCF_044342925.1 Mycobacterium sp. | reverse complement strand
GTCGGTGATGCCCTCCCGGCTGCGCATGGTGGCCAGGATGCTGTCCCGCAGCCGGCCGACGGCGTCGTTGCTGCGCAGGTAGTCGGCCAGGATGTCGTCGGGCGCCAAGCCCGCTGCCTCCAGTGCCACCGCCACCGCGAACCCGGTGCGGTCCTTGCCGGCGAAGCAGTGCACCAGTACCGGATGCCCGTCGGCCAGCATGGTGATGATCCGGCGCACCGCGGTGCGCGCGCCGGCGAGGGTGGGGAACCGCTCGTACTCGGCGGTCATCCAGCGCTGGGCGGCCACGGACGGGTCCTCCTCGGAGAACTCCGTCATCAGCTTCTGGAAGCTGGACTCGTGCGGAGCCTCGGCAGGCTCGGCGTCGCCGTGGTGCTGCGTCACCTCCGGGAACGGAAGGTTGTGCACCGCAACGCCACTCGGGACGGCGCCGCCGCCGCGGCGCGCCACCTCACCGGGGGAGCGCAGATCCGCGACGTCGGTGACGCCGAGTTCGGTCAGGGTGCGGCGGCCCGCGTCGTCAAGACTGCTGAGCTCACTGGACCGGAACAAGCGGCGCGGACGCAGGCCCGCGGTCTCGGCGACGTCGCGGAAATTCCATGCCCCGGAGAGTCTTTCGTGCGTGTAGTGAAATTCGGGGTCCGGGGTCACCCGCGCGTCACCGCCGCGGCCATCGCACTCGGCTCACGCCCCAGCTCGGCCTTGGCGATGGTGCGGAAGTGCACTTCGTCGGGTCCGTCGAAGATCCGCATGGCGCGCTGCCAGCCGTACATCCGGGCCAACGGGAAGTCGTCGCTGACACCGCCGCCGCCGTGCACCTGGATGGCCCGGTCGATCACCGTGCACGCCATCAGCGGCGCGACCGACTTGATCTGGGACACCAGCGAGAACGCCGCCCGGTTGCCATGCTGGTCGATGGTCCACGCTGCCTTCTCGCACAGCAGGCGGGCCTGGTCGATCTCGTTGCGGGACAGCGCAATCTGCTGCTGCACCATGCCCTGTTCGGCCAACGGCTTACCGAACGCGATGCGGGTGCGGGCGCGCTCGGTCATCAGCGCCAGCGCGCGCTCGGCCACCCCGATGGCGCGCATGCAGTGGTGGATGCGGCCCGGCCCGAGCCGCGCCTGGGCGATCGCGAAGCCCGTGCCCTCCTGCGCCAGCAGATTCGACGCCGGCACCCGCACGTTGTCGTAGACGATCTCGGCGTGGCCGTGCTGGTCCTGCCAGCCGAACACCGACGTCGAACGCAGGACGTTGAGCCCGGGAGTGTCGGTGGGCACCAGGATCATCGACTGCTGCTGATGGGAGGCCGCGTCCGGGTTGGTACGGCCCATCACGATCAGGACCTTGCAGCGCGGGTCGTTGGCGCCCGAGGTCCACCATTTGCGGCCGTTGATGATGTAGTCGTCGCCGTCGCGGGTGATCTGGGTCTGGATGTTGCGGGCGTCGCTGGAGGCCACCGCAGGCTCGGTCATCGAGAAGGCGCTGCGAATCTCGCCGGCCAGCAGCGGCTCAAGCCACTGCTTCTTCTGCTCCGGGGTGCCGAACATGTGCAGCACCTCCATGTTGCCGGTGTCCGGGGCGGCGCAGTTGATGGCCTCTGGCGCGATCTCGGTGCTCCAGCCGGACAGTTCGGCCAGCGGCGCGTACTCCAGGTTGGTCAGCCCGGATTCGGACGGCAGGAACAGATTCCACAACCCGCGTTCCTGGGCCTTGGTCTTCAACTCCTCCACCACCGGGGGCACGGTGTAGTCGCCCAGACCGGCAGCCGCCCGGTATTCGTCGTAGGACTGCTCGGCCGGGAACACCTCCTCGACCATGAAATCGGTGAGGCGTTTGTGGTAGTCGGCGCCCTTGGCGGACATGGCGAAATCCATATCCGCCACGATAGGGCACCCCGCCGCGGCGGCACCGGTGCCGGGACGGTGACTAACTGACTGGCTACCGGCCGGCGCCGTCCATCTGCTCGAAGTAGCGGGGCGCATCGCGGTGATCGTCCATGTGCCGGACGCCGATCGTCGGCACACGGTGGGCGCACCTGCAGATCGTCGACCCCGCCGACCTGCCTCGCTTCGCCGAACTCGGCTCATCGCGCAGTTCTCCCCGAACTGGGCCGCCGTGGACCCCAGCCTGGCGACCATCCGCACTCGGATCGGGGATCAGCGCTGCCGCCGGATGTATCTGCTGCGCGAGGTCCTGGAGCGCGGCGCGGCTGTGACGTTCGGCGCTGTGACGTTCGGCACGGACTGGCCGGCGGCCGGCTGGTTCTCCACCGATAAACCGCTGGACGCCATCGAGACCGCCATCGCCCGCCGCGCCCTCGGTGAGCCGGACGCCCGGGCCCTGGAACCGGAGGATCAGTGCCGGATCTGGCGCAGGCTCTGCGCGCCAACACTCTGGCCGCGGCACGTCAGCTTCGGCTCGATGACCTGGTGGGTTCCGTGGAAGCCGGCAAGCGTGCGGACCTGGTGGCGCTGGAGCGCAACCTGTTCGAGGTCCCGCCGCACCGCATCGCCGAGACCGGCGTGGACATGACGATGATGAACGGCCGATTCACCCACGGCGATCCGTTCGCCGGGCCTCCCCTGAACGGGTGAGCGCCGGTCCTCGGCTTTGGGAAATAGCCCCTGCCAGCGGTTAGGGTGTCCCGAGCGACGGGGGAGACCCGTCAAATGATCCTAGGAAGTACACGCGAGAGCCATGACAGAAAGAACGACAGTAGGCGTCGTCGTCGAGTCCGGGGCCGACGAGCGCCGGGTGGCGTTGGTGC
Organism: Mycobacterium sp.; assembly: GCF_044342925.1. Taxonomy (GTDB): domain Bacteria; phylum Actinomycetota; class Actinomycetes; order Mycobacteriales; family Mycobacteriaceae; genus Mycobacterium. The sequence goes on along the minus strand of NZ_JBIIOV010000055.1, from coordinate 15,429 downwards.
CCAAGGCGGTCGCGGCGCTGGTAAACAGCGGCGTCGCGGTGGTGGTCGAATCCGGCGCCGGCGAGCGTGCCCTGCTGCCCGACGAGCTCTACTCCGCCGCCGGCGCCACCATCGGCGACGCCTGGGGGTGTGACGTCGTGGTCAAGGTGGCCCCGCCGTCATCGTCGGAGGTGGCACGGTTGCGCTCCGGTCAGACGCTGATCGGCTTCCTCGCCCCGCGTAACGCCGACACCCAGATCGGTGCTCTGACATCGGCCGGTGTGCAGGCCTTCGCGGTGGAGGCGATCCCGCGGATCTCCCGCGCGCAGGCCATGGATGCGCTGTCCTCGCAAGCCAACGTCGCCGGCTACAAGGCCGTGCTGCTGGCGGCCAGCCTGTCGACCCGGTTCTTCCCGATGTTGACCACCGCGGCCGGCACGGTGAAGCCGGCCACCGTGCTGGTGCTCGGCGTCGGCGTCGCCGGCCTTCAGGCGCTGGCCACCGCCAAGCGGCTCGGCGCCAAGACCACCGGCTACGACGTGCGCCCGGAGGTGTCCGACCAGGTCCGCTCGGTGGGTGCCCAGTGGCTGGACCTCGGCATCGACGCCGCCGGTGAGGGCGGGTACGCCCGCGAACTCACCGAGGAGGAGCGCGCTCAGCAGCAGAAGAAGCTGGAGCAGGCGATCGGCAACTTCGACGTCGTCATCACCACCGCCCTGGTGCCGGGCCGCCCGGCGCCGCGACTGGTGACGGCCGAGGCGGTGCGGGGCATGAAGCCCGGCAGCGTGGTCGTCGACCTCGCCGGCGAGACCGGCGGCAACTGTGAGCTCACCGAGCCGGGCGAGACCGTCGTCAAGCACGGCGTGACCATCACCTCGCCGCTGAACCTGCCCGCCACCATGCCTGAGCACGCCAGCGAGCTGTATTCGAAGAACCTCACCTCGCTGCTGGAACTCATGATCAAAGACGGTGCGCTGCAACCCGATTTCGACGACGAGGTCATCGCGGCCTCCTGTGTGACGAGAGGCTGAGGAGCATGTACACCCAACTTCTTGCCAATCTGGCGATCCTGGTGCTGGCCGGGTTCGTCGGGTTCGCCGTGATTTCCAAGGTGCCCAACACCCTGCACACCCCGCTGATGTCGGGCACCAACGCCATCCACGGCATCGTCGTGCTCGGTGCACTGCTGGTGCTGGGCAACCTGCCCGCCGACGCGCACTGGGGCGTGCGGATCATCGCGTTCGTCGCGCTGGTCTTCGGCACCCTCAACGTGATCGGCGGCTTCCTGGTGACCGACCGCATGCTCGGCATGTTCAAGTCCAAGAAGGAAAAGGCCCCCGCTGCCGGTAAGGCGAAGGAGCTCGCCCAATGACCTATCTCGTCGACGTTCTCTACATCGCCGCGTTCGGAATGTTCATCTACGGCCTGATGGGTCTGACCGGACCCAAGACCGCGGTGCGCGGCAACTGGATCGCCGCCGTCGGCATGGGCATCGCGGTGGTGGCGACGCTGATCAAGATCCGCGACACCGCCTCGATCAACTGGATCTTGATCATCGCCGGCCTGGCGCTGGGCGTGATCCTCGGTGTGCCGCCGGCCAAGAAGACCAAGATGACGGCGATGCCTCAGCTGGTGGCGCTGTTCAACGGCGTCGGCGGCGGCACCGTGGCGCTGATCGCCTGGACGGAATTCATTGAGACCAAAGGCTTCTCGGTCTTCAAGCCGGAACAGTCCCCGACCGTGGCGCTGGTGGTCGGATCGTTGTTCGCCGCCGTCATCGGCTCGGTGTCGTTCTGGGGCTCGCTGGTGGCCTTCGCCAAACTTCAGGAAAACATCATCCCGAAGAACGTCGAGAAGGCTTTCGTCAAGAACGCCAAGCTGTTTCAGGCCGCCAACGTTGTGCTGCTGCTCGCTGCCGTCGCTGCCTCGATCTTCATCGGACTCAACCAGGGCCTCTCGGTCTGGTGGATCGTGCTGGTGCTCGTCCTCGCCGGGTTGATGGGCCTGTTCGTGGTGTTCCCCATCGGCGGGGCCGACATGCCGGTGGTCATCTCGCTGCTCAACGCGATGACCGGATTGTCGGCCGCCGCAGCCGGTTTGGCGCTGAACAACACCGCCATGATCGTCGCCGGCATGATCGTCGGCGCCTCGGGTTCGATCCTGACCAACCTGATGGCTGTGGCCATGAACCGCTCCATCCCGGCGATCGTGTTCGGCTCCTTCGGCGGCACCGACGCGGTCGGCGGCCCGGCCGGCGTCGACCAGGGTCCGGTCAAGGCCACCTCCGCGGCGGATGCGGCCATCCAGATGGCGTACGCCAACCAGGTGATCGTGGTGCCCGGCTACGGCCTGGCGGTGGCGCAGGCCCAGCACGCCGTCAAGGAGATGGCCGACCTGCTCGAGGCCAAGGGGGTGGAGGTCAAGTTCGCCATCCACCCGGTGGCCGGCCGCATGCCCGGGCACATGAACGTGCTGCTCGCCGAGGCCGACGTGGACTACGACGCCATGAAGGAAATGGACGACATCAACGGCGAGTTCCCGCGCACCGACGTGACGATGGTGATCGGTGCCAACGACGTCACCAACCCGGCGGCGCGGACAGACCCGTCCAGCCCCATTCACGGTATGCCGATCCTCAACGTCGACCAGTCCCGGTCGGTTATCGTGCTCAAGCGCTCGATGTCGTCGGGTTACGCCGGTATCGAGAACCCGCTGTTCTTCCTGCCCCAGACCTCGATGCTGTTCGGCGACGCCAAGAAGTCGGTGTCGGCGGTCATCGAGGAGCTCAAGGCGCTGTAGCCGAATTGCCGTGCTCCTCAGCGCGGCTCCTTCGTCGCCGCTTGATCGTCGCGCGGCTGTAGTCGAATTGCCGTGCTCCTCAGCGCGGCTCCTTCGTCGCCGCTTGATCGTCGCGCGGCTCTAACCCTCCCGGAGCAGCGCGCCTTCCAGAGCCGCGCGGAACTCCTCGGGCAGCGGCAGCGGGCCGGCCGGACCATCGGGGCCGCCGAGCATCACCAGCACGGTGTCGCACACCCCGATGCAGTCACCGTCGACGAACAACCCGGTGGACGCCAGATACGACGTGCGCCCGATTCGGCCGATCCCCGCGCCGGTCTGGATCATGCCGGGCCAGAACGCCTCGGAAAGGAAGTGCACGGCGTTCTGCGAGGTGACCAGCCGGATCCGTCGTTCGCCCGTATAGGCAGTTGGCAGGAGCGCCCGGTTCATCGTGGCGCGGGCGTTCTCGTGCAACGACTCCAGCGCCAGGTTGTTCAGGTGCGCGTTTGCGTCCATATCGCCGTAGCGGACGGCGATCTCGTCGACGAAGGGATAGCTCTGCAGCCGCAGCCGCATGGGGTGGGGACGTGCTGCGGTGGTCGTCCAATCGGTCACAAGGTGGGCAGCGTACGCGTGTTTCGGCGTCGTCTCGTTACACTCCGGCGTGGCTTTCGACGGGCAAGCGGAAGATCGGCCGGGTATCGATCCCGGGCGCCTGAAGGTGACCCTCGACGTTCTCGCCGAACTGCACCAGCTCGACGAATCCCACCCCGACTTCATCGCGGTGCGCCGGGCGACCTCACACATGTTCAAAGCAGCCAAGAAGTGGCGGCGGGCCGAGAAGCGCGCGGAGATCGCCGACGCCGACCGCGCGGTGGTCGCCGCGACCGCGACCGGAGCTCCCGACCGCATCGACGACGAGACCCGCGGCATCCCGCTGTCGGCGTCGGTCGCCGCGCCGAGCGCGGGGACCTTGCTGAAGTCCCGGGCCTGCTACATCTGCAAGACGCATTACACCGAGGTCGACGCGTTCTATCACCAGCTGTGTCCGCCGTGCGCCGCGCACAGCCATGCCAAGCGCGAAGCCCGCACCGATCTCACCGGCAGACGTGCGCTGCTCACCGGCGGCCGGGCCAAGATCGGCATGTACATCGCCCTGCGGCTGCTGCGCGACGGCGCCCACACGACGATCACCACCAGGTTTCCGCGGGACGCGGTGCGCCGGTTCGCCGGGCTGCCCGACGCCGCCGACTGGTTGCACCGCCTGCGCATCGTCGGCATCGATCTGCGCGACCCGGCCCAGGTCGTCGGACTGGCCGACGCCGTCGCGGCGGCCGGGCCGCTGGACATCCTGATCAACAATGCCGCCCAGACCGTGCGCCGATCCCCGGGCGCCTACGCACCGCTGGCCGAGGCCGAGCTCGCGCCGCTGCCCGATGGTCCGATCCCGGAGCTGCTGACCTTCGGTCACACCAACGACCCGCATCCCCAGGCGCTGGCGGCCTCGGTCGCCAATCACCCGATTCTCGCGGCCGCCTCACCTGCCGATGCCCTGACGGCGGCGGCGTTGGCGGCCGGCTCGTCCTCACTGGAGCGGCTGGCCGCCGGCACCGCCATCGACGCCGGCGGATTGCTGCCCGACGAGCATCATGTGAACAGCTGGACCCAGCACGTGCACGAAGTCGAGCCGCTGGAGATGCTCGAGGTGCAGCTCGCCAACGCCACGGCACCCTTCCTGCTCATCTCCCGGCTGCGTCCGTCGATGGCCGCCTCACCTGCCCGCCGCAAGTATGTGGTCAACGTGTCGGCGATGGAGGGCGTGTTCTCCCGGCGCTACAAGGGCCCGGGGCACCCGCACACCAATATGGCCAAGGCCGCGCTGAACATGCTCACCCGCACCAGCGCGGGGGAGATGTTCGAGACCGACGGCATCCTGATGACCAGTATCGACACCGGGTGGATCACCGACGAGCGCCCGCATTTCACCAAGATCCGCCTCGCCGAGGAGGGGTTCCACGCCCCGCTCGATCTCGTCGACGGCGCTGCCCGGGTGTACGACCCGATCGTGCAGGGTGAGGCCGGCGTGGACCTCTACGGGGTTTTCCTCAAGGACTACCAGCCCTCGAACTGGTGACGCGGGTGGCGCGGGGTCTTAGACCGGCGGGTAGGCGGGGGTACCGGTCCAGTCGGTACCGCGCAGCGCCCAGGGCAGCCAGCTGAAGAAGTACTCGATCTCGTCGGTCGCGTCGTAGTCGGGCTGCGGGTCGGGATTCATGGCGTACCTCCTAGGCGTCCGACGGGCTGAAGTCTATCCCCACTGTCGGTGTGGGCGTGGCGGTCGGCGCGCATTGCCTAGACTGTCCAACCAGTTGATAGGGAGGGGTGGCATGCCACCGGAGAACGGGACGACCCGGCGCGAGGAGTTGCTGTCCGTCGCCACCAAGCTGTTCGCCGCCCGCGGCTACCACGGCACCCGGATGGACGACGTCGCCGACGTCGTCGGTCTGAACAAGGCGACGGTCTACCACTACTACGCGAGCAAGTCGCTGATCTTGTTCGACATCTACCGCCGGGCAGCGGAGAACACCCTGGCCGCCGTGCATGACGACCCGTCCTGGACAGCCCGCGAGGCGCTCTACCAGTACACGGTGCGGTTGCTGACCAACATCGCCGGCAATCCCGAAGGCGCGGCGGTGTACTTCCAGGAGCAGCCCTACATCACCGAATGGTTCACCGAAGAGCAGGTCGCCGAGGTGCGCGAGAAGGAGACCCAGGTCTACGAGCACGTCGCCGGCCTCATCGACCGCGGCATCGCCAGCGGCGAATTCTTCGAGTGCGACTCCCATGTGGTGGCCCTGGGCTACATCGGCATGACGATGGGCGCCTACCGGTGGTTGCGCCCGGACGGCCGGCGCAGCGCCAAGGAGATCGCCGCCGAATTCAGCACGGCGCTGCTGCGCGGCCTCATCCGCGACGAAGCGATCCGCACCGAGAGTCCATTGGGCTACAACCAGCCCGCCGGCCAGCGAAAGGCACATGTCTGATGGCACTAGTGAGCAAGACCCTCGAGGTCGGCGCCCAGGCCGACTCCATCCTGAGCATCGTCGCGGACTTCGAGGCCTACCCGCAGTGGAACGACGAGGTCACGGCGGTCTACATCCTGGCCCGCTACAACGACGGCAGGCCCAGCCAGCTGCGCATCGACACCGAGATCCAGGGCCAGCCGGGCACCTACATCCAGGCCGTCTACTACCCCGCCCCGGCGCAGATCCAGACCGTCATGCAGCAGGGCCAACTGTTCTCCAAGCAGAACCAGTTGTTCTCGGTGGTCGAGATGGGACCGGCCAGCCTGCTGACCGTCGACCTCGACGTGGAAACCTCGATCCCCGGTGTGCCGGATGTGATGGTGAAGAAACTGGTCAACGACGCACTGGAGCATCTAGCGGGCAACCTCAAGGCGCGGGCCGAGGCTCTCGCCGGCGGCGTATAGCCGCCGCTCCACGGCGTTTCGCGTCGCCTTTCGGCGGCCGTAGACACAAGCTTGACGACGATGGAGACGCAGGACGGCCATGACCGGTACTGACCAGCCCTACCTGTCCCGGCGGCAGAACTGGATCACCCAGCTGTCCCGCCACGCCCTGATGCAGCCTGCCGCCACCGCCCTGCGGTTCATGGGCCGCACCATCACCTGGGCCGAACTGCACGCGCGGGTGACCGGACTGGCCGGCGCGCTACACCGCCGCGGGGTGGGCAGCGGCGACCGGGTGATGATCCTCATGCTGAACCGTCCCGAGTTCGTCGAAACATGCCTTGCCGCAACGATGCTCGGTGCCATCGCGGTGCCGGTGAACTTCCGGCTCAGCCCGCCGGAGCTGGCTTACCTGGTGGACGACTGCGGGGCCGCTGTGCTGGTGACCGAACCGACGCTGGCGCCGCTGGCCGATGCGGTCGGTGCCATGACGCCGAATCTCTCGACGGTCGTCGTCGCCGAGTCCCCTTCGGACACCGACGTTGTCGGCTACGAGGAACTCGTCGCCGAGGAAGGGGAACCCGCGCCGCCGGTGGACGTGCCCAACGACAGCCCCGCGCTGATCATGTACACCTCCGGGACCACCGGGCATCCCAAGGGTGCAGTGCTCACCCACGCCAATCTGGCTGGGCAGGCGATGTCGGCGATCTACACCACCTGCCCGGACATCGCCGGCGACGTCGGCTTCATCGGGGTGCCGCTGTTCCACATCGCCGGGATCGGCAACATGCTGCCCGGGCTGACACTGGGCATCCCGACGGTCATCTATCCGTTGGGCGCTTTCGACCCGGGCGGACTGCTCGACGTCTTGGAGGCCGAGGGCGTCACCGGAATCTTCCTGGTACCCGCGCAGTGGCAGGCGGTCTGCGCCGAGCAGCAGGCCCGTCCCCGCACCCTGCGGCTGCGCAACCTGTCCTGGGGGGCTGCGCCGGCCTCGGACACCCTGCTCCGCCAGATGGCCGCGACCTTCCCGGACAGCAGGATCCTGGCGGCGTTCGGCCAGACCGAGATGTCCCCGGTGACCTGCATGTTGGCCGGGGAGGACGCCATCCGAAAGCTCGGGTCGGTCGGCAAGGTCATCCCGACCGTCGCCGCCCGCATCGTCGACGATCAGATGAACGACGTTCCGGTGGGCCAGGTCGGCGAAATCGTCTACCGCGCTCCGACGCTGATGGCCGGCTACTGGAACAAGCCACAGGCCACCGCGGAGGCCTTCGACGGCGGCTGGTTCCACTCCGGAGACCTCGTCCGCAGCGACGACGAGGGCTACATCTGGGTGGTCGACCGCAAGAAGGACATGATCATCTCCGGCGGGGAGAACATCTACTGCGCTGAGGTGGAAAACGTGTTAGCCGCCCACCCGGCGATCACCGAGGTCGCGGTTGTCGGCCGTCCGGACGACAAATGGGGCGAGGTGCCCATCGCTGTGGCGGCGGTGACCGAACCGCTGACGCTGGATGATCTGACCGGTTTGCTGGACAACCGTCTCGCTCGCTACAAGCACCCCAAGGCCCTCGAAATCGTCGACGCGCTGCCCCGAAATCCCGCCGGAAAAGTACTGAAGAACCAGCTCAGGGCACTTTTTGGCGGCTCCGGCAAACCAGTTGGATCGTAATAGTGCTGATGAGATGTGGCGGACCTGAGGTATCGGGTACATTCCTGTGGTCCCGGTTACATGGCATGTACTGGACACATTCTGGTCACCACCGGAGGAACTCAGGAGGGGTACGTGCCCAACGGTCTGTCCCCCCGCCGCCGTGACCGGCGAGATCGCAGTGAGGGCACCACGCGATGACCGCGTCGACCAGCTACCTGCGCAAACGCTTCAACGGCCCCATGACGGCCATGGGCGGCTTCTTCAAGATGTGCGTGCTGACCGCCAAGTCATTGGCCCGGCCGTTCCAGTGGAAAGAATTCTTCCAGTACACCTGGTTCCTGATGACGGTCGCCCTGCTGCCGACCTTCGCGATGTCGATCCCACTGACCGTGCTCATCATCTTCATCTTCAATCTGCTGCTGACTGAGTTCGGCGCGGCCGACGTCTCCGGCGCCGGTGCGGCGCTGGCGTCGGTGACCCAGCTCGGTCCACTGGTGACGGTGCTGGTGGTCGCGGGCGCCGGATCCACCGCCATCTGCGCCGACCTCGGCGCACGCACCATCCGCGAAGAGATCGACGCCCTCGAGGTGCTCGGCATCGACCCGATCCACCGCCTGGTGGTGCCCCGCGTCGCCGCCGCCACACTCGTCTCGGTCCTGCTCAACGGAGCGGTGATCACCATCGGCCTGGTGGGCAGCTTCTTCTTCGGTGTGTACCTGCAGAACATCTCGGCCGGCGCCTACCTGCAAACCCTGACGCTGCTCACCGGGCTGCCGGAAGTGGTCATCGCCATCGCGAAAGCCGTCGCGTTCGGGCTGATCGCCGGGCTAGTGGGCTGTTACCGAGGTCTCACCGTCGGCGGTGGCGCGAAAGGCGTCGGCATCGCGGTGAACGAGACCCTGGTGCTCTGCGTGGTGGCGTTGTTCGCGGTCAACGTCATCTTCACGACAATCGGTGTCCGCTTCGGAACGGGGCGATAGATGGCGACGGCGACGACAACCCCCAAGGCCGCGGTCCCGGCCCGGTTCCCGCAATTCGCGGATAAATGGGGAAAGAAACCCGGCAAGGTGCTCGACAGCACCGGCAAGGTTGCCTGGTTCGCCATCGAGGCCATCAAGGAGATCGGGCACGCGCTCCGCTACTACCCCAAGGAAATCGTCCGGCTGATCGCCGAAGTCGGCATGGGTGCCGGCGCCATGGCGGTGGTCGGCGGCACCGTCGCCATCGTCGGCTTCGTCACCCTCTCCGCCGGGTCGCTGATCGCCATCCAGGGCTTCGCCTCGCTGGGCAACATCGGTGTGGAAGCCTTCACCGGCTTCCTCGCCGCCATGGTCAACGTCCGCCTGACCGCACCCATCGTCACCGGCCAATCGATGGCGGCGACCGTCGGCGCCGGCGCCACCGCCGAACTGGGCGCCATGCGCATCTCCGAGGAGATCGATGCGCTGGAGGTGATGGGCATAAAGTCCATCTCCTACCTTGTCTCGACGCGGCTGGTCGCCGCGGCGGTGGTCATCATCCCGCTCTACGCAATGTCGCTGATCATGGCCTTCCTGGCCGCACAGCTGACCACGACGGTGCTCTACGGGCAGTCGGGTGGCACCTACTCCCACTACTTCCACACGTTCCTTCGCACCAACGACGTGTTCTGGTCGTTCGTCGAGGTCATCATCATCTCGGTGATCGTGATGATCAACCACTGCTACTACGGCTTCAACGCCAGCGGCGGCCCGGTGGGCGTCGGCGAGGCGGTCGGTAAGTCGATGCGCGCGTCACTGGTCCTGATTCAGTTCGTGGTTCTGTTCGCTTCGTTGGCGCTGTACGGCACCGACCCGAACTTCAATCTGACGGTGTAGACGTGACCGCTCCCCTGAACGAGATCAAGAAACCGCCGATCCGGCTGGCCGGCTTCATCCTGCTGCTGGTCGTGGCCATCATCCTGACGTTCCTGCTGCTGCAGTTCCGCGGAAAGCTCACGCCCAAGACGGAACTGACGATGGTCGCGGCCCGGGCCGGCCTGGTGATGGACCCGAACGCCAAGGTCACCTACAACGGTGTCGAGGTGGGGCGCGTCACCAGGATCGAAGCGACCGAGATCGACGGCAAAGAGGCCGCGAAGTTCGCGATGGAGGTCAAGCCGAAGTTCATCGAGCTGATTCCGGCGAACGTCAATGCCGACATCCAGGCCACCACGATCTTCGGCAACAAGTACGTCGCCCTGTCCAGCCCGAAGGATCCGACGACCGAGCGGATCAGTAGCTCCGACGTCATCGACGCCCGCAGCACAACCGTCGAGTTCAACACCCTCTTCGAGACCATCACGGGCCTGGCGGAGAAGATCGACCCGGTCAAGCTGAACCTGACCCTCTCGGCCACCGCGGAAGCGCTGACCGGAGTGGGCGGCAAGCTGGGCAAGACCCTTGTTACCGCGAACACCGCACTGGACAACCTGAATCCGCGGCTGCCCCGCCTGCAGTACGGCTTGCAACAGCTGGCCGGTCTGGCCGACGTCTACACCGCGGCCGGCCCGGACTTCTGGAACGGCGTTGACAACGTGCTCACCACGGTCCGCACCCTCAACGAAGAGCAAGGCAATCTCGACGCGATGCTGCTGGCTGCGGCCGGCTTCGGCAACACCGGCGCTGACGTGTTCGAACGCGGCGCCCCGTACCTAGTGCGGGCGATGGCGGACCTGATCCCGACCTCGCAGTTGCTGAACACCTACAGCCCTGAGCTGTTCTGCATGATCCGCAACTACGCAGAGCTGCTGCCCGCGGCGCTGGACGGCTTTGGTGGCAACGGCTACTCGCTGGCCGACCACGCCAAACTGATCGGTGCGCCCAACCCCTACATCTATCCGGACAACCTGCCTCGGGTGAACGCCCGAGGTGGACCCGGCGGCGCACCCGGCTGCTGGCAGAAGGTCACCCGGGACTTCTGGCCCGCACCGACCCTGGTCGCCGACACCGGCGCAACGATCGCTCCGTACAACCACTTCGAGCTTGGTCAGCCGATCCTCAACGAATACGTCTGGGGACGTCAGGTCGGGGAGAACACGATCAACCCATGAGCATTCGCGGAACGTTAATCAAGCTCGGCATCGTGTCGACCATTCTCGGTCTGTGCACCGTGCTGTTGATCGTGGTGTTCGGACAGCTGCGCTTCCAGCGCTTCAACTCCTACGAGGCGGAGTTCAGCAACGGCAGCGGCCTCAAGGCCGGACAGTTCGTCCGTGCCGGTGGCGTCGAGGTCGGCAAGGTCAAGAGGGTTACCCTCTCGGAGAACGGGCAGCGCGTCACCGTCACGCTGAACGTCGACAAGTCGCTTCCGCTCTACCAGTCCTCGGGTGCCCAGATCCGCTACGCCAACCTGATCGGTGAGCGCTACGTCAACCTCGACCGGGGTACCGGCGACGGGGCCGACAAGGTGCTGCCCCCGGGCGGTCTCATCCCGTTGGCCCGCACCCAGCCCGCCTTGGACCTCGATGCGCTGATCGGCGGCTTCAAGCCGCTGTTCAAGGCGCTCGACCCGGAGAAGGTCAACAACATCGCCACCTCCCTGGTCACCGTCTTCCAGGGGCAGGGCGGCACGATCGCCAACATCCTGAGCCAGACCGCGCAGCTGACGGCCACCATCGCCGACCGCGACCAGGCCATCGGCGAGGTGATCACCAACCTCAACACCGTGCTCAGCACCGTCAACCGGCACCAGCGGGAGTTCGACTCGACGATCAGCAACCTCGAAATCCTGATCACCGGACTCAAGAACCGGGCCGATCCGCTGGCCGGCGCTATCGCCGACATCAGCAACGCCTCGACACAGCTGGCCGGACTGCTCAGCGACGAACGCCCGATCCTGCAGCAGACCCTCGGCAAGCTGGAGACCATCCAGCAGCCGCTCGCCGATGACCCGGCCAAGCTGGACAAGCTGCTCACCGAATATCCGACCGCGATCAACCTGATCGGCCGGGCGGGCGGCGTCTACGGCGACTTCTTCAACTTCTACCTCTGCGATCTCACTCTGACGCTCAACGGCTTGCAGCCGGGCGGACCGGTTCGCAAGGTTCGGATCACCAAGCAGCCGACGGGCAGGTGCACGCCGCAATGATTACTCTCCAGGGATCCAACCGGGTCCGGACGGGTCTGATCGGCCTGTTGGTCGTGATCATGGTGGTGGCCGTGGGCCAGAGCTTCGCCAGCATCCCGATGCTGTTCGCCAAGCCGATGTACTACGCGCACTTCACCGACTCGGCCGGTTCGCAGCCCGGTGACAAGGTGCGCATCAGCGGCTACGACGTCGGCCAGATCAAGACCACGACGATCGACGGCGACCGGGTCAAGGTCGGCTTCACGCTCGGCGACTACCGCATCGGCACCGACAGCCGGTTGTCGATCCGCACCGACACCATCCTCGGCAAGCGCGTGATGGAGATCGACCCGCGCGGCAGCAAGCCGCTGGCGGTCGGCGGACTCCTGCCGCTCGAGCAGAGCACCACGCCCTACCAGCTCTACGACGCGTTCTCCGAGCTGACCACCAACACCAGCCAGTGGGATCTGACCGCGGTCAGGAATTCGCTGAACGCGCTGACCGAGACCCTCGATGCCAGCAAGCCCGAACTGAAGGCGGCGCTGCAGGGTGTGTCCCGGTTCTCCGACACGATCGGCAAGCGCGACGAGGAGTTCAAGTCGCTGCTCGGTGAGGCCAATAAGGTCGCGGCCGTGCTCGGCAACCGCAGTGAGCAGATCAACCGGCTGCTGGTCAACGCCGGGGTGCTGCTCGCCGCCGTCAATCAGCGCAGCCAGGAAGTCGACGTGCTGCTGCAGAATGTGACCGCGGTGTCGCAGCAGTTCGCCGGGTTCATCGACGACAACCCGAACCTGACCAACGTCCTCACCCAGTTGCAGACCATCAGCGACGTGCTGGCCCAGCACAAAGAGGACCTGGCCTACTCGATCACCACAGCATCGAAGTTCATGGGATCCCTCACCGAGGCAATCGGTTCCGGCCCGTACTTCAAGACGCTGCTGGTCAATATCCTTCCGTACCAGATCATCCAGCCGTGGGTGGACGCCGCGTTCAAGCAACGCGGCATCGACCCCGAGGAGTTCTGGCGCAACGCCGGCCTGCCCGCCTACCAGTTCCCCGACCCGAACGGCGCCACCCAGGCCAACGGCGCCCCGCCGCCGTCGCCGCAGGTATTCGAGGGCACTCCGGAAAACCCGGGCCCGGCTCTGCAGCCCGGCTCGCCGTGCACCTACACACCGCCGGCCGACGGCATCCCCTCACCCGGCAACCCGCTGCCGTGTGCCAACGCGACGCAGGGTCCGTTCGGTGCGGTGCCCGGCGGATACCCGCGGCCCAACGTCGCGATCTCCGCGCCCAACCCCGACGCGATGGTTCCGAACCACGGCGTTCCCGCCGCGGCTGTTCCCGGTCAGCTCGGACCGCTGGTGCCCGGTGCACCCGGTCCGCAGCTGGCCCCCGGACCGCCTGGAGCCCGAACCGTTCCGGTCCCCGGCCCCGGCAATTTCGCGCCGATCGACACGGGAGGCGCTTAGCCCATGTCCATGGTCAATACGGGCCTCAAGAAGGTCTCCCGCGCCGGGGTCGTCATCGGCACCCTGGTGATCGCCCTCGCCCTGGTGGCGGCGTTCGTCGGCTACCGGCTGTACCAGAAGGCGACGACCACCAGCGCCAGCGCTTACTTCTCCGACGCACTGGCCGTGTACCCGGGCGACCGGGTCCAGATCATGGGCGTCAAGGTCGGCAAGATCGACAGCATCGAGCCGGCCGGCGACAAGATGAAGGTCAACTTCCACTTCGACAGCAAGTACAAGGTGCCGGCCGACGCCGTGGCGTCGGTGATCAACCCGACGGTCGTCGCGTCGCGCTCCTTGCAGCTGGACCCGCCCTTCACCGGCGGCGCGGCGCTGGCTGACGGCGACGTGATCCCGCTGGAGCGCACTCGGGTTCCGGTCGAGTGGGACGACATCCGTGCCCAGCTCGACAAGCTCGTCGTCGAACTCGGCCCGACACCCTCCCAGCCGAAGGGCCCGCTGGGCGATCTGGTCGACTCCGCCGCCGGTGCGCTCAACGGCAACGGCAAGCAGATCAACGAGACGTTCAAGGCGCTCTCGGACGCGGTGGCCACGCTCAACGAGAGCCGCGGCGACCTGTTCGCCACCACCAAGGCGCTGGCGGTGTTCGTCAACGCCCTGCACCAGAGCGACCAGCAGCTGGTGGCGCTCAACACCAACCTGGCGCAGTTCACCACCTCGCTGAACAACTCCGACCAGGAGGTCGGCAACGCGCTGGTCGAGATCGACAAGCTGCTCAAGACGGCCCGCAAGTTCGTCGACGACAACGGCTCATTGCTGGCCCGCGACATCAACAACCTCGCCGACGTCACCAACGCGCTGATGCAGCCCGATGCCCGCAACGGGCTGGAGACGGCGTTGCACGTCTACCCGACGCTGGCGGCGAACACGGCCCAGATCTATCACCCGACCCACGGCGCGATTGTGGCCATCCCGGCCGTCGCCAACTGGGCCAACCCGATGCAGTTCCTGTGCTCGGCCATCCAGGCCGGCAGCCGGTTGGGCTACCAGGACTCCGCAGAGCTGTGCGCGCAGTACCTGGCGCCGATCCTGGACGCGACGAAGTTCAACTATCCGCCGTTCGGTGTGAATCAGTTCGCCTCCGCCTCCACCCTGCCCAAGTACGTCGCGTACTCCGAGGAGCGGCTGCGTCCGCCCCCGGGATATAAGGACACGACGGTCCCCGGCGTGTGGTCGCGCGACACCCTGTTTTCGCACGGAAACCACGAGCCGGGCTGGATCGTCGCTCCCGGCATGCAGGGACTGCAGGTCCAGCCGTTCACGGCGAACATGCTCACCCCGGACTCGCTGGCTTCACTGATGGGCGGCCCGGACCCGTCGTCGTATCCCGCGGCCGGCCCGCGTGGTGGCGCACCGTCGAACTCCTACGACCAGAAGAACCCGCTGCCGCCGCCGTGGTACCCGCCGGCTCCGCCGGCACCCGCACCGGCGCCCGAAGTGAACCCCGGTCCACTGCCGGTGTCGCAGCAGATCGGCCCGCCCGCACCGGGCACCGCGGCACCCGCCGCTCCGATGCCCGTCCCGATGCCCGCTCTATCTGCTGAAACGGGGGCCGGACAGTGACCGATCATCAGAACCGCGCCCGCCGCCTGGGCCTGCGCGGCCTGGCGCTGGGCGTGACCGCGATGGTCCTGACCTCCTGCGGGTGGAAGGGAATCGCCAACGTCCCGCTGGACTTGGGGCCGGGTAGCGAAAAGGGCTCGGAGACCATCTACGTCCAGATTCCGGACACGTTGGCGCTCAACGTCAACAGCCGCGTGCGCGTCGCCGACGTGTTCGTGGGCACGGTTCGCAAGATCGAGCTCAAGGACTGGGTTCCCACCCTGACTCTGAGCGTGTCGCCGCAGGTCCAACTGCCCGCCAACGCCACCGCCAAGATCGGCCAGAGCTCCATCCTGGGTACCCAGCATGTGGAGCTGGCCGCCCCG